>DATKEY010000063.1:0-19882 GCA_035544475.1 Candidatus Dormiibacterota bacterium | reverse complement strand
GCGACCGCCCCGATCGCAGTCGTTCCAGCGGCAGAAGTCGCGGTCGCGACCCCCGCCGCAGTCGCGCCAGCGGCAGTCGCCGCCGCGGTCACCGCGGCAGTCGCCCCAGCGGCACCAGCTGCTCGGGGTCATCGGGGTCGCTTCGTTGGCGTTCATCGGGGTCGCGTCCGCCGGGGCGGCCGCGGTCACCGACGGCGCGGCCGTCGCCGCGCTCACATGGGTGGTGGTGAGGGCGAGGCTGCCCGCCGCACAGGCCACCATCACCGCGCCCACGGCCACGAGCCGGCGCAGTGCAGACATTCTGTAGATCATTCCCTTTCCCTAATCTCTCTGTGCATGGCCGCGGCGCATGGCACCGCGGCGCCAATGGTCGTCGATTTCAACCCTGCGGCAGCCCCTCCCTGAGCGGTCACTGGAGCGCAGTGCCACAGTGGGCGGAGGTGCGACCCCCGAGCCGGTCCGCAGGCCGTCGCCACCCTCTGCCCAGCCACAGGATCGACACGACGACCGTGTGGGGCGCCCTTCCCGCCGTTGCGCCGCTGCACGTTCTGCGTGGCAGGATGGCTCTCCGCACGTAAGAGGTCTGTAAGACATGGGCAAGATGTCGGCAAGAGATCCCCGGCCAATGTGGGCATCCGTGCAAAATTCGCGGCTCTCAGCCGTTTCTCTTCTCGGCGGCGGGAGGACGCCCGCCGGGAAGGGAGTGAGAAGAGTGCACGAGCGGCGCAGCCGGCCGGTACGGTCGGCGGTGCGGTGCGCGCTGGCGGGGGTCATGGCGACGGTCGCCGTGAGCTCCGCCTGGCAGGTGGTGTCGGCCAGGTCGACCCCCGCCGTGGCGAGCGCCACCCGCGGTCATCTCGAGGCACGGCATCACCATGCCGAGGCCACTGAGGCCGACAACACGAAGTCGGTGACCCTGCGCCGCGGCGATACGCTCACCGTCACCCTCCACGGCGGCTGGAGCCGGCCACAGAGCAGCGACGGGAAGGTGCTCCGCGACACCGCGATGCAGCCGATGCTCGTCTGCCCGCCGAACGCGATGTGCGCGACTCCGTCGCCCGGGCCGAACACCGTCACCTCGGCCACCTTCGTCGCGGATTCGCAGGGCACCGCCACGGTGAACGCGAGCAGGGCGCCGTCCTGCCCGCCGGGGCGGATGTGCCCCATGTACGTGCAGGTCTACCGGCTCACCGTCACCGTCACCCCCTGACCCACTAGCATCCGGGCCGATGCCCACCGCCGAGCGCGTCCCGGAGTTCCAGCTCCCGCTCCCCGCCGGGCCGGTCGAGGTGCTCCTCCACGACCCCGACGGCGGCGCCGTCGCCGGGCGCTGGCGCTTCCCCGAGGGCGGCGCCCGGCTCGAGATCGACCTTCTCGCCCCCGAGCTGTGCCGGGTCGACGGCCGTCGCGCAGACGACGAGGAGGTCGCCGACGGCTTCATCCCCTGGCCGCGGCTCACCTTCACGGTGAACGGACGCCCCCACGAGGTGGTCTCGACCGACTCCGAGGTGCTCCGCCGTCACTACGGCCGCGAGCACCACCAGGAGGTGAGCTACGCGACCCCGCAGCCCTTCAACACCGCCTTCCACGCCGCCCGGATCGAGCAGGCGCGGCGGTTGCTCCGTGGAGTGACCGGCCGGGTCCTCGACCTCGGCTCCGGCTACTCGCTCGTGGGGATGGCCGGGCCGTGGGGCTTCGACCTCGTCGCCTGCGACTGGGACGACGAGGCGCTCCGCGAGGTTCTCCGCTCGGGCCGTGCGGCCGCGGCGGTCCGGGGATCCGCGCAGCGCGTGCCCTTCGCCGACGGCGGGTTCGACGCCGTGTATGCGGGGGAGATCATCGAGCACCTCGTCGAGCGTCCCGAGGCGCTCCGCGCCTGGGTCTCGCTGCTCCGCCCGGGCGGCCGGCTCGTCCTCACCACCCCCAACCGCCGCCATCTCTGGGCGCGGGTCACCGGACGCGAGCAGGTGCAGAACCCCGAGCACCTCCACGAGTACACCGTCGCCGAGCTGCGTGCGGAGGTCGCCGCCGCGGGGGCACGGATCCGCCACCTCGAGGGCCTGGTCCTGCCCCTGCCGATCTGGGTTCCGAAGCGCGGCCTGCGCGACGCGGTGCACTCCGTCTTCTGCCGCTTCGCGCCGAACCACCCCGTGCTGCTCCGCCGGGTCGTCGACCTCGGCCGCCCGCTGCCCTGGCTCGCGCAGAACCTCGCACTCGTCGCCGAGCGGGTCCGGTAGCCCGCTACCGCGGGTGGCCGTCGAGCCACGCCGCGAGCTCGGCGAGCGAGACGCATCGCACCTCGGGGAGGCCGCACACCGCGTCGAGGAGCCGGGTCAGCGCCCGGAGGTAGGCGCCGTGGTTCCAGGTCGTGAAGTGGTGGCCGATGATCAACGGTGCGCGGTCGCCGGCGTAGAGGGTGTGGAACGCGTCGAGGTAGCTCGCGTAGGTCTGCTCCTCGAGGACGGGCTCCGCGGCCGCGGGGGCGTCGACCGCGCCGGACTGGTTCACGTAGAAGCTGTAGTCCATCGCGACGTTGCGGTACGGCGTCCCGGCCCGGGGGACGATGGTGAGCGGCAGGCTCCACACCCCCCGGTCGCGCACCGGCCATTCGCCGAGGCCGGCGGTGGCGCTGCTGTCGTACAGGAACCCACGGGCGGCGAGGACGCGGTGGAGCACGCCGAGGTCGCCCTCGAGGCAGGGGGTGCGGGCGCCCGCGACCGCCGCAGGGGGCGGCGGCGCCGCCGCCTGTGCGCCGGTCAGGTGGCTGTGCACCCGGGCGCCCTCGAGCAGGGTGTCGAAGGCCTCGAGCTCGTTGGCCCAGTCGGCGGCGGTCCACGAGGCGACACCACGCGGACCGCAGAAGTGGCCGTTGAAATGGGTGCCGAGCTCGTCCCCCTCCGCGCGCCCCGCGGCGATCTCGTCGAGGAGCCCGGCGATCGTGGCGCGGTCGGACATCCCCGGGGCGGCCTCGACAAAGCCGATGTCGGAGCTGCCCGGCGGGCGGCGCGGGGGGTGGTAGAGGTCCGCGTCGGCGGCGGACAGGAGGTAGACCCCGCTGAGGAGGAAGGTGAGATGGGCGTGGTCGCGCCGCGCCACCGCGCGCCAGTAGCGCCACAGCCCGATGTCGCCGGAGCCGTCGAAGGAGACCGCGACGAGCTGGGGCGGCCGTCCGGTGTCCTCCGCGGTGCGCGCGGGCGGGCTGCTCGGCGGCGGCGGGGATGTCGCCGGTGCCGGTGCCCGCGACGCCGCCTCGTGCGCCGACGGCGCGGAGCAGCCGCTGAGGAGCACGAGTGCCGGCACGGCCGCGGTGGCTACGGCGCGAGCGCGGTCCACGTGCGGCCTCCGTCGGCGGTGCCGAGCGCCCGTCCGTTCCCGGTGACCACCCAGCCATGGCTCGTGTCGACGAACTCCACCCGCCGGACCCCACCGGCACCGGTCGCGTCGAGCGACACCGTCCAGGCACTCCCGTCGCCGCTGCGGAGCAGCGGACCCGCCAGGAGGCCGAGGTAGACCGGCCCGCGGGGCGCGAGGGCGACCGCATCGAGCCGGCCGCCGGCCCCGAGCACGTCCTCGCCCGGCGCCGCCGAGGCGCGCATCACCCAGTGTCTCCCGCCGTCGCGCGAGCGGTGGACCGAGCGCCCCGCCAGCCCGTCGCACGCGACCCAGAGCTCGGTCGGCTCGAGGGCGGCGATCGACGGTGCGGCGCCGGCCGGGCTGAGACCGCACGGGTCGGGCACCGGCTCCCAGGTCCGGCCGCCGTCGCGGGTGGCCGCGAGCCGCGAGCCCCCGTGCCCCTCCGGGGCGGAGCCGGAGACGAAGGCGTCGACCGGGCTCACCCGCACCATCGTGGCGTCCGGGCCGCTGACGGCCGGCTGCGTGGCCGTGCCGGCCCAGTGTCGGCCCCCGTCGGCGGAGACGAGCACCCGCACCGCGCAGGGCGGTGACCCCGGGCACGCCTGCAGCGCCCACACCGAGCCGTTGAGCGGCGCCACCGCGACCACGCTCGCGGGGAGAGCCGTCCGGCTCCAGGTGCGTCCTCCGTCACCGCTCGTGAACAGCCCGCCGGCGGCGACGAATCCGCTGCGGGCGCCGCGGAAGGCGACCTGAGCGGCCGCGTCCGCGCCCGGCGGTCGGGGGCCGACCGGCGATGGCGCGGTCCAGCTGCGGCCGCCGTCGGCGGTGGCCCGTACCGCGAGCGTGCACCCGCCCCCGGTGCACGCGCTGCCCACCTCCCAGCCGTGCAGGTCGTCCCCGAAGGCCACGTCGACGACGGAGAACGCGGTCCCTTTCTCGCTCGAGACGCCGACGCCCGGTTGGGCACCGGCGGGCGGCTGGGGCGGCTCCGCGCCGGAGGGCGCGCCCGTCCGCGACCACAGGGCGGCGCCGAGCACCCCGGCGAGCATCACGCCGCTGACGACCCCGGCGAGCGCGGCGACCGGGCGGCGGCGCGGCGTCTCCTCGAGCCGGGCGCGCACCGCCGCGACCACGCGTCCCGCGGAGCCGTCGGGGACCGGGGCCGACCGGCGGAGGTGCTCGCGGAGCCGCTCCTCGAGGCCGTCGAGCTCAGCCATCGAGGCTCCTCCGCAGCCGCGCCAGGGCGCGGGCGAGGTGCTGGCGGACCGTGCCCGGGCGGCAGCCGAGCTGAGCGGCGCACTCGTCGAGGGTGTATCCCAGCTGGTAGTGGAGGACGAGCACCGCGCGCTGGCGGACGCTGAGCCGGCGCAGGGCGAGCTCCCACTCCACCGCCCGATAGCCGTCGCAGACCGCACCCGCGGCCCCGGCATCGACCCCGGACTCGGTGCGGCGCTTCGTGGCGAGGCGGCGTCGCCGGCTGACGCACCGGCGCACGCAGATGCGGCGCAGCCAGGCGCCGCGCGCGTCCGGGTCGCGGAGCGAGTCCCACGCGCGCCAGGCGAGCTCCCATGTCTCCTGGACCGCGTCCTCGGCCTCCGCGGGGTCGCGGAGGATCGCGAGCGCGATCCCGAGCAGCCGGGGGGTGTGGACCACCAGCGCGGCGTCGAGGTCGGCGGCGCGCCGGGCGGCCTCGTCGCGGAGGAGGGCGCCGATCATGTCACCCCGTCCAGAGGCCGCCCGGCCGGTCCCGGTTGACAGCCGCCGCGGACCTGCCCCTCTCTCGCGCACCCGCCGAGTCTGGACCGCCGCGTACGATGCCCGGGCGCGGCAGCACAGCGGAGGCGGACGGCGATGGGCGGGAGCGGGCTCGGTCCGGGATGGGTGATCCTCCAGCGTGACCTCACCGGGACGATCACCGTCCCCGACTCCGACCGTCGTGTCGTCGCCACGCTCGTGCGCGACGCGCGCGCCGGCGAGGTGCTCGGCGCCCGCCTCGCCGAGGACGAGGATCGATCCCTCGTCCAGGCGCTCCAGCTCGCCTCGGGGCGGCCCGACCTGCCGGTGCAGGAGCTGCCCGCCCGGCTCTGGTGCGCCCCCGCGCTCGCCGACCGCCTGCGCCGCCACCTCCAGGTCTTCGACCTCTCCTCCACGGTGGAGGTCGTCGACCACCCCGTCGACGACGAGGCCGAGGACGTCCTCGACGCGCACGTCGCCCACCTCGGCGGCCGTGCCGCGGTCGCGGTGCCGCCCGCGGCCGAGGACCGGCACCTCCTCTACACCGAGGCGCTCGCCTTCGCACGCGCCCGGCCCTGGGAGACGCTCTCCGTGGACGCGCCGCTCGCCCTCGAGCTCCGCGCCGGCTCCGACACCGGGCAGTGGCTGGCGCGGGTGATGGGGACCGGCGACACCCGGCCGGGGCTGCTCCTCATCCCCCGAGTCGCCGGCCGTGGGATGCCGGGCGACCCGACCGCGGCGCCGCCGGGGAGCTGCGCGCTCCTTCTCGACGCCGACGCGATCCCTCCGGACGCCGCCCGGTCCCGTAGGCACGGGTGGCCGGAGGCGGAGACGCTGATCCCGAGCATGCTCGCCCTCGACGGCGAGGAGCCGGGGGAGATCGACGGCCGGCGCAGCCGGCTGCTCGCGCTCGCCCTCGCGGCGGTCGCGGCGCATCTCGAGGCGGGTCCCGCGGACGGGGCGACCCGGGGTGAGACCACGCTCCCCGACGGCCGTCGCGGCCGCTACACGGTGAGCGCGATGTCCGCCGATCCCCAGGGCGAGCCCGGGATGCGGGAGGCATCGGGCGAGCTCGTCGCCGACCTCCTGCCCGACGGTGCGGTGATCGGCTTCGGCTCGGTGGCCCAGAGCTCGGCCGGCGGCCTGAGCGCGACCGCCGTCTGGCACGGCGCGTCGCCGGAGGGGATGAGCGCCGGTGGGGACCTGCCCGCGCTGATCCTCGGGCTCGACGCGACCGCCGCGGCCGCGGTCGCGGCCCGGCTCACCGAGGCGCGTCCGCTCGGGGTCGCGCTCGCGCGCCGCGAGCAGCGCGAGATCGTCACCCTGCTCTGCGACGGCGTGGTCTTCGGCCTCAGCGAGGCACGCGCGGGCGACGAGTCCCTCGCCCTCTTCCTCCGCCGCCGCGACGCGGCGGGCGGCGCCCACCTCGTGATGGTCGCCGACCTCGCCGGCTTCCCCGACCCCGAGTCGATCGCCGGCGTGTACGGCTGCGTCCTCAGCGACGCGACCGTCCGCCGCTGAGGGTGGGGCGCGCCGCGCTCATCGTCCACGGCGGCGCCGGCGACCGGCCGGTCGCGGAGAGGCCACGCGCCCAGGCGGCGGTCGAGGCGGCGCTCGAGGCGGGCTGGGCGGCGATCGCCCAGGGCGCGCTCGCCGCGGCGGTCGCCGCCGTGCGGCTGATGGAGGACGCGCCGCTCCTCAACGCCGGGCTCGGCGCCTGCCTCAACGCCGAGGGCGTCGCCGAGCTCGACGCCGCGGTGATGCTCGGCGACGGCCTGCGCGCCGGCGCGGTCGGCGCGGTGCGCGACGTCCGCCATCCCGTCGACCTCGCGCTCGAGGTGATGGAGGAGGGGCGTCACGTCCTCCTCGTCGGCGACGGCGCGTCGCGCTTCGCCGCCGAGCGCGGTGTCGAGCTCAGCGACCCGGAGGTGTTCGTCGCGGCGCGGCGGGCCGTCCAGTCCGCGCCCTCGGGCGACACCGTCGGCGCGGTCGCCCGCGATGCCGGCGGCGCCCTCGCCGTCGCCGTGTCGACCGGCGGCCTCGCCGGCAAGCGCCCGGGGCGGATCGGTGACTCGCCGCTGCTCGGCGCCGGCCTCTACGCCGACGACGAGGCGGGGGCCGCCTGCGCCACCGGCGTGGGGGAGGGGTTCATCCGCACCGTCCTCTGCCACCGCGCCGTCGAGCGGCTCGCCGCCGGCGACGCGGCGGAGGTCGCCGGAGAGTGCCTCGAGCTGCTCGCGCGCCGCGTCGGCGGCCGCGGCGGGCTCATCCTCCTCGGGCGTGAGGGGGCGCCGGCGGCGGCGTGGAACACCCCCCACATGACCTGGGCGATGCGCGTCACAGGGGACTGATCGGGGGGCCTTGACGGCGGTCCGCGCGCGGGTCCACGCTCCACCGGCGCAGCGTCGAGGGGCCGTCGGAGAGGGGGGCGCGGATGTCCGTTCAGCAGCAGGAGGGGCGTCCTCCGGCGCCCCAGCCCACCCTCGTCGATCCGCTTCCGACCTGGCCCGCCGCCGCGTTCGCGTGGCTGTTGGGGCTGGCGCGCGCGGGGACCGCCGGGGCCACGCCGGTCGACCGCACCGCTGCGCGCATTCAGCGGGCGCTCGTGATGGCGGTGCTCGCCCCCGGCTGGGCCCTCGCCCGCTCCCACCCCCGCTTCGACCTGGTGCTGCCCGCGGTCGCGCTGCTGCTGCTCGCCGCCGGCGTCCACCCTGCGCTCTCCCTGCCGCGGCTGATCAGCGGCCGGCTCCTGCCCGCGCTCCATCTGCGCGGTCCCTCCCTCAGCGGCGAGGACCCGGCCCCCCGACGTGCCGGCGACGTCGCGAGCGGCCTTCTCCTCGGCGTCGCCTCGCTCCTCGCCCACCTCGGCATCGAGCCGGCGGCGTGGGCCCTGGGGTGGACGGTGATCGTCGTCGCCCTCGTCGAGTTCACCTTCGACAACTCGCTCGTCGCTCTGCTGGCATGATGGCGGCCATGGATGCGCGGCAGGCGGCGCAGGCGGCGGTCCAGGAGGCGCAGGACCGGCTGGTCTCGCTCAGCCATCGCATCCACGCCCATCCCGAGCTCGCCTTCGAGGAGGTGCACGCCTGCGAGTGGGTCGCGGCCGAGCTCGACGCCGCCGGGCTCGCGGTGCGCACCGGCGCCGGCGACCTGCCCACCGCGCTCGTCGCCGAGGCCGGCGACGGGCCGCTCACCATCGCGGTCTGCGCCGAGTACGACGCCCTGCCCGAGGTGGGCCACGCCTGCGGCCACAACGTCATCGCCGCCGCCGCGGTCGGAGCGGGCATCGCCCTTGCCCGGGTCGCGGACGACGTCGGGCTGCGGGTCCGGGTGATCGGTACCCCGGCCGAGGAGGCCGGCGGGGGCAAGATCCTGCTGCTCCAGGCCGGCGTCTTCGACGGCGTGCACGCGGCGATGATGGTCCACCCCTTCCCCTACGAGCGCGAAGGGATGCCGTGCCTCGCCGTCGCCCACCTCGAGGTCGAGTACCACGGCCGCGCCGCGCACGCCTCGGTCCATCCCGAGGACGGTGTCAACGCCGCCGACGCCCTCACCGTCGCCCAGGTGGCGATCGGCCTGCTCCGCCAGCACCTGCGGCCGAACGACCGGGTGCACGGCATCGTCACCCTCGGCGGCGGCGCCCCCAACGTCGTGCCGGCGCACACCACCGGCCGCTGGTACGCGCGGTCGGCGACGCTCGCCGAGCTCGAGGACCTCAAGCCCCGGGTGCGCGCCTGCTTCGACGCGGGCGCGCTCGCCACCGGCTGCCGGCTCACCTTCCACGACGACCCGCGCCCCTACTCGGAGTTCCGCGTCGACGATGCCCTCGCCGGCCTCTACCGGCGCAATGCCGAGGCGCTCGGCCGCCACTTCACCGAGCCCGGCGGCCCCGCCGACCGGATGCTCGGCTCGACCGACATGGCGAACGTCTCGCTCGCCATCCCCTCGATCCACCCGATGGTGGACATCGACGCCCGCCCGTACTCCAATCACCAGCCCGAGTTCGCCGCCTGCTGCATCCGGCCCGCCGCCGACCGGGCGGTGGTCGACGGCGCGGTCGCCATGGCGTGGACCGCGATCGACGCCGCGCTCGACGCATCGATGTCCGCGCGCCTGCGGGGAGGTCCTTCGCTCGCTACTTGACGAGACGAGATGTATCGTCTAGTCTCGTCGCATGACCGGTCCCGCCGACACGACCCTCGACCGCATCCTCCGCGCCGCGCGGCACGAGTTCGAGGCCGGGCGCAGCCCCTCGCTCGCCGAGGTCGCGACCGCGGCCGGGGTCTCCCGGGCCACCGTCCACCGCCTCGTCGGCTCGCGCGCCGAGCTGCTCCGGCTGCTCGACGTCGAGCCCGACCAGGACAGTGCCGGCCGGGTCCTCGCCGCCGCCGCCGAGGTGGTCGGGGAGGTCGGCATCGCCCGGGCGACGATGGAGGACGTCGCCGACCGCGCCGGGGTGTCGCGGGCGACGGTCTACCGGCTCTTCGCCGGCAAGGAGGCGCTCTTCCGGGGCCTCATCCGCGTCTACTCCCCGCTCGACGCGGTGCTCGAGACCGTGACCCGGATGGCGGGCCGGCCCCCCGAGGAGGTCGTCCCCGCGATGGCGCTCGCCGCGCTGCGCGCAGCCGGTCCGCGTCCCGGTGTGCTCCGCACCCTGCTGTTCGAGGCCACGAGCGCCGGACCCGAGGCCGAGGCGGCGATGGACGAGGCGGCCGCCGCGACCATCCGCGCCGTCACCGGCTACCTCGGCGCGCAGATGGAGGCGGGACGGCTGCGTCCCATGAACCCCCTGCTCGCCCTCCAGACGCTGGCGGGGCCGGTGGTCTTCCACATCCTCCAGCGTCCGCTCCTCGAGCGGCTGGCCGGCGTCGAGCTCGGTCTCGACCCCGAGGCCGCGGTCGTCGAGATCGCCCACCACTGGCTGCGCGCCATGAGCCCGGAGGTCACACGGCCATGACCACGACCACCCACGTCGACTGCGCCGTCGCCGGCGGCGGCCCCGCCGGGATCCTGCTCGGGCTGCTCCTCGCCCGCCGCGGTGTGCGCGTCCTCGTTCTCGAGAAGCACGCGGACTTCCTCCGCGACTTCCGCGGCGACACCATCCATCCCGCGACGCTCGAGATCATGGACGACCTCGGGCTCACCGACCGGCTGCTCCAGCTGCCCCACCACACGGTGTCGCGCTTCGAGTTCGGTGTCGGCGACGGCGAGCATGCCACCGTTGCCGACTTCGCCCGCCTCCCCAGCAGGCACCGGTACGTCGCCTTCATGCCCCAGTGGGACCTGCTCGAGTTCCTCAGCAGCGAGGCGGCGCGGTATCCCGGCTTCGAGCTGCGTCGTCGCACCGAGGTCACCGGTCTCGTGGAGGAAGGAGGGGCCGTCCGCGGGCTCCGCTACCGCGGCCCCGACGGCGAGGGCGAGGTCCGCGCCCGGCTCGTGGTCGGCGCCGACGGCCGCCACTCGCGGGTGCGCGCCGCCGCCGGCCTCGTGCCCCACCGGAGCTCCCCACCGATGGACGTGCTCTGGTTCCGGATCTCCCGCAGTCCCGGCGACGTCGAGGCGATCTTCGGTCAGGTCGGCGCGGGCAGCTTCCTCGTCCTGCTCAACCGGGGCGAGTTCTGGCAGGCCGGGTACGTCATCCCGAAGGGGGGCGATCCCGAGATCCGCCGCGCCGGCCTGAGCGCCTTCCGCCGCCGGGTCGCGGAGATCGCCCCCTTCCTCGCCGGCCGGGTCGACGAGATCGAGAGCTGGGACCAGGTCCACCTGCTCAACGTCGAGGCGAACCGGCTGCGCCGCTGGTACCGACCCGGTCTGCTCTGCATCGGCGACGCCGCCCACGCGATGTCGCCGGTCGGCGGGGTGGGGATCAACCTCGCCATCCAGGACGCGGTGGCCGCCGCCAACATCCTCGCCGGCCCGCTGCTCTCCGGCACGGTCACCGAGCGCGACCTCGCCGCGGTGCAGCGGCGCCGCGAGCTGCCGACGCGCATCGTCCAGCTCGTCCAGGCCCTGGCGCAGCGCGCGCTGCTCCGCCCGGCGCTCGCCGGCGCGCCGCCGCGGGTGCTGCGCGTCGTGGGCCGGGTGCCGCGGATCGGCGACCTCGTCGCCCACTTCGTCGCCCTCGGCATCCGCCGGGGGCACGTGGAGGGATAGCCCGGCTACAGGCCGGCGCGGACCGGGAGCTGGCCGTGGGTGAAGGTCATCCCGATCGCGGTGATCGCGAGCATCCCGAGGTAGGCGGCCCCGATCCACAGCCGGGTGGCCGGCGGCATCACCGAGTACTCGGGGTGGAGGCGGGCCTGGCGGAACCGCTGCACGGTGCTGAGCCCGCCGATGAGGAGGATGAGGAGGAGGAAGGGGTTGAGGGTCCCCGCTCCGATCATCACCACGACCAGCCCCGCGATCACCGCGAGCCCGAGCACGTTGGCCCAGCGGCTCAGCGCGCTCGCCACCCGGCCGCCGTCGAGCGGGCTCATCGGGACGAGGTTGAAGAGGTTGAGGAAGAAGCCGAAGTAGGCGAGGCTGACGAGCAGGCCGTGGAGGTAGCCGTCGGGGAGGCTGAGCCCCCAGAGGAGGACGACGAGCGCGCCGGCGGTGCCGACCACCGGTCCGCCGATCGCGATGACCGCCTCCTGGCGCGCATCTCGCGGCGGCTGGCGCAGGCCGATCACCGCGCCGAACGGCCCCAGGAAGACGGGCAGCCCCACCGCGATGCCCTCGCGGCGGGCGAAGAGGAGATGCCCGGTCTCGTGGACGGCGATGAGCGCGAGCAGGCCCACGCCGAAGGCGGGGCCGTAGAAGAGCGTCAGCGCCCCGAGGCTCAGCACCATCGAGACGAGCGTCGGACCGAACTTGCCGAGCTTGAGCAGGGCGACGCCGTACTTGGCGCCGCCGGCGAGGACCGCGAGCAGGCTGCCGACCAGCCCGCGGCGGCGCTCCGGGCGCGGCGGAGCCGGGGAAGGCGGCACGGCGGGGTGGTCCCACCCGGCCGGCGTGGGGAGGGGAGGGGTGACGAGCTCGCTCATCGACCCCAGTGTCGTACCCGCGGATCACCTCTCCGTAAACGTCACCGGATCGTGGTGATCGTGGGGGATGGCGTTCCCGGACCCCATCGACTAGCCTGTGCGTTCCCCAGCGCGCCCCGTGCGGAGACGAGCGCTCCGCAGTGAGTGTGGCGCGACTAGAGGCGGGCTGCGTATACCTGGATTGCCACTATTGGCACTCACCGCAGCCGCTGATAGCGTCCCCCCGATCCAGG
Organism: Candidatus Dormiibacterota bacterium; assembly: GCA_035544475.1. Lineage (GTDB taxonomy): Bacteria > Chloroflexota > Dormibacteria > Aeolococcales > Aeolococcaceae > CF-96. The sequence continues at coordinate 7,536 of DATKEY010000063.1, read as the reverse complement.
GATGCGGAGGAGGTGTGCGAGTGCTCGCAGAACTCGGTGACACCACGGTTTTCACCGTGTGGATGGTCTCCATGATCGGCGCGGTGGTCGCCGTCGTCGCGATCGTCGGACTGATCTGGAGCATCACGAGGAACGCGCTCACCATCGACGAGTACGCCGACGGCGTCATCGTGACCGCGGTCCGGATCCTCGAGAACACCGCCCCGCTCAAGGCCGTCGAGACGACCGTGGCGGTGGGAGTGGACCTGCTCAACACCGTGAAGGGGATCGAGGCCGGCGGCGCGGCGATCCTCGGGATGGCGGCGGCCGGACCGGGAGGAGGGAGATGAGCATTCTCGCGGTCAGCGACATCGAGGTCTACACGCTCTGGTGGATCGCGGTCGCCGTCGCCTTCGTCGTGGTGATCGTGGCCGCGGGGCTGCTCACCAACATCCTCGTGGTCGCCAGGAACATCGGTGGCAACGTGTCGACGATCCTCGGCGCAGGGGCGAAGATCCTCGAGAACACCACCCGCCTGCGGCTGCTCGTCAGCGTCTACGGCGCGGTGGTGCCGATCCGCACCACGGCGCTGCACATCAACGAGGTGACCGGAGCGATCGCGGGTCACGGACAGGTCTGCCGTCACTGCCCCGCCTGCGTGAGCCCGCGCGACGGCGGCGACCGCCGGCCGGCGGCGAAACTCGGCACCTGGTGAGAGGGAGGGAGGCGACGTGCCAGGGTTGATGCTGGGCCTGACCATGGTGGCGGCGACCGCGCTGCTGCTCACGGTCGCCGGATACGTGATCGCCATCACCCGCGTGCTCCGCGACTTCGGGGCGCGCGAGGGGTGCGACCTCGAGAAGATCGTCGGCGCGCTCAAGGCGATCGTCGCCGAGACCGCGATCCTCAACGCGATCCCGGAGGTCAACAAGGAGCTGCGCACCATCGGCGCGGGACTCCAGTCGATCGACGGGCATCTCATCACCTTCGTCCAGGCGCAGGAGTAGCCGACATGAGAGTGCTCGCCTTCGTGCCCAGCGACGCCTTCCTCAACGCCTGGGGGATCTTCCTCCTGGTGGTGACGGTGGTGATCGTGCCGGTGGTGCTCCTGCTGCTCGCGCGTCTCATCGCCACGGCGATGACGATCAACCGTCACGCCGCGGCGGCGGCGCGGGCCGCAGCGCAGATCCGAGCCAACAGCGAACCCGCGGCTCAGCTCGCCGAGACCCTGCGGGTGGCGGGCGAGCTGCTCGAGGTGGCTCGTACCGTCGAGGCACACGGAGTCGTCCTCGAGAAGGTGCTCACCCGGTACCTGCCGCAGCAGGTGGCGCGACGCTGATGCTCGCCGCGCTCTCCGTCACCACCCTCGGCTACCTCACCGGCATCCTCTTCGGCGTCATCGTGATCGCGCTGCTCGTCTCGCTCGCGATCGTCAACGCCATCCTCGCCCGGGTGGGCGGTGGCCCGCGCAGCCACCTCGCCTCGATCGGCGAGAGCCTCGGCAGGGTCGCCGGCAACACCGACCCGGTCCCGCCGACGCTGCTCGCCATCAACGACGGGCTGGCGGCGCTCGCCGCCGAGATGCGCGCGATCCTCGGGCACCTGGCCACCGGCAAGGCCGTCTTCGACGGCTACGCCGACGGCACCATGGGCTGACCGGCCCGCTCCACACGACAACCGATCAGGCGAGGAGATCAGATGCAGTACCGGCCCTACTCACTCTCGGCGCGGACCTACACGCTCTGGCTGTTCGGCCTGCTGGGCGTGATCGTCTGCGTCGTGGCGGTGGTCTTCCTCCTGGCGCGCGTGCTCGTCGCCGCCAACAGCATCAACGACAAGGCGGCCGACATCAAGCAGCTCGGTGGCACCATCAACGAGAGCACCGCCGCCGTGCTCCAGCTGACCAAGACGAACCAGGTCGCCGCCTCGATCCTCAACGACGTCCAGCCGCTCAGCGGGCAGCTCAGCACCACTCTGAACACCGCGCAGGGCATCTCCGGGCTCGCGAGCTCGATCAACGGCAGCGCCGGCTCGATCGACAGCACCGCCGGCCAGATCGCCAACACCGCGGCCTCGATCAATCGCAGCTCGGCGAGCATCGCGGCCAACGCGTCGTCGATCGACTCGAAGGTGAGCACCATCGACGGGCAGCTCGCGAGCGTGCTCACCGTGGCGAACTCGATCAAGGCCGACACCGGGGCGATCCGCGGCACCGGCCAGCAGATCGACAGCAATGCCAACGCCATCGACTGCAACCTCAACGGAGTCGCACAGCTCATCGGCGCCCCGGGCAGCAGCCCCGGCAAGTGCGGGCAGAACTGACGCCATGACGCGCGGTGCACTGACCACACTCTCGCTGGCGGTGTATGCCGTCCTGGCCGGCGCAGTGCTGATCTGCGTCGGGCTCACAGGAAGCGCACTCCTCCAGGCCAACGACCGGCTCGCGTCGATCGACACCGCGCTGACGTCGGTCAAGGGCCACGCCGACCCGCTCGCCGATCAGGTCACGAAGGTCAACAACAGCCTGGTGTCCATCGAGCAGGCGCTCTCCCCACTCCACTCCCAGGCGGACACCCTCAACGGGACGCTCTCCCAGGTCCAGCAGACGCTCACCGCCGCCGACGGCACCGTCAAGGCGGTGAGCGGCATCGCCGGGACCGCCGAGAGCAGCCTGGTCCCCGCCGACCAGAACCTGATCTCGACCGACCACAGCGTCGGGCACGCGAACCCCAACGTCGGCACCATCCAGGCGCAGGCGGCCCAGGCGCTCGGGATCCTCGGCCCGGTCGAGAACGACCTCTCGACGATCTCGGGCCTGCTCACCGGCACCAACGGACATCTCTCGAGCGCCTGCCACAAGTCGCAGAACGCCCCGCTCACCAGCTCACGGACACAGTGCCCGTAATGGCCACGTACGCGACGACCGACCCCCAGACGAGGCGGGCCCGCCCACTCGTCCTCTCCTACTGGCTGATGCCGATCGCAGCGGGTTTCGCGGTCACCGCCACCGCGGCGGGGATGCTCATCGAGACCCTCGTGCTGGCGAACCGCATCGACGCCAACGTCACCCCGATCACCCAGTCGGTGGGGGACATCAAGCTCCACACCGACACCATCAGCGTCCTCACCACCGTCGACAGGTCGGCGGCGGGGATCAAGTCCGCTGCGGACCCGCTGAGCGGCCAGGCGGCCCAGATCCTCACCAGCGTCGGCGCCATCCAGTCGACGGTCGGCCAGATCGACGGCAACACCGGCGCCATCGACTCGCTGGCGACCACCATCGACGGCACCGTCGCATCCATCGCGCCCAACGTCCTCGCCATCGCCGAACCGGCAGAGTCCATCGAGTCGCGAATCCCGACGACGGTCGGGCTGGCGAACCGGATCATCGCCGTGCTCCAGAGCGTCAAGGGCGACACCGCGGCGCTGCTGGTGGCACCGCTGCTCCCGGCGATCAACGACCACGCCCACTCCATCGACTGCAAGCTCGGATCCGGAGGGGCCTGCTGATGAACCCGACGGAGCGCAGGCTCGTCCACGGCTTCGCGATCTTCGAGGGCATCGCCTTCCTCGGCGCCCTCATCCTCTTCCTGGTCCTGATCGGCAACACGCTGGTGCGCATCGACGACAACCTGGGGACCACCCGTGCCTCCGCCGGGCAGGTCGACGCGAGCGCGAAGACGCTTCCCGGGCTCGTCGACAGCATCACCAACTCGCTCACCGCGATCGACAACGACGTCAAGCCGGTCAAGGGTCAGCTCGACAGCATCAACGGCGGCCTGAGCACCACCCAGGGCGGCCTGGGGGTCGCCGACGGCAACCTCTCGGGCATCAACGGGAAGCTGTCGCACATCGAGGGCAACCTGACCCTCGCCGATCAGTACGCCCACCGTGTCGACGTCGCGCTGATCGCCGACAACAACGGCCTCGCCCAGGTGATCGCCGCGGTCACCCAGGTGATCGCCGCCGCGGGCGGCATCCAGGGGGACGCCGCGAACATCGGCTCCGCGGCGACGCCCATCAACCAGCACCTGGCGAGCATCGCAGCCAAGGCAAAGAACCTGTGCACTGCCCCCGTCCTCAGCGTGTTGAGTGCGGGCAGCTGCAGCTGATCTGAGTACCGAGCTCTGAGCACACAGCGGATCGCCGCGGGAGCGGGCCTCGCCCTCTGCGCCCTGCTCGCAGGATGCGGAGGGACGGGGTCCACCGCGGCGACCGCGACGGCGACCCCGTCGGGGGGCGGGGAGATGCGTCACATCGACCACAACGCCGGCTTCCAGATCGACTATCCGGACACCTGGCGCCAGTACCAGCCGTCGGACCCGAAGGTGCAGTACCTCGTCGGCCCCGACGACGGCGACTTCGTCCAGGTGCGGGTGATCTCGCCGCTGCCGGCCACCTTCGGCCCCAACGACACGCAGGCGATGAAGAAGGTCAGCGACGCGCTGCTCTCGGGACAGCCGATCAACGTCGTCCAGGAGTCCCAGACCACCGCCGGCGGCCTGCCCGGGTACCAGTACGTGTACACGTTCAAGGACCCGGCCTCGGGGCAGACGGGCGTGCACATCCACGTGTTCCTCTTTCAGGCGAACCGGCTGATCACGCTCGTGTTCCAGGCGCTGCCGGAGTCCCGGCTCAAGCCGCTGGCGACGTCCTACGACGCCGTCCTCGCCAGCTTCCGGGTGGTCCCGGTCGCGTCGCCTGCGCCGCAGACACCGGCGGCACACCGATGAGCGGCCCGGGCAACGGTGGCCGCGGCGCGGCCTCCCAGCGCAGCGCGATCGAGAGCATCGAGGAGGCGACCGCCGAGGCGCGTGCCGGTGGCCACACGCTCGGCGGTTTCGTACGCCGCTGCAACTCGGCGGGGTACGGCTTCTTCGCGCGCTGCAGGACCTGCCGGATCGAGGTGGGGGTGCACCGCACCGCTGCCGGCTGGGCGCACGTGCTCGAGCACACGGAGTGCGCCGGCGGCCCATCCCCGAACGGGCGCGCGCGCTGACCGCAGCGCCTGCTCAGACTGTGGGCGGGGTCTCGACGCCGAGGCGGTCGTTGAGCAGACCGGGCTCGCGAGTGGGGGCGCGGCAGACGCCGTACGTGAAGCGATCGGCGCGCTCGTCCACCGCTTCGGCGACCGTCTGAGCGCGCTCGAGCATCCCCAGTGCCTCCTCGAGGCGGTCGAAGGGCCCGACGAGCAGGCCGTGCTCGTCGCCGTCGTTGACGGACACGTAGAAGCCCTGGCCGGGCTCGAGCCGGGCCGCGTCGGTCCCCCGGTCGGCCCAGGTGAGCACCCTGGCCCTCATCGCGTGTCCCCCGTCGTGGCCTGCCGCCGCGCTTGGTGAGGTTCACAGATGCGGCCGCGCGTGCCATCATCCTGCACGACCCCATCTTTCCTGTCCACGTCCCAGGGGGTACCGATGTCCGCTGTCACGCACCTGCTGGCGCTGTTGCCGGCGCTGACCCGGACCTTCTCCTTCAACCTCAACATCGCGGCGGTCACCTTCGCCCTCGGCGGCGCGCTCGCGGGAATGCTGCTGACGAAGAAGAACGTCTGGCTCGGCCTCGCCGTCGGTGCCGCGCTCGGCATCTTCCTCTGGATCAGCGCGGGCTGCCGCCCGAGCATCCCCTTCGTCGGCGGGCCGGGCTGACGCGGCCTCAGCGACGGCCGGTCCGGATCTCCCGGGTCTGGCGCGCCACCGTGTCCAGCTGCTCCTCGTCCCACGTCTCCTGCTGCTGGAGGGCGAAGAGCGAGGTGTAGCCGCCGGACCAGTCGGGCGGCACCAGGCAGGGACGCGGGTCGTGGTGGGCACGACGCGCGGCCGAGCCGCGCACGATCGCCCCGGCGTGACGGCTCGGGAGCGGGTTGGCGGTGTACGGGAAGGCGTCGGCGGAGCTGAAGACATTGAGGAGCAGCGGCCGTCCCAGGTCGGAGAGGTTGGGCCGCGAGCCGTGGACGACCCGGCAGTTGTGGACGGTCACCGATCCGGACGGGCCGGTGAGGTAGTCCGCGGTGTCGACCGCGACCCGGGCGACGTCGCCGGCGGAGAGGCAGCCGACCCATTCGCCGCGGTCGCTGTACTGATCGAAGAGCTCACCCCGGTGGCTGCCCGGGACCACCCCCAACGGGCCCTGGTCCGGACCGCAGTCATAGAGGTAGACGCCCACGGTGAGCGGGCTGTAGTTGGTGTGCGGCCAGTAGGAGATGTCCTGGTGCCACTTCACCTCCTCGCCCCCCGCCGCCCACTTGAAGTTGAGCTTGGAGTGGTGGAACTTGACGTCCGGCCCGACGAGGTCGGCGACCAGGTCGACGAGCGGCGGGGTGGACGCGAGCTCCCAGTAGAGGGGGTGGTGCTCGACGGGACTGGTGAGCCGGCGCAGCCGCGGGGTCTCGGCACTGTGCCCGGGCTCGAGGTCGAAGACCTGGTCGGAGCGGGTGAGCGCGCGGCTGCGCTCGACCATCTCCGCGGTCGCGGCGCGCAGCCGCTCGACGATCGCATCGGGGATCACCCGCTCCGCGAGCAGGTAGCCGTTCTCGAAGTAGAACTCGCGCTGCGCCTGGGAGAGGAGGAGCGGCGCGTGGGAGAGGATGTCCTCCGGGGTCACGGCACCTCTCCGTCGGAGCCCTCGGCGATCGCCGCGGGGGCGTTGCGCGGGAGCGAGAGGACGAGCGCGAGGCCGCCGTGACTGCTCGGTCCGGCGCCGATGCTGCCCCCGTGCGCCTCGACGAGGCTGCGGGCGATCGCGAGCCCCAGCCCGGTGCCCCTGCTGTGCCGCGAGGCGTCGGCCTGGAAGAAGCGTTCGAAGAGGTGGGGAAGGTTGTCGCCGCTCACTCCGGGGCCATCGTCCTCGATCCGCACCTCGATGGGGTGGACGCCGTTGCCCTCGCCGTTGTTGGCGGTGAGCCAGACCCTGGTCTGGATCGGGGTGTGGTGGGCGATGTTCTCGAACAGCGCGACGAAGGTGCGCTGGAGCGCGTCCTGGTCGGCGACCCCCGCCCCGAGGGTCCCGTTGAGCGCGAGCGACACCGGCCGCGGATCGCAGATCCGGCGCGCGTCGTCGGCGGCGCTCTGCACCACCTCGTCCCAGTTGAGGGGCGAGGGGACGACCGCGGTGCGCGCGTCGGCGGAGGCGAGGGTCAGCAGGTCGGCGACGAGCTGGGACAGCCGCCTCAGCTCGGTGAGCGCGTTGTCGAGGACGCGGTCGCGGTCGGCCGGGGCGAGCTCGGGATGGCGGCGCATCACCTCGATGTCGGTGCGGATGGTGGTGAGCGGGGTGCGCAGCTCGTGGGAGGCGTCGGCGACGAAACGCTGCTGCTGCTCCAGCAGCTGCTCGAGCTCGTGATAGGCGGTCTCGACCCGGTCGAGGGAGTGGTTGAAGGCGACGGTCAGCTGCGCCACCTCGTCGTGATGGGCACGCTCGGGAACGCGCCTGCTGAGGTCCCCGCCGCGTCCCACCGCCTCGACGGCGCGCGAGAGCACGGTGAGGGGTCGCAGCCCGCGGCCGGCGGCGAGCCAGCCGCCGCAGCCGGTCACCAGCAGCCCGGCGATGCCGGCGATGATC
>DATKEY010000062.1:0-2191 GCA_035544475.1 Candidatus Dormiibacterota bacterium | reverse complement strand
GCGGAGCAGGTTGAGGGTCATCGTGTAGGTCGGGGCGAACTTGGAGAGCACCGACATCTCGTCGCCCATCGCCGCGTCGTAGATGTCGTGGACGTCGACGTCGCTCTCCTTGAGGATCACCCCGTGTCCCAGGGTGTCGATCCCGCGCCGCCCCGCCCGGCCCATGAGCTGGGTGAGCTCGGCACTGGTCAGCGCATGGAAGCCGGTGCCGTCGAACTTGGTGAAGGATGAGAGCACGCACGCGCGGGCCGGCATGTTCAGCCCGAGGGAGAGCGTCTCGGTGGCGAACACCACCTTGACCAGGCCGGTGAGGAAGAGCTGCTCGACGGTCTCCTTCGCGTACGGCAGCATCCCCGCGTGGTGCATCGCCACCCCGCGGGCGAGCAGCCGCTCGGACGCCGCCTCGCGGAACACCTTGCGCTCGTCGTCGTCCTCGATCGCGACCAGTCGCTCCTCGTAGAGGACGGCGATGCGCCGCTTCTCCTCCTCGGTGGTGAGGTCGACGCCGTGGATCTCGCAGCGGGCCACGGCCTCGCGGCAGCCGCGCCGGGAGAAGATGAAATAGATGGCAGGAAGCATCCCGGCGGAGCGCAGCGCGTCGAGGATGTGGAGCAGGTCGTTGTCGGGGGCGCGGCGTACGTAGCGCATCCGCGCGGTGTGGATGAGGTCGTTCTGGGCGATGTCGACGGTGCGCCGGTCGGCGTGTCCGCGGGCGTCGAAGAGCGGGTGGAGCTCGTCGTTCATCGCCAGCCAGAGCTTCAGCTCGACCGGCCGCTCGGTGCGCACCACCGTCGCCACCGGCCCGCGCAGCCCGGTCATCCACGCCGCCACCTCGTCGACGTTGCTGATCGTCGCGGAGAGGCCGATGAAGCGGATGTGCTGCGGCGCCTGGACGATGACCTCCTCCCAGACCGTGCCGCGGGGATAGTCGTCGATGTAGTGGACCTCGTCGAGCACGACGTCGCCGACTCTGTCGAGCCGCTCCGGCTCGTCGTAGATCACGTTGCGGAGGATCTCGGTGGTCATCACCACCACCGGCGCGCCGTCGTTGACGGTGTGCTCGCCGGTGACCAGCCCGACGTTGGCCTCGCCGTAGCGCCGGCGCAGGTCGTGGAACTTCTGGTTCGACAGCGCCTTGAGGGGGGTGGTGTAGACGACGTGCGACGGCACCCCCGGCGGATGGCGCAGGTGCTCGGGGGCGGCGAGCGCGCGCCAGATCGCGTACTCGGCGACCACCGTCTTGCCGCTGCTCGTCGGGGCGCTGACGAGCACGCCGCGGTGGCTCTCGAGCTTCTGCAGCGCCTCGACCTGGAAGTCGTCGAGGGTGAACGGGAGCGTGGCCGCGAACGCCTCGACGAGGGCGTCGCCGGCCGCGCTCCGGGCCGCCATGCTCATGCGTGGATGAGCTCGAAGCGCGAGGTGGTGACCTGTGCCTCGCCCTCGTTCTCGAGATGGCGGAGCACCTTCTGACACATCTCGTCGGCGTGGCGGCCGTCGCCGCTCACACAGGCGATGCCGATCGTGGCGAGCTGCCAGGTGTCCTGGTCGCCCACCTCGGCGACCGCGATGTTGAAGGTGCGTCGCAGCCGCGCGACGACCGACTGCACCACCTGGCGCTTCTCCTTCAGAGAATGGCTCTCGGGGATGTGGATGCTGACGGTGAGGGAGCCGATGACCATAGTCCGGCATCCTACAGACCGCTCGCCGAGCATGCCGTTCCTGGGACTGGCCGTATGCTGTCCCCATGCCGAAACCCGCCGCCCGCGAGGCGGCGCCGCCGCCCGCACCCAACAGCACCCTGGTCGAGCAGTTCCGCCGCCAGGTCGCCGGACGTCCGGACAGTCCCGCGATGTACATGCGGGCCGGAGGCCGCTGGGCGCCGATCACCTGGCGGCTGTTCGGCGACGCCGCCCGCCGGCTCGGTGCCTGGATGCTCGAGGAGGAGGTCGCCGAGCACACCCACGTCGCGATCTGGTCGGGCAATCGCCCCGAATGGCACATCGCCGATGTGGCCGTGCTCAGCAGCCGCTGCCGGCCGGTGCCCGTGTACCTCACCGTGAGCGCCGAACAGGCCGCCTACGTCCTCGGCCACTCCGAGTCACAGATCGCCGTCGTCGAGGGCCCCGAGCTCCTCGGGCGGGTTCTCTCGGTCCGCGACCGGCTCCCCGCGCTGCGGCGCATCGTCGTCATC
>DATKEY010000061.1:0-10951 GCA_035544475.1 Candidatus Dormiibacterota bacterium | reverse complement strand
CCGAACTTCCCCGTCTGGATCAAGGAGCTCACCTCGGCGACCAGACAGTCCGACGCCAACGGCTACTTCCTGCGGCTGCTGCCCGTGTTCGGAGCGCCCACCACGAGCGGCCTGGGCGGTGTCCAGCCCGCGCCGTCCCGGACGGCGAGCGGCTCCACCGCCGGAGCGGGCGGAGCCGGCCAGTCCACCACCCCGGGTCTGCCGCCGGTGCCGAGCGTGCTCTCGGGCATGCTCGACCTGGTCTACGGAGGCCGGTGATGCTCCCCGGCACCCGCGCCTACCGCAACGCCGCCACCACCGCCGGGGCGATCTTCGTTCTCATCGCGAGCGTCTTCCTCGTCCAGGTGTTCATCGCCGCCCTCGGCAAGCGGGTGGTGCCGCCGATCCACGCGCCCTACAAGCTCACCGCCGACTTCACCGACGCGCTGGGTGTGCGCGTCGGCCAGCAGGTGCTCGTCAATGGGGCAGTTGTCGGTCAAGTCCAAGGAGTCGACCTTCGGGACGGGCACGCTCACGTGAAGATGGAGTTCGACAGCGACAGGGGCCCGGTGCACCAGGGGATCAGCCTCCACATCACCCCGACCAGCTCGGTGGGGCACCCGGTGGTCGCGATCACCGATCCCGGCTACGGTCCGCTGCTCGCCAGCGAGAGCAACGTCGGCCTGGACCACACCAGCTCGGCGGTGTTCATCGACGACATCGTCTCGGCGATGACGGCGGATCCGCGAGCCGGCTTCCAGACGATCTTTCGCGAGCTCGGGCGCTCCGTCGACGGACGCGGAGACGACCTGCGGGCGGTCACCGCCGCCACCCGTGCGTTCCTCGACGGGATGATCCCGATCAGCAGGCAGCTGAGCACCGACGCCACGACGATGCAGTCGATCCTCGACCACAGCCACGCGGTGATGGGCCAGCTCGCCGACTCCAACATCGACGCACTGCTCAGCGACGCGGGCCGCTTCGGATCCACGGTGAGCGCCCAGGCGGCGCACCTCGGACCGACCCTCGACTCGACGATCACCGATCTCACCACCCTCAACCAGAGCTTCGCCGGCAACGAGCCCGCGGCGATGGCGTCGCTGAGCTCGCTGCCTCCGGCCCTCAGCCAGCTCGACCGGACGCTCACCGACTTCCGCCCGCTCTTCGAGAAGGGGTTCCTCCCCGCCCAGGCGGACATCGACCAGCTCATCGTCGAGCTGCGCGACTCCTTCGGGCGGGTCACCAAGGACGGCCTGCAGTACTGGAAGGTGCAGTTCGGCCTCGGCGAGCGCAGCCTCCTCGGCGGCCCCCAGGGGGCGGAGGGTCCCGGCGCGTCCTCCCCGTACTCCGGTGGAGGCGGCCCGTCGCGTCCGGACACCCTGTTCTCCGTTCTCTTCGGCAGCTGACCGAGCTGCCCCCGCGCGCTACCCTGCCCCGCCGATGACCCGGATCCGCGCGCTCTGCGCCGCCGCCCTGGCCGTCTCGGTGCTCCTCGCCGCCGGGGCGCTCCTGCTCACCCGCCACCTCGGGATCGACGCCGGTCCGCAGACCCTCGCCCCCGGCGGGTCGGACTCCGCCGCCGCGACCACGGAGTACGCGCAGCAGTTCGGCGGCGATCCGGTGATCATCCTGGTCCGGGGGCCGTGGAAGACGGCCACCGACACCCGCAACATCGTCACCCTCGCCGCCCTCGAGGGCGAGGTGCGCAAGGTCGACGGGGTCAAGCTCGTCGAGGGGCCCGGCGGGCTCGTCTACACCGCCGCGAACGCCGCCCTCGGCCCCGCCCTCGCGCAGCTCCGCAGCGACGCGAAGGCCGCGGGCGACGCCGCCCGCGCCGCCGCGGTGAAGGCGGGGAAGGGCTCGGCGGACGCCGACGCCGCGGCACGCGCCGCCGAGGTCGACACGCTCCAGAAGGAGACCGCGGCGCTCCTCGAGAAGTACCCCGCGATCCGGGAGACCGGCATCCCGGGCCTCGACAACCCGCGGTTCGTCACCGCCTTCCTCTTCCGCTCCGACGGCTCGGTCAAGCAGCTGTTCAAGCCGCTCTTCCCCCGTCCGAACGCGACCCTGGTGGTGGTGCGGCTCGTCGACGGAGCGTCGCTGAACACCGTCCGCGACGTCCGCGACACGGTGACGAGCATGCTCCGGAAGTACCCCCTCTCCGGGGTGTCGGTCACCGTGAGCGGCGCGCCGGTGGTCTCCGAGGGCCTGGTCTCGGCGACGGTCACCGACCTGCGCATCGTCGTCCCCGTCGCCGCGGTGGCGATGCTCGTCATCCTCCTGCTGCTCCTCCCCGGGTGGCTGGGACTGCTGCCGCTGCCCCTGGCGGCGGTCGGCGTCGCCTTCACCTACGGCGGTCTCGACCTGCTGCGGCGGCCGACGACGCTCGCCGCGATCGCCGCCATCCCCATCCTCCTCGGCCTCGTCACCGACTACGCGGTGCAGCTGGCCGCGGGGGGCGCGGGGGGAGGGGGCGAAGCTCGCTTCACGCCCCACACCCTCGCCGCCCGGCTTCGCGCGCTCTGGCTCGCCGCGGCGGCGACCGCGGCGGGAACCCTCGTGCTCCTCGCGTCCCCGATCCCGGTGGTGGGGTCGCTCGGCACGGTGGTCGCGATCGGCGTCGCCTGCGGGATGCTCGCCCTGCTGCTCGTCGGCGCGCCGCTGCTGCTCCTCGCCGGCGACGCGACCCGCGGGACCCGCGAGAGTCTCCAGACGCTGGCCGGGCGGATCGGAGGGTTCGGGCTGCGCAACCGCGCCGCGGTGCTCGTCGTCGCGGCGGTCGCCGGGGTCGCCGGCCTCGCGCTCTCGCCGCTCCAGCGCACCACCACCGACCTGCGCGACTTCGTCTCCCCCGGGCTCCCCGCGCTCCACGACCTCGACACCCTGGAGAGCGCCACCGGCGCGGGCGGGGAGGTCGACGTCCTCGTCGACTCGACGACGAACGTCGCCTCGCCGCAGGTCGTCGCCTGGATGCTCGCCGCCGAGAAGCGGCTCACCGCGCTGCTTCCCGCGGGCAGCCCGCCGCCGGCGTCGCTCGCCGACCTGCTCGTCGCCGTGCACTCCGGGACGCCGCCGAACGCGGCCGACACCAACGTCATCCTCCAGACCCTTCCCGCGTACATCCTCCAGGGCCTGGTGACCCGCGACGCCGCCCACGCCGCGATCGGCATGAGCATCCCGCTGCGCCCACTCGACGAGCAGGAGGCGCTGATCCAGCGGATGCGCGCCGCGCTCCAGCCGCCGCCGGGCGTGACCGCACGGCTCGCGGGGACGGCGGTGCTCGCCGCCGACGGCGAGGGCGACCTCGCGCGCAGCGGGCTGTTCGTCGACCTTCTCGCCCTCGGCGCCGTGGCCGTCGTGCTCCTCGTCACCACCCTGAGCCCGTGGCGTGCGCTGGTCGCGCTGGTGCCGATGACGCTGGCGACCGGCTGGACGACGCTCGCCGTGGTCGCGCTGCGCATCCAGGTCACGCCGATCACCGCCGTGCTCGGGGCGCTCGTCGTCGCCCTCGCGACCGAGTTCTCGGTGATCTGGTCGACCCGCTTCCGCGAGGCGCGCCGTGAGGGCCTCGGCCCCGAGGAGGCGGCCGCGCTCACCGCGGAGCGCACCGGCTCGGCGATCGCGGTGAGCGGGCTCACCCTCTGCGCCGGCTTCGTCGCGCTCGCCGCGGGCAGCTCACCCTTGCTGCGCAGCTTCGGGCTCATCGCCGGTTGTGGCGTCGTCGCCGCGGTCGCCGCGGTCCTCCTGCTCTGCCCGCCGCTCTGCGCTCGCCTCATCCACGTCGAGCCCGCGCCGGCGCCGGCCTCCGAGCCGCAGGCGCACCCGCCGGCCGCATGGAGCCCGCTCGCGACGCCCGCGACCGACTCCGATGGCTGACGAGCAACCGCCCGCGACGCCGGCGCTGCCCACGCCCGAGCAGCTGCGCTGGGTGCTCGTCGTCTACGGCACGGCGGTGTTCGTCCCCGCGTGCATGCTGCTCACCCTGCTCACCTCCGGCGGCCGGCAGATGGGGAAGGTCTTCCTCCACTACCTCGCGCTCCCCGATCCCTTCCCGGTCGCGATCGCCTACGGGCTCGGCTATCTGATCGTCCAGTACCTCATCCGCAACCGCAAGCCGAGCTTCCTGCAGTCGCAGGTCTTCGCCGGCTGCGTCTACGTCGGGATGTTCGCCGCCTTCGCGCTCAGCAGTCTCGTGTTCTCGCACGGCCCGCTGAGCCGCGCCTCGGGCACGGCCGTCACCGCGGTGCTGGTGCCGCTCAAGCTCGGGCTCGGCGCGGTGACCGGCGCCGCCTTCTATCCGTTCATGGCACGGCGCCGGGTGAGCTCGAAGTACTACAGCCCGACCCCGATCCCGCCCAAGTATGCTTCCCCGGCCGCGCCCGCCAAGCCGGAAGTCCCGGCCCGCAGCCGCGCGAAGTCACGCACGACGACGAACGCCAGGAGGCGGAGGTGACGGCATGGCGACGCTGACCACGGACATCCGGCGGGTCCAGGCCAACGGGATCGACTTCGCGTATCTCGAGGCGGGGCCACAGGACGGTCCACTCGCGCTGTGCCTGCACGGCTTTCCCGACCACGCCAGGACCTGGCGCCACCTGCTCCCGGCGCTCGGAGACGCGGGCTGGCACGCGGTGGCCCCCTGGATGCGCGGCTACCACCCCACCGGGCTCGCCCCCGACGACCAGTACCAGTGCGCGACCCTGTCACTCGACGCCCTGGCCCTCCTCGATGCCCTCGGCGGCGATCAGCGCTCGGTGATCATCGGCCACGACTGGGGCTCGGTCGCGGCGTCCGGCGCGGGCTCGCTCGCGCCCGAGCGGATGGCGCGGCTGGTGTGCATGGCCGTCCCCCAGAACGCCCTCGCGTTCACCAAGATCCTCAGCGACTGGGGGCAGATGAAGCGCTCCTGGTACATGTGGTTCTTCCAGCTCACCGGCATCTACGAGGTGTCGCTCACCGCCGACGACTGCGCCTTCGTCGAGAGCATCTGGCGGGACTGGTCGCCGGGCCTGCAGATCGACCCCGAGGACATGGGGGAGATCCGGGCCATGTTCTCCCGCGAGGAGGTGTTCCAGGCGGCGATGGGCTACTACCGCTGCACCGTCGACGGGACCAAGCAGTCCGACGATCTCATCGACGAGCAGATGACGGTGACCGGCGAGACCCTCGGCGCGCCCGCGCTCTTCCTCTCCGGCGCCGACGACGGCCTGTTCATCCCCGAGCACTTCCGCGAGGGGCTCGACTACTGCACCGCCGAGGCCCGCGTCGAGGTCCTCGACGGCTGCGGGCACTTCATGCACCTCGAGCAGCCGGACAGGGTGAACCGCCTGATCCTCGACTACATCGGGCCGGGCCGCTGAGGCGAGGACTGCGAAATCCCCCATATGGGGGATTGCAGATGCCAAACGGTGGAGGGTGGGGCGACAGCGCAGCCGGTATACTCAGCGTCGAGGAGAGGGCGAGTCGAGGAGCGACAGCGCGATGAGAACTGCGGCGTCGAGAACGAGCCTTCTGGGCTGGTCCTGCATAGGACTCGGACTGTTCATGGCAGGCACGCCCTTCGTCAGCCCTCTGGTCGGCACGCCCTTCGACGGGCTGCCCGCGCTCGCCTGGAGCACTGATCGCGCCATCCTCCACGTCCTCCCGGGCCTCCTCAGCGTCATCCTCGGCGTGGCCCTGCTGAGCGGGCGGACGCGGATCGAGGGCCGCTGGCGCTGGGCGCTGATCGGAACCCTCGTCGCGCTCGGCGCCTGGGATGGGCTGGGCCCGTGGCTCTACGACGTCACCGTGCCCCACGCCGGGCAGTCGGGGCTGATGTTCCTCACCATCCCCCACTACGAGGGCTGGGGCTCGCTCCACCGCTTTGTGATCAAGGCGTTCTGCCACTGGCTGCCGGGGATGGTGACGGTGGCATTGGCGGGCGCCTACGTCAGCCACAGCCTGACGACCCGCGTTCTCCGCCGGCTCGGCGTGGGGCCCGTCGTGGTGGCGAGCGGGCGTCCACGGTAGGCGCGGGTCGGGCGGGCCCCGGCTCATCTCGGCTCCGAACCCGGCACGACCGCCGCCGTCTGCTCGCAGACGAGCGCGTGGTCCGTTTTCTCTCCCCACTTCGGGGGAGCCGGGACCGCAGAAAAGTGGTACCGCCGTTGGCGACTGACGCCCCACAATCCAATTCGAGGTGAATCCGGGTCCGCAGTCCACCGTGACCGTCGACGAAGCCGCCGGCGGCTCCGCCATGGAGACCGTGCGCCTCCTCGCCGGCATCCTCCGCCACCTCAGCAGTGGCGAGACCGCTCCGGCCCGGGTCGTCGAGGAGGTGGTCCGGGTCGCCTCCGAGCACCTCGGCTTCGCCCGCACCGCGCTCTTCGCCGTCGACCGCGACGGCTTCATCCGCGGCCTGCACGGCTACGGCGTCTCCACCGAGCACATCCGCGCCGTCGCCGAGGCGATCTCCTCGATCCCGCTCGTCGAGAAGGCGCTCCTCTGCGGCCACACCGTGCACTCCGAGGACGTCCCGGCCGAGCGGGCGATCCCCGAGCACCTCATCGACATCTTCGGCGTCGCCGCGCTGGTCGTCGCGCCGCTCTACGCCGAGCAGCGGGTGGTGGGCATCCTCTGCGCCGACCGCGGCGAGGGCGTCCACTTCGCCCTCGGCGAGGACGAGCGGGTGATCGTCGACGCCTTCGCGAGCCAGGTCGCGCTCGCGCTGCGGATCGCCCAGCTCGTCGCCGAGGACACCGACGCCGCCCGGCAGAGCGAGCGGCTGCGCATCGCCGGGCGCCTCCACGACACCGTCGCCCAGCTCTTCTACGTCATCGGCGCCGAGTGCGCCCGGGCCCGGGTCGACGCTCCACCGCGGCAGGTCCCGGTCATCGCCCACATCGAGCAGCTCGCCGCCCGTGGCGGCCGCGAGGTGCGGCGCGCCATCGACTCGATGGACGGGCTCGCCGCCGTCGACGGCGAGCCCTACCGGCTCGGCGCGCTGCTCGGCAGCCTGCGCGAGCTCTACGACTGCGAGATCACGATCATCGGCGACTGGGCGCGGCTCGCCGTCGACCCGGCGGTGTGGGACGTCGTCCTGGGGGCGGTGCGCGAAGGGGTCGCCAACGCGGTGCGCCACGGCGCCGCCCGCCACGTCGTGCTCTGGCTGCAGGCGTCGCCCGACCGCATCGTCCTCGAGGTGCGCGACGACGGCCAGCCGGGCGGCGCGCCTCCCGCGACAGAGGGCGGCTTCGGCCTCGCCGCCCTGCGCCGCCGGCTCGCGCCGCACGACGGCGAGCTCTCGCTCGTCGAGAACGACGACGGCGGCCACACGCTGCGGGTCGCCCTGCGCGGAAGCCCGGCGGCGGCGGACGGCGAATGAGCGTGCCGATGGCCGCGCCGGCCGGCGTGCTCGTCGTCGACGACCACGCGCTCGTGCGCTCGGGGGTCCGCAGCTTCCTCGAGGCCGACGGCCGGTTCCGGGTCACGGTGGAGGCGGGGAGCGTCGCCGAGGTGCGCGACCGGCTCGAGACCCTCCCCGAGAACGTCGGCTTCGTCGTCGTCGACATCGAGCTGCGCGACGGCTCGGGGATCGACGTCATCCGCGCGGCGCGGCTGCGCACCCCGCCGCTCGAGGTGGTGGTGCTCACCGCCTTCCCCGACGCCCGCACCCTGCACCGCGCGCTCGCCACCGGGGCCCGGGGGTTCGTCCTCAAGGAGGCGGGCGGCGACGCCCTGGTGACCGCCCTGGCGTGCGCCCGCGGCGGCCAGCTCTACCTCGACCCGCGCCTCGGCGACGCGATCACCACGGTGCTCACCATTCCCGACGACATCGCCCGCCAGGCGAGCGACCAGCGGCTGCTGTCGCTCCTCGCCGACGGGCTCACCGACAAGGACATCGCCCGCATCCTGGGGCGTACGCCGTCGGGGGTGAGCCGCGACATCGCGGGGCTGCTCCAGCGCATGGGCGTGCCGAGCCGCGCCGCCGCGGTGAGCCAGGCGGTGCGCGCCGGGATCGTGGTCTGAATGAAGTACCGTACCGGTCGGTCTGTGGGCAGGCGGCGGTAGGCGGGACCCGCCGCGGAGGAGGACGGATGCAGAGCACAATGCAGGAGCGGCCGCTGAACATCGGCTCGCTCCTCGCCTACGGGACGGCGGTGTACGCCGGCAGCGAGGTGGTCACCTTCGAAGGCGACGGCACCCGCCGCGCCAGCTTCCGCGAGGTCGCCGCCAACGCCGCACGGCTCGCGAACGCCCTGCGCCGGCTGGGTGTCGGCAGCGGTGACCGCGTCGGCACCCTCTCCTGGAACACCCAGGAGCACCTCGAGGCGTACCTCGCCATCCCCTCGATGGGCGCGGTGCTCCACACCCTCAACCTGCGCCTCTTCCCCGAGCAGCTCGCCTACGTCATCAACCACGCCGAGGACCGTGTCGTCATCGTCGACGACTCCCTCGTGCCCCTGCTCGCGCGGGTGTGGAGCGAGCTCACGACGGTCGAGCGCATCGTCGTGGTCGGTGGCGGCGACGCCTCCGCGCTCGGCGAGGTGGCGCGCTACGGCGACCTGCTCGCCGCCGAGCCGGACAGCTTCGACTGGCCGGACGTCGACGAACGCGACGCGGCGGCGATGTGCTACACGAGCGGCACCACCGGCAACCCCAAGGGCGTCGTCTACAGCCACCGTTCGACGTACCTGCACTCGATGGCGTCGGCGATGGGCAACACCTTCGGGATGAGCCAGTACGACCGGGTGCTGCCGATCGTCCCGATGTTCCACGCCAACTGCTGGGGGCTGCCCTACACGTGCTGGATGGCGGGGGCCGACCTCATCCTCCCCGGACGCTTCCTCCAGGCGGAGCCGATGTGCCGGCTCATCGCCGCCGAGCGGCCGACGATCTCCGGCGCGGTGCCGACGATCCTCAACGACATCCTGCGGTATCTCGAGACCCACCCCACCGACCTGTCCTCGATTCGCGTGGTGCTGAGCGGTGGTTCGGCGGTCCCGCTCTCGCTGCAGCAGAAGTACCAGGAGCGGCACGGGATCACGATCATGCAGGCCTGGGGGATGACCGAGACCAGCCCGCTCGCCGCGGTGTCGCGTCCGCCCAAGAACAGCGACCCCGCGGACGAGTGGCACTTCCGCACCAAGTCGGGCCGGCTCGCCGCCGGCGTCGAGGTGCGCCACGTCGCCGATGACGGCACCGTCCTTCCCTGGGACGGCGAGGCGGTGGGGGAGATCGAGGTGCGGGGCAACTGGATCACCGGCGCCTACCATCGCGACCCCGCCGTCGACCGCTTCGACGACGGCTGGCTGCGCACCGGCGACGTCGGGACCATCGACGAGCGCGGCTTCATCCAGCTCACCGATCGTGCCAAGGATGTCATCAAGTCGGGCGGCGAGTGGATCTCGTCGATGGACCTCGAGGTGGCGATCATGGCCCACCCCGCAGTCGTCGAGGCCGCCGTGATCGCGGTGAAGGACGAGCGCTGGGACGAGCGGCCGCTCGCCTGCGTCGTCGTCGATCCCGATCGCACCGTCACCGTCGAGGAGCTGCGCCAGTTCCTCGACGGGCGCGTGGCCCGGTGGTGGGTGCCGGAGCGCTGGGCCTTCGTCGCGGAGATCCCCAAGACCAGCGTCGGCAAGTTCGACAAGAAGATGCTGCGCGTGCAGCTCGGCGACGGGGCGCTGAACATTCTCGGCGACGAGGTCGCCAGCCGCTGATGTCCGTGATGCCCAGAGGATGTGGAGGACGCGATCGATGAAGGTGGAAGCCGCGGTGCTGTGGGGCCTCAACGAGGAGTGGAGCGTCGAGGAGGTCGAGCTCGACGGCCCGTCCGAGGGCGAGGTGCTGGTGAAGCTCGCGAGCTCCGGGCTCTGCCACTCCGACGAGCACCTGGTCACCGGTGACATCCCCATCCCCTTCCCGGTGGTGGGCGGTCACGAAGGCGCCGGCACGGTCGTCGAGGTCGGGCCCAACGTGTCCCAGGTCTCGGAGGGCGACCACGTGGTGCTCTCCTTCCTGCCCGCGTGCGGGCGCTGCAAGTGGTGCGCGAGCGGGCACACCAACCTCTGCGACCTCGGCGCCAACATCATCCTCGGCCCACAGCTCGACGGCACCTACCGCTTTCACGCCCGCGGCGAGGGTATCGGCCAGATGTGCCTGCTCGGCACCTTCAGCCCCTACACCGTCGTCCCCGCCGCCTCGGTCGTGAAGATCGACGACGACATCCCGCTGCGGGTCGCCTCGCTGGTCGGCTGCGGGGTCACCACCGGCTTCGGCTCGGCGACGAACAGCGCCGGGGTGCGCCCCGGCGACACCGTCGTGGTGATGGGCATCGGCGGCGTCGGCGCCAACGCGGTCCAGGGCGCGCGGGTCGCCGGCGCCCAGAACATCGTCGCCCTCGACCCGGTGCCCTTCAAGCGCGAGAAGGCCGAGGAGCTGGGCGCCACCCACACCGCCGCCGACTTCGACGAGGCGTGGGCGATCGTCAGCGAGCTCACCCGCGGCCAGCTCGCCGAGGCCTGCATCATCACCACCGACGTCGCCGAGGCCGGCTACGTCCGCCAGGCGCTGGCCATGGTGGGGAAGAAGGGCCGTGTCGTCGTCACCTCGGTGGCGCATCCCGAGGAGACCAAGGCGGACATGTCGCTCTTCGAGCTGACGATGTACGAGAAGGAG
The DNA here is from genome assembly GCA_035544475.1 of Candidatus Dormiibacterota bacterium. Taxonomy (GTDB): domain Bacteria; phylum Chloroflexota; class Dormibacteria; order Aeolococcales; family Aeolococcaceae; genus CF-96. The sequence goes on along the minus strand of DATKEY010000061.1, from coordinate 313 downwards.
GTGCGCGGCGCGCTCTTCGGCTCGTCGAACGCCCAGGTCGAGATCCCGCGCATCCTCAACCTCTACCGCCAGGGACAGGTGAAGCTCGACGAGTTGGTGACCACCACCTACTCGCTGAAGGACATCAACCAGGGCTATGCGGACATGCGCAACGGCAAGAACATCCGCGGAATGATCACCTACGAGTGAGCACCGCCGCGCGTCCGCCGCGCATCCCACCGCCCGCGCTCGCCGCGGGGATGCAGCGTGCGGCAGGGGGGCTGGGGCGGCTGCGAAGCCGCCTCCTGCCCCCGCCGGTGACGCTGCTGGGGCT
>DATKEY010000060.1:0-6331 GCA_035544475.1 Candidatus Dormiibacterota bacterium | reverse complement strand
GCGGTGACCTCCGGTGTCGCGCCGAGGTGCCCGGCCCGCGACGGGGGAGGTCCGGGCCGGTGACGGCGGCCCCGGCACCGAGGTCACCGGCGACACTTCATCGGCACCACCGATCTGGAGGCATGATGGCCGGCACCCGCGCGTCGATGCGCCGTCTCCTGATCTGCGGTGTGCTCGGCGTCGCCCTCCTCGGCTGCGGCGAGGCCGTCGACGGCGGCGGCGCCCCCGGCTCGACCGCCGGCGCGGTCACCGCGGTCGCCACGGCGACGCCCTCCCCGGCGCCCGTCGCCACGCCCGCTCCGACGGAGACCTCAGCCGCGACGCCCCTGGCGTCCTCGGTCCCGGCGCCTCCACCCACGTCACCGCCCACCGCCGCCGCCGCGCCCGCCGGCGTCGCGCTTCCCGACCCGCGGCGGACTCCGGGTGAGACGTTCCCCGGCGCCACCGTCGCTCAGATCTGCACCTCCGGGTACAGCAGCAGCGTCCGCCACGTCGAGCACCAGCAGTATGTCGACGTCTACGCCGCGTACGGCGTGCCGTATCCCGAGCCGTCGGGGACCTACGAGCTCGACCACCTCGTTCCTCTGGAGCTCGGTGGCGACAACTCCGACGCGAACCTCTGGCCCGAGCCCGCGTCGCCCACGCCGGGATTCCACCAGAAGGACGACCTCGAGAACCGGATGCACGACCTCGTCTGCGCCGGCCGGCTCGACCTCCACGAGGCGCAGCGAGAGATCGCCGCCAACTGGTATGCCGCCTACGTGCGGTACGTGGGCGGCTGACTCAGGCGGTCCGCTCCGCGCCGGCGCGCTGCATCGCCGAGCGCAGCCTCACGAGCGTGGCCATGAACTGCTCGAGGGCACGATCGGATGCGGCGCCACCGATGCGGTGGCGAAGTTCGTCGTCCACCACAGCGTGGGCCCGGGCGAGGATCCTGCAGCCCGCGGGCGTCAGCTCGACGAACGAGGATCGTCGATCGCGGGGATTCGCCCGCCGCCGGCAGTGGCCCCGCGCTTCGATCCGGTCGACGAGCTTGCTCGCCCCGCCCGTCGTGACCACGAGCTCGCCGGCGATGTCGCAGATGCGACACCCGGCGACCCTCGCCATCACGGACATCGGCTCGTAGTGCGCCAGGGGCAGGTCGAGGTCGGCCCTGAGCCGGGCGTCCGTCGCGTTCCACAGCTCGATCTCGAGCCTCACGACCCCGTGCAGCAGCTCCCTCAAGTCCACCATCCGTCAGCTCCGGGCGATCCGTTCCATGCGGCGGTCGGGCACGACCCACAGGAGGACGACGGCGGCGTAGAGCGCCATCGAGACCGCGGGCGCCAGGAGGCCGATCGGGATCGCGACCACGTAGAGCGCCGGTGAGATCTTGCCTTTCACGTCTCGACCGATCGCGGACGCCAGCGCGGGAGTCTGGCCCGGCGCGGCGATGAGAGCACGGATCAGGACGTAGTAGGCGAGCGCGGCGAGCAGCATGACGACCCCGTAGCAGGCGACAGGGACCGGGGCGAACCGGCGCTCGCCGATCCAGTCGGTCACGAAGGGAAAGATCGAGAGCCAGAAGAGGAGGTTCAGGTTCGCCCACAGCACAGCCCCGCTGACGGTCTTCGCGGCGTGCAGCAGGTGGTGGTGGTTGTTCCAGTAGATGCCGAGCATCGCGAAGCTCAGCATGTAGCTCAGGAAGGTCGGGACGAGGGGAGACAGCCCCGCGATGTCGGCATCGTGGGGCGGTCGCAGCTCCAGCACCATGATCGTGATGAGGATGGCGATGACGCCGTCGCTGAACGCCTCGAGGCGTGCCTTGCTCATCGCAGAGTGCGGCGCGAGTGCATGCGGAACTTGCTTCCTCGGAATATACTTTGCGGCCGACGATAGCAGATCGCAGGAGGAGATGGCCGCGTGCGAGCAGCCTGGTACGAACGACGGGGCACCCCGCGGGAGGTGCTGGTCGTCGGCGAGACGGCCGACCCGACCCCGGCCGACGGCGAGGTTCGCATCGCCCTGACGGTGTGGGGGTCAACCCGGGCGACGTCAAGAAACGGGCCGGGTGGCAGGGCTCGCCGATGCCGTACCCGCGGGTCATCCCCCACAGCGACGGAGCGGGAACGATCGATGCGATCGGCCCCGGCGTCTCGGTCATCGCGAGCGCGCACGAGCTGGTCGAGGCCGGCCCACCCGGTCGCGTGGTGATCGACCGCCTCGCGCCGTGACGACGTCTGTTCACCGGAGGATCGCCGAGGAGCTCGGCGTGCGTCAGACGCAGGTCGAGGCGGCCGTCGAGCTGCTCGACGGCGGAGCCACCGTCCCGTTCATCGCCCGCTACCGGAAGGAGGCGACCGGGATGCTCGACGACGCGCAGCTGCGCAGCCTCGAGGTCCGGCTGCGGTACCTTCGCGAGCTGGAGGAGCGGCGCAGCGCGGTGCTCGCGTCGATCCGTGAGCAGGGCCGGCTCGACAGCGCCCTCGAGGCCCGGATCATGGCGGCGGATTCGAAGGTCCGCCTCGAGGACATCTACCTCCCCTTCAAGCCGAAGCGCCGGACCAGGGCGCAGATCGCCAGGGAGGCGGGGCTGGAGCCGCTGGCCGACCGGCTTCTCGCCGATCCGGCCCGTCATCCCGAGACGGTCGCGAAGGGCTGGATCGACCCGAAGAGGGGAGTGGCCGACGCCGCCGCGGCGCTGGAAGGTGCCCGATCGATCCTCGTCGAGCGCTTCGCCGAGGACGCCGATCTCGTCGGGGCACTGCGCGAGCAGATGTGGCGCCGGGGTCACGTCGCCTCGCGGGTGCGCGACGGCAAGCGGGAGGTCGGGGCGAAGTTCGCCGACTACTTCGACTTCGCCGAGCCGTTCACCAGGCTGCCCTCGCACCGGGTCCTCGCTCTGTTCCGAGGCGAGAAGGAGGAGGTCCTCGAACTCGCCCTCGAGCCCGACGAGGTCCGCCGGCCGGCGGCGCCACCGGTCCACGGGAGCACATACGAGGCGAACATCGCACGGCGCTTCGCCATCGCCGACCGGGGCCGTCCGGCCGATCCGTGGCTGGTCGAGACGGTGCGCCAGGCGTGGCGGTCCCGCATCCTTCCCCACCTCCGCACCGACCTCCGCGAGCGCCTCAGGGAGGCGGCGGAGGACGAGGCGGTGCGGGTCTTCGGCGCCAACCTCCGCGACCTCCTGCTCGCCGCGCCGGCCGGCACGAGGTCGACCATGGGTCTCGACCCCGGCTTCCGCACCGGAGTGAAGGTCGCGGTCGCCGACGCGACCGGGAGGGTGGTGGCCACCGAGACCATCCATCCCCATGAGCCCCGGCGGCGCTGGGACGAGGCGATCGCGGTCCTCGCCCGGCTCGCCCGCACGCACGGCGTCGAGCTGATCGCCATCGGCAATGGCACCGCCTCCCGCGAGACCGACAGGCTGGTGGCTGATCTGATCGGGCGGCATCGGGAGTTGAAGCTCACCAGGGTCGTCGTGTCCGAGGCCGGCGCCTCGGTGTACTCGGCCTCCGCCTACGCCTCCGAGGAGCTCCCCGAGCTCGACGTGTCCCTGCGCGGGGCGGTGTCGATCGCCCGCCGGCTCCAGGATCCCCTGGCGGAGCTCGTGAAGGTCGATCCGCGGTCGATCGGCGTGGGCCAGTATCAGCACGACATCCCCGAGGCCAAGCTGTCGCGGTCGCTCGACGCGGTGGTCGAGGACTGCGTGAACACGGTCGGCGTCGACGTCAACACCGCCTCGGCGCCTTTGCTGCGGCGCGTGTCGGGCCTCGGCGAGAGCCTGTCCGCGAACATCGTGGCCCATCGCGACGTCAACGGCCCGTTCCGCTCCAGGTCGGCGCTCCGGAAGGTCTCCCGCCTGGGGCCGAAGGCGTTCGAGCAGTGCGCCGGATTCCTGCGCATCCGGGGCGGGGACGACCCGCTCGACGCGTCGAGCGTGCATCCGGAGGCGTACCCGGTGGTGCACCGGATCCTTCGGGCGACCCATCGCGACATCACCTCCCTCATCGGCGACACCACCGCGCTGCGCGCCCTCGAGCCGGGCGACTTCGTCGACGACGCCTTCGGCCTCCCGACGGTCACCGACATCCTCCGGGAGCTGGAGAAGCCCGGCCGCGATCCGCGTCCCGCCTTCGTGACGGCAGCGTTCAGGGAGGGCGTGGAGAGCATCGAGGACCTCGAGCCCGGCATGGTCCTCGAGGGCGTCGTCACCAACGTCGCCGCCTTCGGCGCCTTCGTCGATGTCGGCGTGCACCAGGACGGCCTCGTCCACATCTCGGCGATGTCCGAGGCCTTCGTCCGCGACCCCCGCGATGTGGTGAGGTCCGGCGACGTCGTTCGCGTGAGGGTGCTCGACGTCGACATCCCGCGCAGGCGCATCGCGCTCACCCTGCGGCTCGACGAGGCCCGGTAACCCCCCTCGTATGAGTGGTCACCTGACCACGGCAGGCGAGGGAAGAGCGGAGATGACGAGAAAGGCAGTGATCGCCGTCGTGGCGGTCGTCGCGGGGCTCCTGACGATCACGGCGGCGGTCGTCGACCGCTCGCGGTCAGCCGAGGTGCGCCCGGCCGGAGCGACGCAGTCGAGCCCCTCCGGCACCGTCGTGATCGACTGGAACCGGGAGCTCCTGCGCATCGTGCGCACCCCGAAGGCGCAGCCGGCGACGATCCATCCGACCCGCAGCTTCGCCATCCTGCATGCCGCCATCTACGACGCGGTCGTCTCGGTCACGCGCGACGGCTCGCCCTACGGATTTCGACTGACGGCCCCGCGCAGCGCCCGGCCCGACGCGGCCGCGGCGACGGCCGGCCACGACGTGCTCGCCGCGCTCTATCCCGCGAGAGCGGACGAGCTCGACCGGGAGCTCGCCGCCGAGCTGGCGGCGATCCCGGATGGAACCGGCAAGGAGCAGGGGATCACGGTCGGGCGGAACGCCGCCGAGCGCATGCTCGCGATCCGTTCCCAGGACGGCTCCGGCACCACGCCCCCGCCGTTCCCGCCGGGGACTCAGCCCGGCGACTACCGTCCCACCCCACCGACTCTCGCGCCGCCCGTGTTCACCCACTGGGCCGCGGTGACGCCGTTCGTTCTCCATCGGGCGGCCCAGTTCCGGCCCGAACCGCCTCCCGACCCGGCGAGCACCGCGTCGATCACCGCCGAGCGCGAGGTGGAGAGCCTGGGTCGGGACACCAGCACGACGCGCACCGCCGACCAGACGGTGGCCGCGAGGTTCTGGAGCGCACCCATCTGGAACTACTGGAACGAGATCGCCCAGAACGCCGCCCTCGCTCACCACACAGGGCTGGTCCGCACCGCGCGCCTGTTCGCGGATCTCGACCTCGCCCTGGCGGACAGCACGATCGCCTTCTACGACGGGAAGTACCACGATCACGTGTGGCGACCCATCACCGCGATTCGCGAGGGTCCAGGCGGTGACCCGTCGTGGACACCACTGGCCACAACTCCGGCCGATCCCTCGTACCCGGGCGCGCACAGTGTCATCAGCTCGGCCGCGAGCACGGTGCTGACCTCGTACTTCGGAGAGCGGAACGAGGTGGTGGTCACGTCCGAGGTCCTGCCCGGCGTGGTCCGGAGCTTCGGGAGCTACCACGACGCCGCCACCGAGGCGGGACTCAGCCGCATCTTCGCAGGGCTCCACACCAGGCTCGACCACGACTCCGGCCTGCGGCTCGGCCACCAGGTCGCCGCCTTCGTGATGGACCACGCCACGTCTGGCGGCGACGGCCGCTGACGGGAGCGACGGGCGGCCGCCACGGCTCGCGCCCGGGTCGGGGCTTCAGGGTCAACCCTGGGTGATCGGACGGGGTGGCCCCGATGACGCGCCGCGGTCACGACCTCAGGATCGATGCCATGCCGGCGCGCGTCCGGCGTCGATCAACTGGGGGTACGTGCCATGCGATGGCGTCCCGCAGACCTCCGCCCCGTCGCGGTCACAGCGGGTTTCTCGGTCTGCCTCGTCGGCACTCTCGGAGTGGCCGCCGGCCACTCGCGTGGCGCGCCGGGGATCCTCGATCCCACCACCTCCGCGGATGCGGTCATGGTCACCTCCGGTCCACCGCGGGCCGGCTGCACCCCCCTCGTCGCCGCGGTGGCCCAGGACGACGTTCCGGCCCTCGCCCCGCTGGTGCTCAGCTACGACCAGGAGGATCACCTGGTCGGCGGCCGGTGTGTCGATGTCCGGCTGCTCGCCAAGTCCTCAGGTGACACGGCGACGGCGCTCGGGCGCGGGTGGGACAGCAGCACGGACGGCTCCGACCAGCCCCAGGTGTGGCTGCCCGGCGCGAGCAGCTGGGTGTCGCTGCTCCGTGCCTCCCCCAGTGCACC
>DATKEY010000059.1:0-2342 GCA_035544475.1 Candidatus Dormiibacterota bacterium | reverse complement strand
GACCCATGACGTCGACCGAGGGGGGCACCGTGACGCTCGTCATCACCCCCCTCGTAGGTGCAGCGTCGACGTATCACGGCCATGTCCAGGACTGGAATGCCGGGGAGGGCAACAGGCAGACCTTCGTCGTGCACGCGACCGTCAACTTCATCGGCACGAACCTGGCCGACGGAACTGCGTTCCAACTGCACGCGAACTTCGACATCACGACCAACGCCGCGGGTGCCACGACCGCCAGCCACTTCAACGTGAGCTGCAGCTGACGTGACGTGAGGGGGGCGGCGGACGCCGCCTCCCTCAGTACTCGTTCAGGTAGTCGGCGTTCTCCGCGAACCGCAGGGGCTCGAAGCCGAACTGGCTCACCACCGCGTCGGGGTTGGTGACGTTCGCCTTCTCGAGCAGCCGCAGCTGAGAGGGGGTGACCGGCGGGTTGGGGAGCACCTTCTCGAACACCGCCGCGAGGGGGAGCATCGCGCCGACCGGGACGTGGACGTTGCGTCGCCGCACCCGCCCGGTCTCGGCCTTGACGATGTCGATGATCTGCTCGTAGGTGAGCTGGTCCGGGCCGCCGACCTCGTGGACGGCGCGTGAGGGGCCGCGCTCGATGCAGAGGGCGAGGATCCGCGCCAGGTCGGAGACGGCGATCGGCTGGAAGAGCGCGCGACCGTCGCCGACGATCGGGACCACCGGGTTGAGGCGGATCAGCCGGGCGAGCACGGTGAAGAAGCCGTCGCCGGGGCCGAAGACGAGGCTGGGGCGGAGCACGGTGAAGGGCACGGTGCCGCCGCGCACCGCCTGCTCGCCCTCCCACTTCGAGGCGAGGTAGGGGTAGCGGGGATCGGGGTCGACGCCGATGGCGCTGATGTGGACGAGGTGACCCACGCCCGCCTCGGCGGCGGCGCGGACCACGTGGGCCGTGCCCTCGGCGTTCACCCGGGCGAAGGTCTGCCGGCCCTTCTCGCGGATGATCGCCACGAGGTTGACGGCGGCGTCGCACCCGCGCATCCCGTCGGCCAGCCCGTCGCCGCTCACGACGTCGGCGCGCATCCACTGCGCGCCCGCCGGGCGCGGCCCGCCGCGGGTGCCCCGCGCCAGCAGCCGCACCTCGTGGCCGGCGGCGGTGAGGGCGCGGGTGGTGTGGATGCCGACGAAACCGGTCCCACCGGTGATCGCGATGCGGGCCACGGGTGTCCTCTCCTCCGGGTGTCTGGGCGGGCAGAGAGTACGGGATGGAGGAGCCCTCACCGCCACCTTCTTGCACGTTCGAACAGATGTTCGCTATGCTTGCCGCCCAGCCTCTCGCCCTCTCCCTTCGACCCGACGTCCGAGGCCGGGACCAACGTGAGTGGGTGGGTGTGAGAGGAGATGACGCGTCAGCGCCCCCTGACAGCCCTCGACGAGGTGGTCGGGCGCCTGCAGCGCCGCCACGGACCCGCCGCGGTCCGCTGGGGAGGCGGTCCCATCCCCGCCGAATCGTGGTCGACGGGCATCCCCGTCCTCGACGGGGTTCTCCCCCAGGGCCTCCCCTGCGGCCGGCTCGCCGTGCTCACCGGTGAGCGGGGCCGGGCGACGGGACGGCTGACCCTCCTCCAGGCGCTCGCCGCCCGGGCGAGCCGGAGCATGGAGGTGGCCTACGTCGACCTCGCCGGAACCCTCGACCCCGGCTTCCTCGCCGACCTCGGCGCCGATCTCGACGCCTGCTATGTGGTGCGTCCCCCCGGCCGCGCCCTCGGGCCGGGGCTGGCGATGGCCCGGGCGCTGGTCGCCGCCGGGGTGCCCTGGCTGGCGGTCGCCCTGGGGAGTGCCGCCGGGCGTGAGCGGGGATGGGACCACGCCCTCTCCGCGCTGGTGGGCGTGGTCCAGGGGCGGGGGGCGGTCACCTGCGTCTCCGTCCCCTCGCCGCCCGCGGCGCCGCTGGCCCACGCCTCCTCGCTCACCGTCGCCTGTGCGCCGCTGGACTGGCAGCTGGCGCACGGCGACGTCACCGGGCTGCGAGTGCGGCTGCGGGTGGTGAAGTCGAAGATCGGGGGCCAGGGGGGAAGGCTGTCATCCGCATCACCGTCATCCGCGGATGATGGCCTGGGGGGAGTCCCCCCCACCGGGCGCGTCAGCGCCCAGATGAATGGTGAGGTGGGGCTGCTGCTCCGCTACCCCCGCCCCCACTCCCCCGCCGAGGTGGTGGGCATGCCCGCGGTGGTCGAGGACCTGCCCGCGCAGCAGCCGGCCGCCGCCGCCGTCGCCACTCCGCTGCCCGCCTCCCCCGCGCTCGCCGGCTGACGCCGTCGTGACCCGCGTCCTCTGTGCCCACTTCGACCACCTCGGCCTGCTGGCCGCGTGGCAGC
>DATKEY010000058.1:0-24503 GCA_035544475.1 Candidatus Dormiibacterota bacterium | reverse complement strand
ACGCTCCCGTGCTCCTGGTCGGCGGAGGCTCGGGGATCGCCCCCATCCTCGCCATCCTCGAGGATGCCGCGGACCGCGACGACCCGCGCCGCTTCCTCCTCGTGCAGGGGGCGCGCATCGCCGACGAGGCGGTGCTCGCCGGCAGGATCGCCGCGCTGCGCCACCGGCTGCGCGACCTCACCCACATCCCCACCGTCGAGCAGCCTGACGCCGGCTGGGACGGCGAGCAGGGCCGGGTCACCGCCGTGCTGCAGCGCCACCTCGGTGACGCCAGCCCCTTCGACGCCTACCTCTGCGGCAACCCGCCGATGTGCGACTCCGTCAGCCTCCTGCTCGAGGCCAAGGGCATCGGCGACGCCAACCTCTTCTTCGATCGTTTTTACGCGGCGGTGTAGCCGTGCCTCGCAACCACTGACACGTCGGGAGAACACAGCCATGGCACTGGAGACACGTCCGCGGCGCGCGGAGCTCGACCTCGTCGATCGCCTGCCGCACCGCCTTCTCATCGGCGGGAAGTGGGTGGAGGCGCAGAGCGGGGCCACCTTCGACACCGTCGACCCGGCGACCGGCGAGATGCTCGCGAGCGTGGCCGCGGGTGCCCGCGCGGACGTCGACGCCGCGGTGAAGGCGGCGCGCCAGGCCTACGACGAGGTGTGGAAGGGCCTTTCGCCGGCGGCGCGTGGACGCCTGCTCATCCGGCTCGCCGAGCTCATCGAGGAGAACGTCGAGGAGCTCGCCGCGCTCGAGACCCTCGACGTGGGCAAGCCGCTCACCGAGTCGCTGTACGTCGACATGTCGATCGTCGGCGACGTCTACCGCTATTTCGGTGGCTGGGCCACGAAGATCTGCGGCCAGACCCTGCCCGCGTCACCGAGCGTCGGCTCCGCATTCATCTACACCCGCCGTGAGCCGCTCGGGGTGGTCGGCGCCATCGTGCCCTGGAACTTCCCGATGACGCTCACCGCGCTCAAGCTGGGACCGGCGCTCGCCGCGGGGAACACGGTGGTGCTCAAGCCCGCCGAGCAGACGCCGCTCACCGCGCTCCGTCTCGGCGAGCTGGTCATCGAGGCCGGCTTCCCCGACGGCGTGCTGAACATCGTCACCGGGCTGGGGCACGAGGCCGGCGCGGCGCTCGCCGAGCATCCCGGGGTGAACAAGGTGGCCTTCACCGGAAGCACCTCGGTGGGTCGCCAGGTTCTTGCCGCCTCGGTCCCGAACCTGCACCCCGTCCAGCTCGAGCTCGGTGGCAAGAGCCCGAACATCATCCTCGCCGACGCCGACCTCGACGCGGCGGTCCAGGGGGCGCTCTGGGGGATCTTCCTCAACCAGGGCCAGATCTGCTGCGCCGGCTCGCGGCTCTACGTCGAGGGCTCGGTCCACGACGAGGTGGTCGAGCGGATGGCGGAGCACGCCGAGGACCTGGTGCTCGGCCACGGCCTCGACCCGGACACCCAGATGGGACCGCTGGTCTCGGCGGTCCAGCGCGACCGCGTCCACGGCTACGTGGAGAGCGGGGTGGCGGAGGGGGCCACGTGCAGGACCGGCGGCCAGGCGCCCGGCGGCGACCTCGCCGGCGGCTACTTCTACCGGCCCACGCTGCTCACCGGCGTCCGCGACGACATGAGGGTGGCTCGCGAGGAGATCTTCGGACCGGTGCTCTCGGTGATGTCCTTCGACGACGTCGACGACGTCGTCCGCCGCGCCAACGCCTCCAACTACGGCCTGGCGGCGGGCATCTGGACGCGGGACCTCGGCAAGGCGCACCGGATCGCCCACGAGCTCGAGGCGGGGACGGTGTGGGTCAACACGTACAACATGTTCGATCCGACGGCACCCTTCGGCGGCTACAAGGACTCCGGCTTCGGCCGCGATCTCGGTGAGGACGCGGTCCTCGCCTACACCCAGAACAAGACGGTCTGGATCAACCTGGACTGACCCTCGATCCGAGAAGGAGACTGACATGGCCACATTCAAGGACGCGGCCGACGTCGACGCGCACATCGGGCAGATCTTCCGCGAGGCGGTCGGCGACCCGGAGCTGGGGCCGAAGTTCGCCGAGTCCGGCGTCGTCCTCAAGCTCCACTACACCGAGCCGGCCTGCACGATGACCGCGGACTTCCCGAACTCCAACATCTACTTCGACGACGCGCAGGCGCCGGCTCCGAACGTGGAGATGTTCATGAAGGCCGACGTCGCCCACCGCTTCTGGCTGGGCAAGGTGAACATCGCCGCCGCCCTCGCCAAGGGCGAGATGCGGGCGAAGGGCCCGATCCCCAAGATCCTCAAGATGGTGCCCCTGGCGAAGACCGTCTTCCCCCGCTACACCGAGCTCTGCGACAAGATCCCCGTGCAGGTGTGATGAGCTGAACCTTCACGTCACCCGGCGGGGCCACGGGCCACCCGTCGTCCTCACCCACGGGTTCGCCACCTCGAGTGACGTCTGGGCGGGCCAGACGGAGGCGCTGGCCGACACCCACACCGTGGTCGACTGGGACCTCCGCGGGCACGGCCGCTCGGCCCCGCCCCGGGGACGGTACACGCGGGAGGTGGCGCTCGCCGACCTGGCCTCCGTCGTGGCCCTCGCGGGTGCGCCCGCCCTGCTCGCCGGGCACTCGGTGGGCGGCTATCTCTCGCTGGCGCACGCGCTGGCCCACCCCGAGACGGTGGCGGGGCTGGCGATCCTCTCCGCGGGTCCGGGCTTCCGCAACGCGCCCCGCCGGGAGGCCTACAACCGCAGCGTCGAGAAGGTCGCCGTGCGCAGCGGCTTCCCGCTCGAGGTCGCCGAGGTGGCCATGCAGCACGACTCGGTGGTCATCGACGGGCTCGCCGCCATCACCTGTCCCGTGCTGATCATCGTCGGCGGCGACGACCTGCCGGTGTACCTGGCCGGCTCGCGCTACCTGGCGGACAACCTCCCCGACGCCCGGCTGCTCGAGGTCCCGGGTGCCGGGCACGACGTGCACCTCGACCGGCCGGGCGAGGTCTGCGACGCGCTGACCGAGCTGAGCGACCGGATCTGGTCCACCGGGGAGTGACCGGCGCCGCGGCGGTCAGCCCAGCCCGTCGGCGCGCCCGATGATCTCCTTCATGATCTCGGTGGTACCGCCGAAGATGCGCGTGACCCGGGCGTCGGCGTAGGCGCGGGTGATCGGGTACTCGAGCATGTAGCCGTACCCGCCGTGGAGCTGCACGCATCGATCGACGACCCTGCCCTGCAGCTCGGTGCACCACCACTTGGCCATCGCCGCCTGCTCGGCGGTGAGCACACGCGTGCACTGCGCCTCGATGCAGCGGTCGAGGAACACCCCGGCGATCTCCACCTCCGTGCGCATCTCGGCGAGGGTCTGCCGGTTCTGCTGGAAGGACCCGATCGGCCGGCCGAAGGCACAGCGCTCCTTCACGTAGCCGAGCGTCCACCCCAGGGCCGCGCGTGACGCCGCCACCGCGGTGACCGCGATCGAGAGCCGCTCCTGGGGGAGGTGGGAGACCATCTGGGCGAATCCCTGTCCCTCGGCACCGAGCAGGTTGTCCACGGGCACCTCGACATCGTGGAAGAAGAGCTCGGCGGTGTCCTGGGCGTGGAGGCCGAGCTTGTCGAGGTTGCGTCCGCGCTCGAAGCCCGGGGTGTCGCGCTCGATGACCAGGAGGCTGATGCCACCGTGCCTCTGGGTCGCGTCGGTCCGCACCGCGGTGATGACCAGGTCGGCGTTGATCCCGTTGGTGATGAAGGTCTTGGAGCCTGACACGACGTAGTGGTCGCCCTGGCGCACCGCTTTGGTCTGCAGGCCGGCGAGGTCGGACCCCATTCCCGGCTCGGTCATGGCGATCGCGGTGAGCAGGTCGCCGGAGGCGATCCCCGGCAGCCACCGCCGCCGCTGCTCGGGCGTGGTGTGGTCGAGGAAGTAGGGGAGGGCCACGTCGTTGTGCAGGGTCAGCCCGAGGGTGACGCCGCCCGCGCCGATGCGCTGGGTCTCCTCGTTGACGACGACGTTGAAGCGGAAGTCGTCGGCGCCGGCGCCGCCGTGCTCCTCGGGGACCGCCATCGCCAGGAAGCCGTGCGCGCCCGCGCGCCGGAAGAGGTCGCGGGGGACGATCCCGTCGCGCTCCCAGGTGTCGTAGTGAGGCACGACCTCGCGCTCGAGGAAGTGCCGGAAGCTGTCGCGGAAGTCCTCGTGCTGCGCCTCGAACAGCGTCCGCGGCATGGTCACGGGGTTGCGCACGGCGTCAGACCATGGTGAAGCCGCCGCTCACGCTGAGGACCTGACCGGTGATCCAGTCCGCCAGCGGAGAGGCGAAGAAGAGGACGGCGCCGGCGATGTCCTCGGGACGTCCCAGCCGCCCCAGCGGGTAGGCGCGGGCGAGCTTCTGCTCACCGCCGACCTGCGCGATGAAGTCCGCGGAGCCGGGGGTGACGGTGGTTCCCGGGGAGACGCCGTTGACGGTGGCCCCCTGACGTCCCACCTCGCGGGCCAACGACTTGGTGAAGCCGACCAGCGCGGCCTTGGCGCTGGCGTAGGCGGCCATGTGCGCCTCGCCCACCCGACCCGAGTCGGAGATGATGTTGACGACACGCCCGCCCGGCTCGGCGCAGAGGTCACTGAGCACCGCCCGGGTGACGTTCATGGCCCCGATCACCGTGACCCCGAAGACGCGCTCGATCTCCGCGGGCGAGGTGTCGTCGAAGGGCTTGATGGTCCAGGTCGCGGCGTTGTTGACGAGGATGCGGATGGGGCCGGCCTGCGCGCTGACGTGGGCCACCCCCTCGCGCACGCTCGCCTCGTCGGCGACGTCGAGCCGCACCGGCGTCGCCCGCCCCCCCTGCGCGGCGATGTCGTCCACCACCCGGACGGCGGCCTCCTCGACGAGGTCCGCCACGGCGACGATGGCGCCGGCCCTGGCCAGGAGATGGGCGATGGCCTCGCCGATGCCGCTGCCGGCCCCGGTGACCAGGGCCACGCGTCCGGCGAGGTCGAGGGGAACCCCGTGGGTCCCACTGCCTCCGTTGTTCATTGCTCCACGTCCTCCGTCACGTGCTTGGCGTCGCCGCGGCCGGCAGCCGCAGCAGGGACAGGACCTCGGCCACCCCCGCCACCGCGGCGGCGGGGTCGCCGGCCTGCGGGACGAGGTTGAGCGTGCTGCACCCTGCCTCGAGGTAGGGGGCGACGAAGCCCGCGACCTCCTCGGGGGTGCCGCACGGGCACCAGCGCTCGAAGGCGTCGAAGGGCGCCCCGTACAGCTCCTCCATGGCGGCCGACAGGTGGCCGCGCGCCTGGACACGGCTCGCTCCCAGGCCACACCAGACGCTCATCCCGTGCTGCCACCGCACCGTCCCGCGGTCCGCCGCGGCGGCGTGCTCGCCGACCTCGGCGACCGCCTGCGCGAACCGCTCGGGCGACACCCAGATGCCGAGCCAGCCGTCGCCGAGCCGTCCCGCCCGCCGCAGCGCGGCGGCCGACCGGCCGCCCACCACCAGCGGGATGGGGGGATCGGGGGTGGGGAGGACGCGCACGTCCGAGAGCTCGAAGAACTCGCCGGCGAACGTCACCGCCTCTCCGGCGAGCAGGCGCCGGAGGATGCCGAGGGCCTCGTCGGTGCGCCGGCCGCGGGTCCGGGGATCGACCCCGCACGCCTCCATCTCGGCGCGGTCCTCGCCGCCCAATCCCACCCCCAGGGCGAGACGGCCGGGGGCGAGCTCGGCGAGCGTCGCCAGCTGCCGCGCCACCGGGACGGGATGGCGCAGGGCCAGGAGGTAGACGGCGACGTCGACGCCCAGGGTGTCGTGCGCGGCCAGGATGGAGGCCGCCGAGACCAGGCCGTCGGACCCACCCCCGCCCCGAAAGCTGACGTGGTCCGCCACCACCAGGTGGTCGACACCGGCGGAGGCGACCTCGTCGAGCAACCGGCGGCGTGCCGCCGGGGTGGCAGCCGCCCACTCGTGGTGGAGGAAGGTGATCCCGAAGCGCACCGCACCCTTGCCCATAAGGTCTATAACTCTATAATATGTAGATAGATCATGTCCACCCCGGCCCGACCGGCCGGCGCCGAGGAGACGACCGTGAGCTTCGTGCCGACCGAGGAGCAGGAGGAGCTGCGCGCGACCGTGCGGCGGTTCCTCGAGGACCGGGCCCCCATGACCGAGGTCCGCCGCCTGATGGACACCTCCACGGGATACGACCGTGAGGTGTGGTCCCGGATGGGCGGCCAGCTCGGGCTGCAGGGCCTCCACATCCCCGAGGAGTACGGCGGCCAGGGGTTCACCGTCGTCGAGCTGGCGCTGGTCCTCGAGGAGATGGGCAGAGCCCTGCTCTGCGCTCCCTTCCTCGCCTCCGCGTGCCTGGCGGCGAGCGCCATCCTCCACGGTGCGACCGAGGAGCAGAGAAGGGCGCTGCTTCCCGGCATCGCCTCGGGCGAGGTCGTCGCCACCCTCGCCCTCGCCGAGGAGAGCGGCCGCTGGGACGACGGCGGCATCGCCCTGCAGGCATGGCCCGACGGCGGCGGGTTCCGTCTCGAGGGCACCAAGTCGTTCGTCGTCGACGGGCACATCGCCGACCGGGTGGTGGTCGCCGGCCGCCGGCCCGGGTCGTCCGGTCCCGAGGGCGTCTCGCTCTTCCTCGTCGAGGGTGACGCGGCGGGCCTCGAGCGCAGCCTGCTCCCCACCCTCGATCCGACCCGCAGGCTGGCGCGCCTGCGCCTCTCGGGGGTGCGCGCCACCCTCCTCGGCGAGGAGGGGTCGGCCTGGCCGGCCCTGACCACGGTGCTGCGCGAGGCGGCGGTGTGCCTCGCCGCGGAGGCGGCGGGGGGAGCGCGACGCTGCCTCGAGAGCGCGGTCGAGTACGCGAAGGTCCGCATCCAGTTCGACCGCCCCATCGGGTCGTTCCAGGCGCTCAAGCACCTCTGCGCCGACCTGCTGCTCGACGTCGAGCAGGCCACCTCCGCCGCGTATCACGCCGCTCGGGCGGCCGCCGAGGGGGCCGCCGAGCTGCCCGTCGTGGCCAGCATCGCCAAGGCGTGCTGCACCGAGACGTACACCCGCGCCGCCACCGAGAGCATCCACATCCACGGCGGCATCGGCTTCACCTGGGAGCACGACGCCCATCTCCACCTGCGCCGCGCGCGCTCCTCCGAGGTGCTCTTCGGCGATCCCGCGCACCACCGCGAGCTCGTCGCCCGGGAGATGATCGGCGCGGCCTGCTAGGCGATGCAACAGGAAGCCCGGTGATTATCTAATACTATATAATTTATCCATGAACGACACCGTGATTCTCGAGACCGTCCGGACCGCCGTGGGGCGCCGCGGCGGCGCCCTGGCCGGCGTCCACCCCGCCGACCTCCTCGGGCTCGCCCAGCGGGAGGTGCTGCGCCGCGCCGGCGTCGAGCCCCAGGCCGTCGGCCAGGTGGTGGGCGGCTGCGTCACCCAGGTCGGCGAGCAGTCGTTCAACGTCACCCGCACCGCCTGGCTCGCCGCCGGCCTGCCCGCGACCGTCGCGGCCACCACCGTCGACACCCAGTGCGGCTCCTCCCAGCAGGCGGTGGGCCTCGCCGCCGCGCTGGTCGGGAGCGGCGTCGTCGACCTCGCCGTCGGCTGCGGCGTCGAGGTGATGAGCCGGCTGCCCATCGGGTCGAACTTCCGCAAGGAGCTCGGCTACGGCCGCCCCATCCCCAAGACCTACTTCGCGCATCACGCGTTCACCTCCCAGTTCGAGGCGGCGGAGCGGATCGCGACGACCTGGGGGGTGAGCCGTGAGGAGGCCGACCAGCTGGCGCTGACCTCACACCGTCGCGCCGCGCGGGCGTGGGCCGAGGGCCGGTTCGACGCGCAGGTGCTCGCCGTCGAGGCCCCCGAGCTCGACGCCGAGGGCAGCCCGAGCGGCGCGGTCCGCACCGTCGCCCGCGACGAGGGGATGCGCGAGACCAACGCCGAGGCGCTCGCCCAGCTCAAGGCGGTGATGCCACCGAACGGGATCCACACCGCCGGCTCCTCCTCCCAGATCTCCGACGGCGCCGCCGCGGTGCTCTTCGCCAGCGCCGAGCGCGCGCAGAGCCTCGGGCTGCGACCGCGCGCCCGCGTCGTCGACTCCTGCCTGGTGGGCGTCGACCCCGAGCTCATGCTCACCGGTCCGATCGACGCCACCTCGCTGCTGCTGCAGCGGACCGGGCTCAGCATCGACGACATCGACGTGGTGGAGATCAACGAGGCCTTTGCCTCGGTGGTGCTCGCCTGGGCGCGCGAGTGCCATCCCGACATGGAGCGGGTGAATCCCAACGGCGGTGCCATCGCCCTCGGCCATCCCCTGGGGGCCACCGGGGCGATCCTGGTCACCAAGGCGCTCGCCGAGCTGGAGCGCACCCGGGGTCGCTACGCGCTGATCACCATGTGCTGCGGCGGCGGCCTGGGCACCGGCACCATCATCGAGCGGCTCTAGGCCTCGCCGTTCTGATTCAGAATCGTAGATAGTTGACGTCTAGATTATCGACTGATAGAGTATGGCGCGGCGGGGTTCCGGACATTTTCGAGGCCGGAACCGCCAGGACGTTGGGAGGCGAGAGCAGAGATGGTGAGCAGCACGCAGCAGACAACGTGGGCACAGGAAGAGCAGCCCACGGTGTCGCGAGGTTGGGATTATGGTTGGCAGCAGGTGTTCGCCCTCAGCGGCCTGGTGGGCGTCGTCCTCTGTCTGCTGGCGTGGGAGGTTTTCTGGCCTCAGCCGCCGGACTTCGCCATGTCGGGCGCGCAGACCGCGCACTACTATGCCAGCCACCAGCTCGGCATGTTGATCGGAATCACGCTGTCCGCAATCGGTATGCCTTTCCTGATCGCGTGGACGATCCAACTCGGCGCGATGCTTCGCCGACTTGAAGGCGGTTCGGGCCTGCTGGCGATCATCGCCACCGTCGGGACCGTCTCGATCCCGATCCTGCTCGCATTCGACGTTGCCGTGTGGGCGGTGGCGGCGTACCGCCCCGAGGTGACCAGCCCAGACGTCACCCGCGCGTTCAGTGATCTCGGATGGATCTCCTCGATGTTGATCTGGCCGCCACTCTGCGCGGGCATGGCCCTGACCGGGGTCATCATCTTCAGGACGCGCCGGCAGGTCGGCGCTTTCCCGGCATGGGCCGGTTGGCTGAGCTACCTCGCGGCCGTCGTGGAACCGGGCCAGGCGGTCATCATCTTCAACAAGACCGGGCCGTTCGCGCCGAACGGGGCCCTGAGCTGGTACGCGGCTGTGTTCACCTGGGGACCGTGGATCGTGTTCCTGAGCATCCAGATGACGAGGATGCTTGCCCGGCAACACCGCATTGGAACCGACAACTACGAGGCCGCGCTCAGCGTCGCCACTGGTTGAGGTGTCGTCCGCCACGGGGCAGGGCAGCACGAGGGCCGGCGCGGGGGTTCCCGCGCCGGCCCTTGCTCATTACGTGCGACTACTATATAGTTGATTTATAGAGTATTAGCCAGCAGCTCGAGGACAGACCACGATGACCGACGCCGCCGAAGCCCTCATGCCCGAGGCCAGCCTCACCGCCGAGCTCATCGAGAGCATGCGGGCCCGGGCGGGCACGGAGCTGCGCATCGAGCACTCCATCTTCAACGAGGAGGCCACCCGGCTGGCGGTGGCCAAGTTCGCCGACGGCATCGGCGACGTCAACCCGCTGTGGACCGACCGCGACCACGGCGTGCGCTCCCCCTACCGCGGGCCGGTGGCCCCGCCCAGCTTCGTCATCGGCTGCTTCTCGGGGATCCAGTTCGGCTGGCCCGGGCTGGGCTCGTTCCACTCCTCGACGCGGATCCGCTTCCACCGCCCGGTGTACTGGCACGACACCATCACCCCGAGCTGCCGCTACGTCGGCTTCGACGGTCCCAAGCGCAGCAGCTTCGCCGAGCAGATGGTCATCGACCACTTCGCCAACCGCTACACCAACCAGCTCGGCGAGCTGGTTGCCGAGATCGACTGGGACGTCATCAACTTCGAGCGCGCTACCGCGCGCGACCGCAACGGCTCCGGCGCCCGGGCCGCGCACGGGTGGAGCGAGGAGGAGGTGGCCGCCATCGAGGCCCGAGTGCGCGCCGAGCAGCCGCGTGGGCGGCGCGCGCGCTTCTTCGAGGACGTGGCCGTCGGCGACGAGCTCGACGTGCTCACCAAGGGTCCCATCGGCCTCACCGACGAGATCGCCTTCCTCGCCGGGGGCGGGGCGCCCATCCCGCGCCTCGCCGCGCACGCCGCCGCCCTGCACGCCTACCAGCGCCATCCCGACTGGAGCTTCCGCGATCCGGAGACCGGCGCCCAGGAGCCGATCTACTCGGTCCACTACAACCGGCAGGCGGCCAACGCCATGGGGGTCGCCTACCCGTACGATGTCGGCTTCCAGCGCCAGTGCTGGCACGTCCAGCACCTCACCCACTGGGCCTCGGACTTCGGCTGGGTCAAGGAGGTCGAGGCCGAGTACCGCCGCTTCGTCCACCTCTCCGACGTGGTCACGCTCTCGGGGACGGTGACCGGCAAGCGCGTCGACGAGGACGGCGAGCACGTCGTGGACATCGAGACCCGGGCGCTCAACCAGCGCGGCGAGAACGCCATGCCCGGCCGCGCCGTGGTCGCCCTGCCCTCGCGCAGCGCCTTCGACTCCCCGGCGGGCAGCCGGGCGCGGCGAGGCTGAGCGATGTCCACGGCGGCAGCGCTCAGCCTGGAGGAGTTCCTCGCCGAGGCCGAGGCCTTCCTCGCCGCCGGCTGGCCGCGCAAGGCGGTGCCGGTGGCATCCGCACCCTTCGTGTGGGGCGAGGGCAGCGACGAGATGAAGGTCTTCCAGGAGCCGGATCCGCAGGCGGAGGCCGGCGAGCTCGAGGCGGTACGGGAGTGGCGGCGCCGCCGCTTCGACACCGGATACGGCTGGATCGCGGGGCCCCCGGAGTACGGTGGGCGTGGCCTGGGCGGCGCCTACGAGCGCGGCTTCGAGGCGCTGACGCGGGGCTTCGACGTGCCCGGGGACGCCATGCTCACGGTCAGCCTCGGCATGATCGCGCCCACCATCCTCCGCCACGGATCGGAGGAGCAGCGCCGCCGCTGGCTCCCCGCCCTGCACCGGGGCGACCTCATCGCCTGCCAGCTCTTCTCCGAGCCCGACGCCGGCTCCGACCTGGCGTCGATCTCGACGAGGGCGGTGCGCGACGGTGAGGGATGGCGGATCACCGGCCAGAAGGTGTGGACCTCGGGGGCGCACCTGGCCGACATCGGCGAGATCGTCTGCCGCACCGCCGCCGAACCGCGCTATGGCAACCTCACCGCCTTCGTCGTCGACATGCGCGCCCCCGGGGTCACGGTGCGTCCGCTGCGCCAGATGACCGGCGGGGCCGCCTTCAACGAGGTCTTCCTCGACGGCGTCCTCGTCCCCGACTCCGACCGTCTCGACGACGTCGGCCAGGGGTGGAAGGTGGCGCTGACCACGCTGGGGCACGAACGCTCGGCGATGGGGCACTCCGCCTTCGCCGGCGTCGGCCTGCTGCGCCTCGACCGCCTCGTCGCCCTGCTGCGCCATGAGGGCCGCGACACCGATGCGGTGGTGCGCCAGCGCTTCGCCGACCTGGTGATCCACCTGCGCGTCGCCCTGTACAACCAGCGGCGGATGCAGGCGCGGGTCAAGGCCGGGGGCACCCCGGGCCCGGAGCTCTCGATGAACAAGCTCGCCCTCTCTCGCAACCTGCGGCGGCTGGGCGACTTCGCCGTCTCGGTGCTCGGTCCCAAGGTGGTGGCCGACACCGGTGAGTGGGGCACCTACAGCTGGACCTCGGTCCTCCTCGGTGCTCCCGGCTACCGCCTCGGGGGCGGCACCGACGAGATCATGAAGAACATCCTGGCCGAGCGCGTTCTCGGCCTTCCCCGTTGAGGAGCGACGTCATGGGTGAGCTGCGATTCGACGGCCGGGTGGCGATCGTCACCGGGGCCGGCGGCGGACTCGGACGCGAGCACGCCCTGCTGCTGGCGTCGCGCGGGGCCAGTGTGGTGGTCAACGACCTCGGCGGCGCCGTGGACGGCACCGGGTCGTCGTCGGCGCCGGCCGAGCAGGTCGTGGCGGAGATCCGGTCGGCGGGCGGCATCGCCGTCGCCGACGCCAACAGCGTGGCCACTCCGGAGGGTGGTGAGGCGATCGTCCGCGCCGCGCTGGATGCCTTCGGTGGCGTGGACATCCTCGTCAACAACGCCGGTGTGCTGCGCGATCGGACCTTCTCGAAGATGGACGCCGACACCTGGGACGCGGTGATCGCCGTGCACTTGGGGGGAGCGATGTGCGTGACCCTGCCCGCGTGGCGGCACATGCGCGAGCGCGGCTACGGCCGGATCGTCACCACCACGTCGAACAGCGGGCTCTTCGGGAATTTCGGCCAGTCCGCGTATGGCGCCGCCAAGATGGGGCTGGTCGGCCTCACCCGGGTGCTCGCCCAGGAGGGGGCGAGGGACGGCATCACCGTGAACGCCGTCGCCCCGATGGCGCGGACGCGGATGACCGAACAGCTGCTCGGCCGCCTCGCCGACCGCCTCGACCCCGCACTGGTCTCGCCGGTCGTCGCCTTCCTCGCACACGAGGAGTGCACGGTGACCGGCGAGGTGCTCAGCTGCGGTGGGGGCAGGGTGGCGCGGGTGTTCGTGGGCGTGACCCCGGGCTGGTTCGATCCTGCGCTGCGCCCCGAGAGCGTCCGCGACCGCTGGGACCAGATCCACGACGAGACCGGCTCCACGGTGCCGCGCAGCGTCACCGAGGAGCTCGCCCTGCTCCGGGTCCACCTCCAGGTCGGGTCGGGAGCACGGTCATGAACACCCACAACCACAACGGACATGGAGAGGTCGCCGTGATGCTCGAGGACGTTCACTACCAGGTCGACAACGGGCTCGCCTGGATCACCATCGACCGGGCGCAGCGGCTCAACGCCTTCCGCGCGCGCACGGTCGACGAGCTCATCGCCTGCTTCAAGCGCGCCTGGGCGGACGACGCGGTGGGTGTCGTCTGCCTCACCGGGGCGGGCGAGCGGGCATTCTGCGTCGGCGGCGACCAGAAGCAGCGTGCCGAGACCGGCGACTACGGGCCCTCGGAGAGCGGGCTCTTCGAGGTGGCCGCGCTGCAGCGCATCATCCGCGACATCCCCAAGCCGGTGATCGCCGCGGTGAACGGGCTCGCCGTCGGCGGTGGCCACGTCCTCCACGTGCTCTGCGACCTGACCATCGCCGCCGAGCACGCGCGCTTCGGTCAGAACGGACCGCGGGTCGGCTCCTTCGACGCCGGATTCGGCACCGGCCTGCTCGCCCGCATGGTCGGCGAGAAGCGCGCCCGCGAGATCTGGTTCCTCTGCCGCCAGTACGACGCCCACACCGCGGAGCGGTGGGGGCTGGTCAACGCCGTGGTCCCCGCCGCCGAGCTGCGGGCGACGGTGCGGCAGTGGGCCGACGAGATGCTGGCGATGTCGCCGACCGCGCTGCGCTTCCTCAAGCAGTCGTTCAACGCCGACACCGAGCACTTCGCCGGCATGTCGAACCTCGCCATCACCGGCCTGCATCAGTTCGGCCAGACCGACGAGGCCCACGAGGGTGTGACGGCCTTCGCGGAGAAGCGCAGGCCCACCTTCGACAGCTACCGCGCCCACGTCTCGGTCTGAGCGGGCTCACAGAGGATTCGACCATGAAGGCACTCGTCTACGCAGGGGAGGGGCTGGTCCGTCTCGAGGACCGGCCGCGTCCCCAGGTGCTGGAGCCCACCGACGTGATCCTCCGGGTCACCGCGGCGGCCATCTGCGGCACCGACCTCCACCTCGTCGAGGGCAAGGTGCCCGGGTTCGAGGAGGGCACCGTTCTCGGCCACGAGTTCGTCGGCGTCGTCGAGGACGCCGGCGACGCGGTGCGCACCGTGGAGCCGGGGAAGCGGTACGTCGCCTCCATGCAGACCGCCTGCGGCGCCTGCCGGGCGTGCTCACGCCACGACTACCGCAACTGTCCCTCCAACGCCTTCTTCGGCATGGGCTATGCCTTCGGAAACCTCGACGGCGGCCAGGCCGAGTACGTCCGCGTGCCCCTCGCCGACATGACCCTTGCCGAGATCCCCGACGACGTCCCCGACGAGGTCGCGGTGCTCGTCTCCGACATCCTGCCCACCGCCTACACGGCCATGCTCCGCGGCGGAGTGCGGCCGGGCGACACGGTGGCGGTGGTGGGCTGCGGGCCGGTGGGCCAGCTCAGCGTGATGTGCGCCCGGCTGCTCGGCGCGTCCCAGGTGTTCGCCGTCGACATGGTCGCGGAGCGGCTTCGGGAGGCGGAGGCGCTCGGGGCGGTGCCCGTCGATGCCGGCCGGGTCGACCCCTCCGACTATGTCGCCGAGCGCACCGGGTTTCTCGGCGCCGACGTCGTCGTCGAGGCGGTGGGGAACCAGTCCGCGCTGAACACCGCGTGGTCCCTCGGCCGCACCGGCGCGGTCATCGCCCTGGTGGGGCTCCTGACCGAGGAGGAGTGGCCGATCAGTTGCGGCGACAGCTGGCTGAAAGTGCTCGACGTGCGCCCGGTGATCGGCGATTCGGTGACCCACCGCTGGGACCTGTTGCGGCTGATCCGCTCCGGCCAGCTGAATCCCGGTCAGATCATCTCCCACGTGCTCCGCCTCGACGACGCCGTCGACGCCTACCAGATGTTCCAGAACCGCACGGCGACCAAGATCATCCTCACCCCCTGAGGTTCTCGGCGGGAGCCGGCGGTCGCGGGTGACCGCCGGCTCCGCCCGTGGCCCCGCGGCCTACGCGGTGGGGACGCAGCCCGCCTCCTGCTCGACGAGGGTGCGGATCCGCTCGCGCAGCTCGAACTTGCGAACCTTGCCGGTGGCCGTCATCGGCAGCGCCTCGACGATCTCCAGCCGCTCGGGCAGCTTGGTCACCGAGATCCGGCGCTCGTGGCGCAGGAAGTCGGTCAGCTCCCTGAGGGTCGGCACCTCACCGGCAGGCACCACGCAGGCGCACGCCCGCTCGCCGAGCAGGGGATCGGGCATGGCGACGAGCGCGACGCCGCTGACCTTGGGATGGGCCAGCAGGTGCTCCTCGACCTCGCGGGCGCTGATGTTCACCCCGCCGCGGATGATCAGGTCCTTGAGGCGGCCGGTGATCCGCAGGTAGCCGTCGCTGTCGAGACGGCCGAGGTCACCGGAGTGGCACCAGCCCTGCGCGTCGAAGGTGGCCGCGGTGCGCTCCGGATCGTTCCAGTAGCCGAGCATGACGCCGGGGCCCCGCTGGACGACCTCCCCCTCCGCCCCCGCGGGCAGCGGGGTCCCGTCCTCGTCGAGGAGCGCCATCTCCACGCCCTCACCGGGGCGCCCGTCCGACCGCGCGACCCGGTCGACGGGGTCGTCGAGCCCGCACACGGTGGTGAGGAAGGTCTCCGAACGCCCGTAGAGGCTGAGCAGCCGGCATCCCGGCCAGATCCGCGCCACGCGCTCGACCAGCGTCTGTGGCACGGGCGCGCCACCGCACAGCCAGACGCGTAGGCTGCTCACGTCGTCGCGCGCGGGGTCGTAGGCGTCCACGGCCATCTGCACGAAGGGGGCGGCCGTGGTGGTGGTGGTACAGCGGTGCTCGCGGATCCGCCGCAGCCCCGCCGACGCCTCCCAGACATCCATGAGATGGACCGACCCGCCCGCCACCAGCGGTGCGCCCAGGCCCATGGCGAGGCCGGTGCTGTGGGTCACCGGCGAGGGCATGAAGGTGACGTCGTCGGGTCCGAGGCGCAGCGTCCGCCCCAGCGCACGCAGCGTGAAGCCCAGAGTGTTGAAGGTGTGGAAGCAGCCCTTGGGGCGGGCCTCGGTGCCGGAGGTGAAGATGATGGCGTGACCGTCGTCGGGTCCCGGCGGCGGCCCCAGCTCCGCATCGGCGGGGACGCGGTCACCGGCCTGCGGCTCGGTGAGGTCGGTGAGCGCCAGCTCTCCCGCCCCGGCCTCGGCGCGCACCGCCCCGACGAAGCGCAGCGACGTCAGCTGAGGACGAAGCTCGCGGACCATGGCGAGGTGGTCGAAGCCGCGGAAGACGCCGGTGGTGAAAAGTCCCCTCGCCGCGGTGTGCTCGGTGATGTAGGCGACCTCGTCGTGACGGTACACGGGCATGATGGGGACGAGGATGGCGCCGAGGCGGACGAGCGCCACGTAGATGACGGCGAACTCGTTCCAGTTGGGCAGCTGGACGACGACCCGGTCGCCCCTGCCCACCCCGAACTCGCGCAGGCGGGCGGCCAGCCGGTAGGCCTGGCCGCGCAGCTGCGCGTACGTCAGCTCGCCGTGGCCGTCCGACACGTACGTGCGCTCCGGCTGACGCGCGCACCACTGGTCGAGGATGGTGGTGAGGACCTCGTCCCTCCACATCCCCGTCTCGTAGAAGGTCCTCACCGTCTGTGGACGGTGGCGGTCCTCCACGCTCGGGATGAACATCTCGCTCACGTTGACCTCCGCTCGCTGGAGCGCCGGCCTCTGAGGGAGACCCGGCCGCACCATTATGGCAGCATACCAGATAGTTGACTTATAGACTATCGATACGTAGACTACAGGGACTGACCGAGCCTCACTCAGGGCGGAACGTGACATGGCATGGAGCATGGACATCCGGGGGAACGGTGGCGTCGAGGAGACCAGCCTCGCCGCCGACGCGGCCGAGCGCGAGGCGGTGACGGACTACCTTCGCCGGCGCAGCTGGGTGGCGATGGTCGTCGACGCGCTGCGTCGCGCCGAGGCGGCGGCTCGGCTCGACGCCGCGCTGCATCAGATGGTGGTCTAGCCCGGTCCAGCCCGGTCCGCAGGCGAAGGACCGCCCTCCATCTTCCACAGAGTCAAACGAATGCATGACCTGACCACGAAATGGATTCTGGACGAGGTAATCAGCTTGCGCACGCGGTACATCATCGAGCTGGAGCGAACGGCGGACGACCGTGTCGAAGGCGTTCTCGGTCGCGACGGCCTGTCCGAGCCGGTGCCCTTCAGCGGATGGATTGAGCTCCTGAGTCTCCTGCAGCCGCCACTCCTGGCGGAATCCGAGCCGGGGTCGGGGCAGAACGCGCACCGGAGGCGCGCGGGATGAGAGCAGAGAGGAGGAAAGCTCTGATGGATCGCGATACAGCACGGCGTCGCAGGGTGCGACGGCCGGCAGTCAGGGTGGGTATGGCCGTGGTGACTGGCGGTCTGGTGGCGGGGGCAGTGCAGCTGGCGCACCAGCCGGTACAGGCCGCCGGCGCGTACGGCGCAACCGCGAATGCGAGCGGTCTGCTGACCACCACCCAGGACCCGCAGCACTTCCCGATCGGGGCGGTGATCGAGGGTGACGGTCCCATCGCCCAGGCTGCGCTGACCTCGACCGGCCAGTCGCACGGATTCGCCTCGTTCCCCTACCCGGGCGCCTTCCTGCTGTCGCTGCCCGGGCTGGCGGCGTCGCAGGGTGCGCCGGAGACGCCCGCATATCCCCTCTACGTCGAGAGCAGCGCCACCCTCAAGCCCAAGGACGAGGTCAAGCAGCCGGGACTCTCGCTGACGTCACAGAGCTCGCCCGATGCATCCACTGCGCGTGCCGCCGCCGGTCAGAGCTCGGAGCAGGCGAGTGTCGCCTCGGCGACGGCGACGGCGAACGTGGGCGCCGACAAGACGGCCGGAACCGTGCACTCCGAGGCCAGCTCCGACACCGAGCTGCTCAGCGCGGGACCGCTGCGCATCGGCCGCATCCTCGCCGACGCCCAGGCCAGTCACAGCAGCGCGGGCGGCCTCAAGCGCAGCTCCGGCCTCCAGCTCTTCGACGTCACCGTCAACGGGGTCACGTACGGGCTCGGCGACAAGGGGTTCAGCACCGGGAGCAGCAACTCGCCACTGCCCGCCAACCCGGTCACCGAGCAGCTCGCCAAGGCGGGCATCACGGTCACCTACCTCGCCGCCAGGGAGGTCCCCGACGGGGTGCTGTCGCCGGGCCTCCGCATCGAGATCACCAACGAGCAGAGCGGACTGCACTCGGTCATGGTCGTGGGGCAGGCCCTCGCCGTCGCCTCGGGCGACGCGGCGGCCGGCAGCGGCATGCTCGGCGGCGGCCTCCTGGGAGGCGGCACGCTGGGCTCGCTCGGCGGCTCCTCGGGCGCCGCGGGGACCTCGTCGGGCTCAGCTCCGTCTTCGGCATCCGGCGCCGGTGGCAGCAGTGGCCTGTCCAGCGTGGGCACGGGCGCGGGAAGCGCGCCGGCCGCCCCGTCATCGGGCACCTCGGCCGGACAGTCGCCGGCGGCGGCGCAGCCGCTCTCCAGCCGCCCGGTGGCGCTCGGAAGCGCGCCGGGGACGTCGTTCTACCTGCTTCTCGTCGTCGGCGCCGTGGTGGCGCTGGTCGCGGGTCAGCTGATCAGTCTGGTGGGAGTGAGATGGGCAAGGTGATCTTGACGATCCTGCGGTCCGAGTGGGATCGCGCGGCCGCGCTCGCGGCCCTGGTCGTCGCCGTGGCGGCGATGGTGAACGGCTGGGTGGGGGTGAGTGGCACCGCGTACTCCGCCGAGCAGATGCCATACGTCGTCGGCGGCGGGCTGGTGGGAATCTTCCTGCTCGGTGTCGCTGCGGTGCTGTGGCTCTCCGCGGACCTGCGCGACGAGTGGCGCAAGCTCGCCGACCTCGACGACCGCCTGGGGCGCCTGGATGGCCGTCCGGCCGCCATTGTGACGGCGGCACAGCCCGTCGCGGTGCCCGCCAACGGAGTCGTCCTGCGGGGTGAGGTCCCGCGCGCCGTCGGGTCGGCGGGGTAGCCGGGATGCGCTCGATCAGCGGTGCCCCGGCACCATGGCACGCGGGCAACCAGCTGAGCCTCGCCTTTCTGAGCCTTCTTGGCTTCGGGGGCATCGTGCTCAGCTGGTGGATGGTCGCGGGCAGCGCCCAGACGGCGACCCAGCAGGGCTGGCTCGACGTCGGTGTCGTCGCCCTGCTCGTCGCCGCCACCGGTGACGCGCTGTATCTGCTGAACGGCCGGCGCGCCGTCCAACGCGGCCGGCGGGCGCTGGCGCTGCGGATGGCGGCGCTCGCCGGTGACGACACCGCAGCGGGCGGGGTCTCTCCGGACTTCGCGGCGGGTCTTGTGGTCACCGCTCCGAAGATGAGCCGGTATCACCGCAGCGACTGCCTGCTGGTCCGGGGCAAGACGGTCAGCCGGGGATCGGTGGCGGAGAACCGCATCGCCGGGCGGCGTCCCTGCGGAGTGTGCACGCCGTGAACATCCTCCCCTTCATCGTCGTCGGCATCACCAGCGGGTCGATCTACGCGCTCGCCGCCACCGGCCTGGTGCTCACCTACAAGACCAGCGGCATCTTCAACTTCGCCCACGGCGCGGTGGCCGCGGCGGCGGCGTATGCATTCTTCGAGCTCCACAGCCACGCGGGACTGCCCTGGCCGCTCGCCGCGGCGCTGTGCGTGCTGGTCTTCGGCCCCCTCGCGGGCCTGGGGATCGAGCTGCTCGCCCGCGGCCTGGCGACGGCGACGCCGACGGCCAAGCTGGTGGCGACCATCGGCCTGCTGCTCGGCATCGAGGGGATCGCAGTGGTCCTCTACGGGTCGGCGGCGAAGGACTTCCCCCAGTTCCTGCCGACGGCGACCTTCAAGGTGGCCGGCGTCTTCGTCGGCGTCGACCAGCTCATCGTCGTGCTCGTCGCGCTGCTGGGAGTGGCGGGCCTCTTCGCCTTCTTCCGCTTCACCCGCATCGGCGTCGCCATGCAGGGAGTGGTCGACTCCGCCGACCTGCTGGGGCTGACCGGTACCAACCCGACCAGAGTGCGGCGCATCGCCTGGATGATCGGCTGCTCCTTCGCCGCGGTCAGCGGCCTGCTCATCGCGCCGAGCATCGGCCTGGATCCGCTGCTGCTCACTCTGCTCGTCGTCCAGGCATACGGCGCCGCGGCGATCGGGCGCTTCTCCAGCCTGCCGATGACCTATGTCGGCGGCCTCGCGGTGGGCGTCGGCGCCGCGCTGGCGACCCGGTTCACCAGCAACTACCTCTCCCTCCAGGGTCTGCCCTCGAGCGTCCCCTTCCTCATCCTCTTCGGCGTACTGCTCTTCCGCGGACGCCTGCTCACCGAAGTGGGCAGCCAGGCGACCAAGCGCATCGTCACCGCGGCGCGGTTCACCGCCGGGCAGCGGCGGCTGGGCATCGGCGCAGCGCTGGCGATCGCGGCGCTCATCCCCGGTGTGGTGGGCACCAAGATCCCCGTCTACACCAGCGCGCTCGCCTTCGTGGTGATCTTCGCCTCGCTGGGCCTGCTGGTGCGCACCTCGGGGCAGCTGTCGCTCTGCCACATCGGCTTCGCCGCGGTGGGAGCGGCGGCGTTCGCCCACCTCGCCCAGGACCACGGCGTGCCCTGGATGCTCGCCATCCTCGCCGCCGGGCTGGTGGCGGTCCCGGTGGGGGCCCTGGTGGCCATTCCCGCCATCCGTCTCAGTGGCCTCTACCTGGCACTGGCGAGCTTCGGCTTCGGCATCCTCCTCGAGCGCCTCGGATACAGCCGTGACGTGATGTTCGGCATCAACGGCGCGCTGACCGCCCCGCGCCCGTCGATCGCCGGCGGCGACACCGCGTACTACTACGTCGTGCTCGCGGTACTGGCGGCGTGCGTGGCCTCGATGGTGATCATCGAGCGCAGCCGGCTGGGACGCCTGCTGCGCGCACTCGCGGATTCGCCGCTGGCGCTGAGCACTGCAGGGACCAGCGTCAACGTCACCCGGGTGCTTGTCTTCTGCCTCTCCGCCTTCTTCGCGGGGGTGGGCGGCGCGCTCATCGGCCCGGTCACCGGTTCGATCAACGGCACCTCGTTCCCCTCCTTCGCCTCGCTGATCCTGGTCGCGGTGCTGGTCATCGCCGGCTCGGGTCTGATCCGCTCGGCGGTGCTGGCGGCGGCGGCCTTCATCGTGGTGCCCTCCTACATCGAGAACGCCACCTTCCAGGAAGGGCTGCCGGCGATCTTCGGGCTGGCGGCCATGCTCACCGCGGTGGCCTCGGCGGGCGGCTTCGACGCCGCCGGACGGCTGGCGCGCTGGGCGCAGGCGACCGCATGGCGGACCCGGCGCAGCCCGGTCACCGAGCGGCTGCGCGGACTGGTGCCGGAGGAGATGCTGCCCAAACCGGCGGACGCCCTCCTGGCGGAGGGAGCACAGACATGACCACATCCGAGGGCCTGGTGGTCCGCGACCTCACGGTGCGCTTCGGCGGGCTGGTGGCGGTCTCGGGTCTGTCCTTCGAGGCTCCGGTGGGACGGCTCACCGGCCTCATCGGTCCCAACGGCGCGGGCAAGACCACCACCTTCAACGCCTGCTGCGGGCTGGTGAAGCCGAGCGCCGGCAGCGTCCACCTCTTCGGCGCCGACGTCTCCCACATGAACCCGGCGCGGCGCGCCCGTATGGGCATGGGACGCACCTTCCAGCGTCTCGAGCTGTACGACACCCTGACCGTCGCCGAGAATGTGCGGCTCGGCCGCGAGGCGGCGATCAGCGGACAGCGGCTGATGGGCCAGCTGTTCAGCTCGCCGCGCGAGCATCGCGACATCGAGCGCGCCACCGCGCACGCGATGGAGCTGTGCGACATCGAGCACCTCGCGCAGCTGCCGGCCGGATCGCTGTCCACCGGGCAGCGCCGGCTGGTGGAGCTGGCCCGCGTTCTGGCGGGCCCGTACCGCCTGCTGCTCCTCGACGAGCCCTCCTCCGGGCTGGACTCGGCGGAGAGCCATCGCTTCGGCACCATCCTGCGCCGGGTGATGGCGGAGCGCGACGTCGGCATCCTGCTGGTGGAGCACGACATGGCCCTGGTGAGCAGCATCTGCGAGTACGTGTACGTGCTCGACTTCGGCAAGCCGCTCTTCCAGGGAACCATGGACGAGGTGCTCGCCAGCGAGGTGGTGGTCGAGGCCTACCTGGGGTCGGGCGCCGACCTCCCCGCGGCGGACGAAGAGGAGGTGCTCGCCGGTGTTTGAGCTTCGCAATGTCACCGCCGGATACGGCACCACGACCGTGCTCCGCGACGTCTCCCTGGTGGTGCCGGCGGGATCGGTGGTGGCCCTGCTCGGCGCCAACGGAGCCGGCAAGACCACCCTGCTGCGCGCTGCCTCGGGGCTGATCCCCGCGCGCGGCCGGATCACCCTCGACGGGAAGGACCTCAGCGGACACAGCCCCCACGACTTCGCCCGCGCCGGCATCTGCCACGTGCCCGAGGGCCGCGGCATCTTCCGCTCGCTGGCGGTGCGCGACAACATCCTGCTACAGGCGGGCTCGGGCTCGGTGGGCGATGCCATCGACCGGGCTGTCTCCGTCTTCCCCATCCTCGGCAAGCGCCTGGGGCAGATCGCCGGCACCATGAGCGGCGGTCAGCAGCAGATGCTGGCGCTGGCGCGGGCCTACGTGACCACTCCCAGGGTGGTGCTGCTCGACGAGGTCTCGATGGGGCTGGCGCCCGTGGTTGTGGACGAGATCTTCGACTTCCTCGGACGGCTCGCCGCCGAGGGCACCTCGCTGCTCATCGTCGAGCAGTACGTGACACGCGCGCTGAAGCTGTCGGATTACGTCTTCCTCCTCAACCGCGGCCAGGTCAGCTTCGCAGGCGAGCCCGGCGAGCTGGATGCCGACGAGCTCTTCGCCGGCTACATGGGCAAGCGGGCAGAGGCGGTGCCGGTATGAGGCGGCCCCGGATCACGATTCCGAATTTTGCATGCGAAAGGAGGCAACACAAGATGGGTGCACGTAGAGGCTCGCGCTGGTTGTGGACGATGGCGATTCTCCCGGCGATGGCGGTCAGCGCCTGCGGCGGCAGTCGCCTCACCCACGACGCCATCCTCACAGCGGTCAACGGCGGGGCGCTTCCCACGGCACAGGTGCAGCAGCAGGAGCAGCAGGGAGCGGTCTCGAGCCTCCCGCAGAACGCCGTCACGCAGCCGCTGCCGGGGAGCTCCTCCGGAACCGGCGGCGCCAGCAGGGCAGCCACGGGCACAGGCGCCCCCCTCACCGGTGGAACGGGAGGGACCGGCTCCGGGGGCAGCATCTCCGGCGCCGCTACCGCGGCCGGCTCCGCTCCCACCGCCGCCAAGCCCGCGGGACCGCTTGCGCCGATCCTGGTTGGCAACGTCGGAAGCTACTCCGGGCCTGTGGGCTCCTCCCTCGCCGGTGCCGACACCATGGTCCAGGTGTGGGCCCAGTGGACCAACGCCCACGGCGGCATCGCCGGGCATCCGGTCCAGGTCTTCACCGCTGACGACGGCGGGGACCCCCAGAGAAGTCTGGCCCTGGTCAAGGACATGGTGGAGAACAAGCACGTCATCGCCTTCCTGGCCAACATGATTCCCTTCACCATCCAGGCCCAACTCCCCTACCTGCACCAGCACAACATCCCGATCATCGGCGGCGAGAACAGTGGCACCGCCTGGACCTCGGACTCCGTGGTGTTCCCGACGGGCACCACCATCAACGAGGCGCTGCAGGGCGACTACAAGACGGCGCACCAGCGCAACCTCACCAAGCTCGGAATCATCTACTGCATCGAATCGCCGTCGTGCGGCAACATGCACGACTACACCGTCAACGGCGGAGCGGCCCGCGCCGGTGAGACGCTCGTATATCAGTCGCAGGTCACCATCACGCAGCCGGACTACACCGCACAGTGCCTGGGGGCCCAGTCCGCGGGCGCCCAGGTGATCTTCCTCGCCCTGGAGGCCAACAGCATCATGCGGCTGGGGGCCTCGTGCAGCCGGCAGAACTACCATCCGATCTACATCGCCACCGGCATCCAGACCACCCGCGAGCTCGAGGGGAACCCGGACCTCGAGGGCTTCTTCGCCGCTTCACAGGACTTCCCGTACATGTTGGGCAACACCCCCGCCACCACGCCGTACCAGCAGGCGGTCCAGCAGTACGCCCCCACCCTGCGCCTTTCCGGGGCGACCGGAACCGCCTGGGCATCGGGCCAGCTGCTGGTCAAGGTGGCATCAGCCGGAATCGGCGCGCAGCCGACCTCTCAGGACCTTCTCAACGGCCTGTGGTCACTCCACAACGAGACCCTGGACGGCCTGACCCCGCCCTTGAACTACGTCAAGAACCAGCCGTCCCCACCTGTCTCCTGCTACTTCCTCATCGAGCTCAAGGGCGGGAAGTGGACCGCACCCTCCGGGGACACCGACGCATGTTGAGCCCGGCACCCAGCCGTCCAGCAGCGCCAGTCCATCGCTGAACCAGCCGATCAAACAGCTAGGAGCGATACCTGATGGTCACCGACGCGTACACCGGCGTGGCACCTGCCACACCGTCCGGTGCCTGGGACACCGGTCTGGCGCAGGAGAGAAGCAGATCACGTTCCACCGACTTCAGGTCATTGAAGTTTCTGGCCTGGAACGGACCCATCTTCCTGGCAGCCTTCTTCATCCTATGGGGAGTGCTTCCCGGCAACATCCCGCCGCATCCGCTTCCGAGCGCGACCCCTCTCGAGGTGAAGAGCTACTACCTCGACCATTCCCAGGCAG
>DATKEY010000057.1:0-5908 GCA_035544475.1 Candidatus Dormiibacterota bacterium | reverse complement strand
CGGCGGGGAGCCCGGCGAGCAGGGCCAGGTATCCCTCGAAGTTGGTCCGGGTGGTGCAGTAGGCGGCGGCGTGGGACAGCGCCAGCGGCAGGTACCCGACCGCCTGAGCCAACCGGCCGGCAGCGGCCCGCTCGCCGGAGCGGCCGGTCCGGTCCATCAGATACCCCACCGCGGTGAGCTCGTCGAACACCCCGACGGCGACGACCGGCCCGAACTGGTCGAAGTCCCGGCGCCGCGACGTCACCAGCACCCGGCCTGGCCCTGAGCTCGGACATAGAGCCGCGAGATGGGCGGGAGTGGCGACGTTGTCCAGGACCAGCAGCCAGGATCGCTCCGTGCTCTCCAGCCAGCGCACCACCCGTTGCCCCTGCTCCTCGGGCGTCAGGCCCTCGACGGGCAGGGTGAGGTGGCCGGCCAGAGCCGCCAGGTCGGCGATGCCGCCGTCCTCAGCCCGGACCCAGGCCACCACCTCGTACTCGTCGACGTGACGGTGGGCATAGGCGGCGGCCAGCTGGGTCTTGCCCACCCCGCCCAGACCCGTGACCGTCTGCGTGATGACCGCCTGATGACGCTCGCCCAGGGCCTCCTCGAGCCTGGCCAGCTCGGTGTCGCGACCGGTGAAATGGGCGACCACCCGCGGCAGCCGGAACCGCACCGGGCCCGCGGCCGGCTCTGGCGTGGCATGGGTGTGGTGGTGAACCGACGCGTCGACCGATAGGTCACGGCCGGCCGATACCCGAGACAGGGACACCGACGGAGAAGGTGGCGTCTCCCGGGCGTCACCCTTGCGGGGGTTGCGGCTGTCCGTCGCCACGATCGTCGAAGCTGGCGTCCTGGCCGGCGCGGACCCGTCGAGCGTCCACGGCCTGGCCTCTCGCCTTCAGGTTCCGACCGGCCCGCACCCGGTCGAGCCGCACGCCGCCGGGGGGCTTGCCCTCGACGTCGACCCCCGTCCGGAACGGACCCCGCACGGTGAGCTTGAGGGGGCCGCGGATCACGAGAAGCGCGACCACCGCCACCACCCCCAGGAGGGCGGTGACTACGACGGCGGCCACAACGGCGTCCATGGCCCCGTAGGTACCACACCAAGCGCAGCGGTGAGTGTGAATTCCGACCTGCGGGCATTGGGGGCTGGTGATTCCGCTTGCCGGCTCCGCCGCGACCATCTCCGCTGCCTCAACGCCGTCAGCGTTGCCGGTGATGTCGGGGATCGGGTCGCGGAGGTCGCGGCCTCGAGATCGTCGATGGCCGCTCACGCGGTGATTCCGCCGGAATCGTCCGTCGTGCTGTGGGGAGGCAAAGACGCCGGGGCAGGGCAGGGAGGAGATCTCGTCCACTCGGGGGGCCGCGGTGTCACCGGCCCTCTTGGGCGTCCAGGTCGAGAGCCAAGCGGACCAGCCAGCCCGGGCATGGGTTCTCTCCGACCACGTCGCCAGGGAGACCGGTGATGAGCACGGGGCCGACGACCTTCTCGTAGCCACTGCGGCCGCGCAGGAGCGCGGACGCCCGAGGGTTCAGCGGAAGGCGCAGCGCGTAGCCGTTGCCGTGCACGTACGCCGTGGCCGCCTGGCGGCCGGTGGCCGAGTTGACCAGGTAGATCGCATCGGCGGAGCCGCCGATGAACTCGTCATAGACCTCGTGCGTCAGGCGCTCCTCCCGGACCACGATCGGCCCCTCGACCGGGATCAGGACCGCGCCGGCGTCGGGTGTGCGATACGGAGACGCGGGCTCGTGGCCGTCGACGAGCTGCAGCGCCTCAGCGAGGCTCAGCGGACGAATCGTGATGCCAGCCGTGTCGTCCTCGTCTGCTGCGGCAGCGAACTCCTCCACCGTCGGTCCCGCCGGTACCGCGGCGGCCGCCTCCTCGCTGTCATCCCACAGCGGCTCCCACTCGTCGGGGAGCGAGGCGGCCGGGATGGACACCCGGCCGACCGCGAGCGCCTCGAGGTCGCCGCCGCCGTTCATGTAGGTGGCCATCGCCACCCGCAGCGGGACGTTGCCCAGGAGCGCGTCGCACTCCCGGCAGCCGTTGGAGACGTACGCGGTGCCAGCCGACCGGCTCAGGCGTCGGCGGAGCGGGCCAGCGCCGATGTGGCGCAGCGCTCCCGGCTTGAGTACCACCGAGAGGGCCTCGGCCACGTCCGAGAACCACACCAGGCCTGGGTCGGACGAGGGACGCGGGAGGTCGTGCGCATCCACCATGAGGGCCACGATCGCGTGTGTTTCCGTTCTGCACTTCCAGCACGTCTGCCGGAGCGCGAGGACGCGGACCTTGCACCGAGGCCCACCGGGCAGGACGGGCGG
This sequence comes from Candidatus Dormiibacterota bacterium, assembly GCA_035544475.1. Taxonomy (GTDB): domain Bacteria; phylum Chloroflexota; class Dormibacteria; order Aeolococcales; family Aeolococcaceae; genus CF-96. The sequence continues at coordinate 3,604 of DATKEY010000057.1, read as the reverse complement.
CAGCCACTCTCGAAACCGCCCGAGATCGGCACCCGGAGGCGCGTACCAGCTCCGAGCTGCGCTGTCCCATCGGGCGCCTCGTCGCTTCGCCTCGTCCTTCTCCTCGAAGAGCACGTCGAGCATGACGCGGCTGGGCGGTGCCGGTGCCGGCGACGGTGGGGGAGCGGGTTGGGGCTCCTGACGCCGGCGGAACCTGTCAAACACGGTGGCCGTCATCCTCCCCACGGCTCTGGGACCCGCGCCGGCCTTGGTCACATCTCCATCCCCATGCCGCGGTCATCCTGGCGATCGTCGTCGTAGTTCGCGGTGGGCTCGGCCCACAGGTCGTAGCCCCACTCGTGACCCAGCGGCTCGGCGGCCGGCTCGGGCTCGACCTGGTGCTCGACCTCCCGCTCCACCTCGAGCTCGTGCTCACGCTGTGCCGTCGCCTCCTGCTCAGCGACGATCTCGGCGTCGCGGCGCTCCTGTGCCTCGACCTCCTGCTGGCGCTCCGCCTCGCCTTGCGCCTCGCGCTCCGCGGTCTGCTCAGCCTCCTGGGCGTTATGCGCCTCGTGGGCAAGCTGGTCAGCCTCGGCAGCGGCAGAGTTCTGCTCATGGTCGAACGCCCGCGCCCGCGTGGACACGAGCTCGGCGGCGGCCTGGACAGTCGTGGGGGTCTCAGCGACATCGTCCAGCTGCACGGGATGGTCCGGGGTGAGGGTGGCCGGGGCTGCCGCCACCTCGACGTCGGGCTCCGCCTCCGGCTCCTCCCGCCGATCGAAGCTGGGCTCCACAAGCTCGGCCAGGTGCGCCTCCTCGGCGGCCTCGAGTTCCGCGGTGGTCAAGCGCGCCGGGATCCGCTCGGCCGGGGCCATCGCCGCCTCCGTGGCCACCTCGAGCGCAGGCTCAGCGGTCGCCATGCCCGACGTGGGCTGCGCGTCCTCGACGAGCTCGCTCACCGGCTCGGCGACGTCCATGGAGGCGGGCTCAGGCTCCCTCTTCGACGTGCTGGCCGCCTCTGGCGCGTGTGGCTCGCTGACCGGGCGGTCCTGCGGGGCTGTGAGGCCCGGAACGGGGTCGACGCGGTCCGTGGGACCTGCCTCCGGCTCGGCGATGCGGCCCTCCGCGGGGGAGGGGAGAGGCTCCTCCTGGACCCGAGCGACGTCGCGCCAGGCGCTCTCGCGGCCGGCGTCGGTCGGTGACGGACTGATCGACGCCGCCCGTGCGTCGAGCTCGGCGAGCAGCTCGTCGACGCGCTCCTGGTCATGACGCGCGGCCAGAGCCTCCCGGGCGAACGCCCCCGGCTCCGCCCCCGTGGCCCTCTCGATCGCGGTGCTGGCCTCGACCCAGGTCGCCCCCTCGGGGATCTCCGCCCCCAGGCCACGAGCGTGCGCGAGCTGGCGCTCCGTCGCCGGCCGGCCAGCCTCCCGGCGGATCGCCTCGCGCTCCCGGTCGACGCGCTCCTCCTCCCCGCGGATGAGCTCGTCGAGCACCTGAGCCTGGTACTCGAGGGCGGCCACCTTCGGACGGCTCCGCCCGAAGGCCTCGACCAGCTGCTCCTTCGCCATGGCGATCCGTTCCTCGCGCGGGATCGGCTCCACCACCGCCTCACGCTCCGCCGTGGCAGGCTGCACCACCCGCTCCGAGGGCACCTGCCACTGGTTCATGGGGACGTGGAACCGCGCCGCCTGGCGGGCCCGGCTCAGCTCCACGTAGGCGCTCTGCCGGTCCGTGGCCTCGCGCCCGATCACCGCGTCGATGGTCTGCGAGGTCCGGCCCTGGGTGGTCTGGTCGTGGCCCGCGTAGCCCAGCCGGAGCAGCGGCATCTCCCGCTCGCCGAGGCGCACCGTCGCCCCCTCGCCCGCGGCCAGGAACTCCGCACGGCGGCCAGCCCATCTCTTCTCGAGCTCGTCTCGGTACCTCGCCTCGCGGCCCTCGAAGCGCTCGCGCGCCTGGCGCTGCCAGTCTTCGACCCGCACGGTGTCGACCCCCCGGCCCAGGGCCCGATCGCGCTTCTCCTGCTGCTCGCGCTCGAAGCCCTGCCGCCGGGCCTCCGCGGCCTGCTCGAAGCGCGAGCGGCCGAGCTCCTCGCGGGCCGCGAAGCGGGCGCGCTGCTCCTCGCGACGGCCCTCGATCTCGACCACGGCCCGGCCGTCCTCGTCGATCGAGACCACCCGCCCGGTCTGGCCGTTGCGGACGTAGGCCGTGCCCAGCTTGGCGCCGCCGACGAGCCGGACCTGGTCGCCGGCATAGAAGCGCTCGGTGCGCCGGTAGCCCTTCGCCGCATCCTCGAAGACGCCGGCGACGGACGGGCCGCCGATCTCCCCGCGCTCCAGCCGGCGCTGCTGGGCCAGGGCGTTGAGCTGGTCCACCTGGGGATTGGAGATGTTCGTCGCCATCAGGAACTCGCGCATCGCCCGGCCGTCCTGCTGCTCACCATCGACCCGCGCTGCGTCCCAGGAGGAGACCACGCCCTCGCGGGCCTCGGGCAGGGTGTCGACGAACACCAGGGCGCCGCGGCGGTCCAGCTCCTCGATCGCGCCGGGGTCGCCGGTGCGGACCTTGCGCCAGAGGGCGACCAGGTCCTCGTCGCGGGTGCGGTAGACGGTGCTGAGCGGCGCCGCCCCGAGCTCGCGCTCGAGGACGCGCAGCATCCCTCCCGCCTCGACGGAGTCGAGCTGCTCGGTGTCGCCGTAGCCGCGGAGGGAGGCGACCCCGGCCGCCCGCAGCAGGTTGGCCCAGCGATAGGTGTCGGTCTGCCCGACCTCGTCGGCGAGCACCAGGGTCCTGGCTCCCAGGCCGAAGCCCCGCGAGCAGGAGTGGACCAGGCCGTCGATCGACTTCGCCTCGTCGGCGCCGATGTCCTGGCCGAACTTCTGGGCGCGCTCGGCGGCGGTGCTCACCGCGATCACCCGGTAGCCGAGCTCGCGGTAGACGTCGGCCACCACCCGGGCGACCTCGCCCTTGCCGGTGCCGGCCTCGGCGAGCACCAGCGACAGCCCGCGGCGATCGCACTGCGCGCGCACGTCGTCCGCCTGCTGCGCGTCCAGGGGGACCTGCGCGTGGGCGATGTGCCACTCGACACGGGCGGGGTCCGGGCCGGCCGGGGAGTTCACGGCGCAGAGCAGCTCCGCGGTCCTCGCCTTCTCGCGCGCCGCGGCGAGAACGCTCTTCTCCAGCTCGAGGTGAGCCCTGGTCGTCCAGTGCTCCCGGTCCAGGGCGACCAGCTCGGGGCTCGACTTCACTGCGCCGAGGATCTGCGGGTACTCGTCGACGACGTCGGCGCCGTCCCGGCCGACCAGCGCCTTGGCGGCGGCCAGGTGGAGCTCCTGGGTGTCGAAGACCGCGTTCTCCCGCGACAGCCGCCGCGGGCCGGTGGTGAGCTCCTCGAGCACGCCGGCGGCGATCGCCTCGGTGGAGCGCAAGCCCTGGCCGGCCTCGCCGCGCTCGTAGCGGAGCCGGGCCCGCTCGTTGATCGCGTCCATGGCGCTCGGCGGCACCGCCACTGGGCCCTCCGTCGCCGCCGGAAGGCTGCGGTGGTCGACGGCGGCCTCCCGCACTCGCCAGCGCTCGCGGTCGCCCTCGGGGTGGGTGTCCTTCCCGCGCCGGGTCTCGCGCACCAGCT
>DATKEY010000056.1:0-17649 GCA_035544475.1 Candidatus Dormiibacterota bacterium | reverse complement strand
CGGCTGGGCGCCGCACACCGTCCGCGAGGGTGACGTCGTCCTCGTCTGGGGCGCGTCGGGCGGCCTCGGCTGCCAGGCGATCCAGATCGCCAGGGCGATGGGCGGCATCCCCGTCGCGGTCACCTCGAAGCAGCACCGCGGTGAATGGGTGAAGGAGCTCGGCGCCGCCGGCTACATCGACCGCGGCGACTTCGACCACTGGGGGCCGATGCCCGACTGGCGCGACGACGCCGCCTACGCCGAGTGGCTCAGCGGCGCCCGGGCCTTCGGCAAGGCGATCTGGGACGTCATCGGCGAGCGTCGCAACCCCCGGATCGTCTTCGAGCACCCCGGGGAGAGCACGATCCCCACCTCGATCTTCGTCTGCGACAACGCCGGGATGGTCGTGATCTGCGCCGGGACCACCGGCTACGAGGCGACCGTCGACCTCCGCTACCTGTGGATGCGCCAGAAGCGCCTCCAGGGCTCGCACTTCTCCAACGACGAGCAGGCCGCCGCGCTCAACCGGCTGGTCACGGAGGGGAAGGTCGACCCCTGCCTCTCCCTGACCCTCGGCTTCGACGAGGTCGGCAAGGCGCACCAGCTCATGTACGAGAACCGCCACCCCCGGGGGAACATGGCGATCCTCGTCGGCGCCAGGTCCGACGAGCAGAAGGACCTCGGCTAGGCTCCCACCCCCCGCCCTCCACAGAGGCGGCGGCGCCCGGCTCGGTCACCCCACCGCCAGCGGCGACACCCGGCTCAGGCGGACGCCGTCGACCCCGGGCACCTCCCACGCTTCGGTCCCCTCGGCGAGCGCCGCCGCGACCGCGTCGACGAGCTCGCGCGGAGCGAGGACGGCGAGCTCGACCCTGCGCCCGTCGGCGAGCCAGACGATCTCCTCGGCGCTCAGCAGCCGCGAGAGATCCGCGGGGACGAGGACCGGCGCTCCCTCGATGATCTGGATCCGGCGGCCGTGGATGTGGCCCGGGCGCAGCCCGAGGTCGACGACCTCGGCGGCGCCGGCGGCGCGCAGCCGCAGGGGGAGCGCGCACCCGCGGGGGTCGGCGTCGTGGACGGCGAGCACCCGGCGGCCGGTGACGGCTGCGCCCGCCTCGTCCTCGGCCGCCACCTCGACCGCGAGCCCCGCCGCGGCACGGTTGGCGTCGAGGACCGCGGCGGTCTCGGGTCGGTCGCAGACGACGAGGACCTCCGAGGACGCCGCCGGGGCGGCCGGCGCGGCGGGCTCCGCCTCCACCATCCCGTCGAGGAGCGCCGTGCCCCGGCGGGGGCCGACGACGCCCTCGACGAACTCGTCGTAGCCGAGCGCGAGCGCCCGGGTCGTCGGCTGCACGCGGGCCTGCCGCCGGGCCCGCAGGCCGAAGCCGGTCACCGCCATCCCGACCGGCAGCAGCGGCCAGATGAAGAAGGAGGCGGCGAGGATCCCGACGACGAGGGTGACGGCGAGGAGCAGGATCCCGAGCGCGATCAGCCCGGCGCCAGGCTTCACGTCGGGGCCCTCGAGCACCGCGCAGACCGCGTAGTAGAGGTTGCGCGGCCCGAAGCGCAGTCCGCCGTCGCGAAGCCGTGCCGCCATGTCGGCGACGAGCCGGTCGTTCACCCTCGATGCCATGTCGGCGGGACTATACGGGGCGCCGCACCGGGCGCCGCTCAGCCGCCGATGAAGGACATCTCCACGCGGCGCAGCCCGGCCGTGAGCTCGGAGCGCGCCTCCGAGTAGCGGTCGCGCCGGCCGCCCCAGATCGAGGCGACGAGCGCGGAGAGCTCGGCGTCGCTCGCCCCGGCGCGGAGCGGGCCGCGCAGGTCGTGGCCCTCGCCGGCGAAGAGGCAGGTGTAGAGCCGGCCGTCGGCGCTGAGCCGGGCGCGGGTGCAGTCGGCGCAGAAGGGCTGGGTGACCGAGGCGATCATCCCCACCTCGCCGCCACCGTCGCGGTACCGGTAGCGGCCGGCGACCTCGCCGCGGTAGTTCGGGGTCGCGGGCACGAGCGGCATCTCGGCGTCGATCCGGGCGACGAGCTCGGCCGCGGGGACCACCTCCTCGAGCCGCCAGCCGTTGGTGGTGCCGACGTCCATGAACTCGATGAAGCGGAGGATGCACCCGCGGTCACGGGCGAACCGGGCCAGGTCGAGCACCCCCGCATCGTTGACCCCGCGCCGGATGACCGCGTTCAGCTTCACGGGGCTGAGCCCGGCGGCGATCGCGGCGTCGATGCCCTCGACCACCCGCGCGACCGGGACGCCGGCGTCGTTCATCGCCTGGAAGACCGTGTCGTCGAGGGAGTCGAGGCTGACGGTGACCCGCCGCAGCCCGGCGTCGCGGAGCGCCTCGACGCGGCGGGCGAGGAGGACCCCGTTGGTCGTGAGCGCGATGTCCTCGACCCCGTCGATCGCGGCGATCTGCTCGACCAGCGTGGGGAGGTCGCGGCGGAGCAGCGGCTCGCCGCCGGTGAGCCGCACCTTGCGTGTCCCGTGGGCGGCGAAGACCCGCACGAGCCTGCTGATCTCCTCGAAGCGGAGCAGATCGGGGCGGGGTAGGAACTGGAAGTCGCGCCCGTAGACCTCTCGCGGCATGCAGTACGTGCAGCGGAAGTTGCAGCGGTCGGTGACCGACACCCGCAGGTCGAGGAGCGGACGCCTCAACTGGTCGAGCATGGACCAATTCTCGCTCGTGCGAGGTTCCCCCCACTACCTGCATCGGGAGGGAGCCCCGGGCAGAGGGGCGCCAGCGGCCGTCGCGAGTACACTCAGACGCACCATGCTCGCCCCCGACCCACGCCACGACGCCTCCGACGAGGCGGCGGCGCGCTACCGCGAGGAGCTGCGGCGCTGGCAGCAGGGCCCGCTCGCCAAGGGCCTCGCCTACGGAGAGCGCAGTGAGCGCTTCGAGACCGGCAGCGGCATCCCGGTCGAGCCGCTCTACACCCCGCTCAGCGTCGAGCACGACGACCCGGTCACCGACCAGGGCTTCCCCGGCGTGTTCCCGTTCACCCGCGGCATCCAGCCCACGATGTACCGGGGCCGGCTGTGGAGCATCCGCCAGTACGCGGGGTACGGCACCGCCGCCGATGCCAACGCCCGCTTCCGCTTCCTCCTCGCCAACGGGCAGCCGGGGTTGAGTGTCGCCTTCGACCTCCCCACCCAGATGGGGCTCGACAGCGACGACCCGCGGAGCGCCGGCGAGGTCGGCCAGGTCGGCGTCGCCATCGACTCGCTCGCCGACATGGAGGCGCTCTTCGACGGCATCCCGCTCGACCGGGTGAGCACCTCGATGACGATCAACGCCCCCGCGCCGGTGCTCGTCGCGATGTACGTCGTCGCCGCCGAGAAGCAGGGGGTGGCACCCGAGGCGGTGATGGGCACCGCCCAGAACGACGTGCTCAAGGAGTACGTGGCCCGGGGGACGTACATCTACCCGCCGCGTCCCTCGCTGCGCCTCGCCGCCGACCTCATCGCCTACTGCTCGCGCACCGCGGTGAAGTTCAACCCCATCTCGCTGAGCGGCTACCACATCCGCGAGGCGGGGAGCACCGCGCCCCAGGAGATGGCCTTCGCCGTCGCCAACGCGTGCGCGTACGTGCAGGCGGCGATCGACCGCGGCGTCGCCGTCGACGACTTCGCCCCGCGCCTCTCCTGGATCTTCAACACCCACACCGACTTCTTCGAGGAGATCGCCAAGTACCGGGCACTGCGCCGGCTGTGGGCGGAGCTGATGCGCGACCGCTTCGGAGCCCGCAAGCCACAGTCGCAGATGCTCCGCACCCACACCCAGACGGGCGGATCGACGCTCACCGCGCAGCAGCCGGAGAACAACATCGTCCGCGCCGGGATCCAGGCGCTCGCGGCGGTGCTCGGCGGGGTGCAGTCCCTCGCGCTCTCCTGCTACGACGAGGCGCTCTCCATCCCCACGAGGAAGGCGCAGCGGATCGCGGTGCGCACCCAGCAGATCATCGGAGAGGAGATCGGCGTCACCAACACCGTCGACCCCCTCGGAGGCTCGTACTTCGTCGAGGCGCTCACCGACGAGCTGCAGCAGCGGGCGACCGCGCTCATCGAGGAGATCGACCGCCGCGGCGGCGCCGTCGCCTGCATCGAGTCCGGCTGGATGCAGGAGCAGATCCAGGCGGAGGCATACCGCGCCGAGCGCGCGGTGGTGAGCGGCGAGAAGGTCGTCGTCGGGGTGAACCGGTACACCGAGACCGACGAGGCCGACCCCACCCCGATCTTCCGCCCCGACGAGCGGGCGATGAACGAGCAGCTCGAGCGGCTGCGCCGGCACCGGGCGTCCCGCGACGAGAGCGCCGTGCGCACCGGGCTCGACGCCCTCGGCGCCGCCGCCCGCGAGCCGTCCGCCGACCTGATGCCGCCCATCCTCGACGCGGTGCGCGCCTACGCGACCCTCGGCGAGATCTGCGGGACCCTGCGCGAGGTCTTCGGCGGCTACCGTCCGCCGGTGTCGATCTGACGGCCCAGCCCTCCGCCCTCGCCTCGGGCCCACGCCGCGTCCTCGGCCTCCTGCGCCGGGTTCCCAGCCAGGTCTGGCTCGTGGCCGTGTTCGCGACGATCGTGATCGGCGGCCTCTTCGGCACCGTGATCCCCCTGATCACCAGCGGCGGGGCGGTCCGCGCCGAGGTCTCGGGGCAACTCCCGCAGATGGTGACCGCGGGCGCACGGATCGAGCAGCCGCTCGCTCTCGACAACACGAGCGGCGCGGTGATCAAGCGCACCTGCCTGCTCGTCGAGCTCGATCCGCCGGGGGTGGTCGACATCCCCGAGGTGCGCTTCCAGGGGCTCGACACCGTGCCGGTGTCCGGCGGCCAGGCGTGCGGCGGGCAGCTCAGCGGCCAGGAGGTGATCAGCCTGCGCGCACAGCTCGTGGCGCTGAGACCGGGGACGGTGCACGTCCGGCTGGTCGCCGGAGATGCGGGCCGGCCGATCGGCCCCGCGCTGAGCCGGACGGTCACCGTCGTCGGCGCGCCCGCCAGATGACCGCGGTCCCGCGCCTGAGCGCGTCGGCGGTGCTGCTCCGCGACCGCCGGGGGGGCGGGGTCGAGGTGTACATGCTGCGCAGGCCGAGCGCGAGCAGCTTCGCCGCCGGGGCCTACGTCTTCCCGGGGGGCGTCCTCGACGACGCGGACTCCGCGCCCGCCACGCTCGCGCTCGCGCCCGCGCTCGACGCCGCGGCCGCCGCCGCCCGCCTCGGCGTCGAGGGCGGCGAGGGGACGAGCCGCGGCGCGGGCCTCCACCTCTGCGCCGTCCGCGAGCTCTTCGAGGAGACCGGGGTGCTCCTCGGCCGGGTGTCGGGCCGGGTGCCGGCGGCGGGCGACGCCCCGCTCCTCGCGGCCGCCCGCGACGCGCTGCTCGGCGGCGCCGAGGCGTCCCAGGCGCTGCCGGCGCACGGCATCGAGCTCGCCCCCGAGCAGCTGCGCTACGTCGCCCACTTCATCACCCCGGACGGCCTCCCGCGCCGCTTCGACACCTACTTCTTCCTCGCCGCCCTCCCGCCGGGCCAGCAGCCGGCGGCGCACGCCGCCGAGGCGGTGGAGGGGGAATGGCACCTGCCGGGGGTGCTGCTCGCTCGCCACCTCCACGACCGCACGGTGCTCATGACCCCGACCCGGATCCTCCTCGCCGAGCTCGCCGAGCAGCCGAGCACCGCCGCAGCCGCGGCCGACCTCGGCAACCGGCCCGTCGCCGACATCCTCTTCGGGCGCGACGACGTCGTCGCCGGGCGCATCCCGAGCCACCTTCCCCTCCCCGAGGAGCTCGGGTGACCGAACCCGTCCTCGTCCTCGCCCCCAACCCGTCGATCTACACCGGGCGCGGGACGAACACGTACCTCGTCGGCGACGGCCCCGGCCTGCTCTGCATCGACCCCGGCCCCGACGACGCCACCCATCTCGAGGCGGTGCTCGACGCCGCCGCGGCGCGGGGCGGGCGCATCGAGCGCATCCTCCTCAGCCATTCCCACATCGACCACCGGCCGCTCGCCCGCGCGCTCGCCGAGCGCACCGGCGCGAGCGTCCACGCCCTCGAGCCGGAGCGTGCCGATGACGGCGCCCGGCCGCTGCAGGACCGCGAGCGGGTGCGCGCCGGCGAGGTCGTGCTCGAGGTGATCGCCACCCCGGGGCACGCCGCCGACCACCTCTGCTTCTTCGAGCCCGACGGCGGAGTTCTGTACAGCGGTGACCACATCCTCGGCGGGATGACGAGCGTCGTGAACCCGCCCGACGGCGACATGACCGCGTACATGGTGTCGCTCGAGCGGGTGAAGGCGCTGCGCCCGCGGGTGATCCACCCCGGCCACGGCCCGCGCATCGACGACGCGATGGCGCTCATCGACGAGTACCTCACCCACCGGCGCGCGCGCGAGGCGGAGGTCGAGCGCGCCGTCCGCGAGCGCGACGGGCTCGTCGCGCCGATCGACGTCGTGCCCCGGATCTACGCCGCCTATCCGGTCGCGCTCCACCCCGTGGCGGCACGCAGCGTCGAGGCGCACCTCGACAAGCTCGCCCGCGAGGGGCGTGCGACCCGGATCCTCGTCGAGGGGGAGCCGCGCTACCGGATCCCCTGAGCGTCTCCCGCTACTGGATGACGTTGTGGATCGGCATCACGTCCGGGGTGCCGGGGTCGAGGTTCATCGACTCGAGGATCGGCATCAGGGTGGCCCCGAAGGCGTTGAAGGCCTCCTCGGACTCCCAGACGTCGTAGACCATCATCGAGTCCCCGGTCCCGAAGCAGGAGTGGTGCAGCCGGCCCGCAGGACGGCCGGCGCCCGCGGCCTCGAGGCGGCGGATCGCCTCGTCGTACTGGGCCGAGCTCATCTTCTCGGGATGGAAGTAGATCGCGAGCGCCATCGTCTCTCTCCTTCGTGCCCGCCTGTGCGGGCGTACATGATGCCGCGGGTTGACGCCGCCTGTCCCTCCCGCCAGCATGGTGACAGTCCAACTCGGGAGGACGGTGATGACTGGGGTCGCCGTGGAGATGCTCTTCTCGGTCCTCGAGACCGGTTCCGACGGGGACTGGCCGGGGATCGGACCGTTCGGCACCGGCTCCCCGCCCGCGGCGGTGCCCCTCGACCACGGTCTCTCCCTCGTCGTCCTCGGCGGCCCGGAGGTCGCGATCGCCGTTCCCCCCGTCGTGCACCTGCGCGGCCACGCCGCCCGCGGACTGGGGGTCAGCGCGATCCCGTGAGCTGAGACGGAGGGGTCAGCTCCCATTCCGTGCCGCCACCGCGGACGTCGCGGACCTCGACGCCGAGCCCGACGAGCAGGTCGCGGAGCGCGTCCGAGTCGGCGAAGCGCCGCTCCTCGCGGGCGCGGCGGCGCAGCTCGAGGATCGCCTCGACGAAGGGCCCGACGACCTCCCGGGGATCGCGGGCACCGGTCCGCGCCAGGTCGCCGAGCTGGACGAGCATGGTGCGGCGGCGGGACCGGGCACGGTCCATCGCGTCGGAGTCGAGGGTGTCGCGCGACCAGTCCCAGAGGTGGTCGTCGAGGGCGAGGAGCGCGGCCATCGCGGGGTCGACGGCGCGGGCCAGCAGCGCCTCCTCGAAGGCGCGCCGCTGCTCCTCGACGCCCTCGAGGAAGGGGTCGCCTGCGCGCGGCGCCGGGATCTCCGGCGGCGCCTGGCCGGCGCGCGGCTGCCGGTCGACCGGCGGCGCCCCCACCGCCTCGCCACCGGGGCGCAGGGCGTCGAGCGGCGCGGTGACGCCGCTCTCGAACCGCCGCTCCCGGCCGCCGCGGCGCAGGGTGACCCCGCCGTTGCCGCGCACCGTGAAGGTCCCGGCGTCGAGGTCGAGGATGCAGGCGGTGTGCTCGTCGACACCGAGGACCGCCGCGCCGTCGTCGAGCATCGACTCGAGCAGGCGCAGCCGCCGCTCGCCCATGTAGCAGAAGCGGGTGTCGTGGGTCCCGCCCTCGGCGTTGTTGAAGTGGGGGATGACCGCGCCGTCGATGCCGGCCTCGCCGAGGATGTCGAGCCCCTCGAGCCACTCCGGCGGCATCCCCACCTTGTAGATCTCGTAGACGGGGAGGGCGAAGCGTCCGAGCACGCAGGCGGCGGCGCTCGAGAAGGTCACGCAGCCACCGCCGCGCAGCTTCTCGAGCAGCGCCCCCGGCACCTCGGACCCGCGCCACTGACGCAGCGCGTACGAGGGGCTCCCGGGACCGGCGAAGACGTAGCGCGCCTCGCGGAGCCGGGCGAGCATCGTCTCGCGGTCGAGGGCGGTCGCGGTGTCGGCGGAGCGGAACGAGGCGACGCCGAGCGGCCGCCGGACGTTCTCGCGGAAGTACGTGAGCGCCTTCTGGGTGATGTCCGAGGCGTTCTCCTGGAAGCCGTACGGGGTGTCGAGGAGGACGGCGGGCACCGGGGGCGTCCCGAGGCGGTCGAGCAGGTCGGCGTGCACGGTGGTCATCGTCGGGCTCGTCTCGCCGGAGCCCATGATCACCAGAAGGCGCGGCAGGCGGCCCTCGGTCATACCCTGGATGCTAGCCGGATCAGGCTCCTCCGGCCTCGTCCGCCGCCGCCCGGAGGCGGTCGCAGAGCGCGGCGACGGCGAGGGTGTCGGCGGCGGGCCGGAACCGCGACGGCGTGTCCGCCGGGCCGCGCAGCTCGGCGCAGGCGGCGTCGACCATCTCCCGGTACGCGTTGAGCGCCGGACTGCGCCGCTGCTCGACGCCGCCGTCACGGTGGAGCAGGCGCATCCCGGTGTCGGCCGGGCCGCAGGTGAACGGCCGTTCCACGCTGAGCACCGCGTCGGTGCCGGTGACCTCGAGGAGCTGGCGCTCCGGCGCCTCGAACGAGCACTCGACGGTGGCGACGAGGCCGCCGCCGAAATCGAGCCACCCGCGCAGGCTCGCGTCGACGCCGTCGCCGCCGCGGGTGCGGGCGGCGGCGACCGCGACCGGCGACCGGCCCGCGATCTCCAGCAGCGGGGTGAGGCAGTACACGCCGACGTCGAGCAGCGCGCCGCCGCCCATGCCGCGCAGCCAGCGGTGATTGGCGGCGTCGGCGAGCGGGAAGGTGAAGACGCTGCGCATCGAGCGCAGCTCGCCGAGCTCTCCGCCGCGCGCGACCGCGATCGCCGCACCGTGACGGGGATGGAAGGCCGTCATGTACGCCTCCATCAGCCGCACCCCGGCGCCGCCGCAGGCGGCCTGCATCGCCATGGCGTCGTCGCCACAGCACGCCAGCGGCTTCTCGCAGAGCACGTGCCGGCCGGCGGCGGCGGCGCGCTCGGTCCAGCGGCGGTGGAGGCCGTTGGGGAGCGGGATGTACACCGCCTCGACGTCGGGATCCTCGAGCACTCCCTCGTAGCTCGCATGGACGCGCCGCGCCCCGGTGGCGGCGGCGACGCGGCGGCCGGCGTCGGGATCGCGCGAGGCGACGGCCACGATCTCCGCGTGCGGGCTCTCGCGCATCGCCGGGAGCACCGCGACGCGCGCCACCCAGGAGGTGGCGCCGATCACCCCCCAGCGGACCGGAGCGTCGACCGTCATGTGCGCGCGCCCACCAGGGTCTCGCCGCGCTCGATGCGCACGGCGCCGCCGCCGTTCTCGCCGGAGCGCTGCGCCGCCTCGAGGACGGCGATCAGCCGCCGCACCGAGTCCAGGGTGACCGCGAGCGGCTCGCCGAGGTGGAGGTGGTCGGCGAGATTGCGATGGAAGGCGAAGCGGCGCTCGGGAGCGGGCGGGATGCGGGTCTCGACGAGCCCGTGGCCGCTCCGGTAGCGGCGCAGCACGAGCTCGACCGGCGCCTCGGCGTGGTGCGCGGTCTCGCAGACGTAGCCGCGGCCGGGCTCGAGGCGCTCGAACGTCACCGGACGGTACCAGCCGGCGATGCTGCCTGCGGTGCCCTGCACGTGGAACTTCGGCGGGCGAACGGCGGCGACGTCGGACTGGAGGAACTGTGCCTCGCGCCCGTCCCCCCAGCGCAGCCGGACCCGCACCTGGTCGAGGTTGGTGACGTCGTGCCAGACCCGCTTGTGCCCGGTGGTCTCGACGGTTTCGGGCATTCCCGGCAGCAACTGGAGGATCCAGTCGACGTGGTGCGAGCCCCAGTCGTAGACGGCCCCGCCGGAGAGGGCGACGTCGGAGTGCCAGGCCCGGCAGGGGTGCTCGAAGCCGCCGACGAAGGTCTCGACGTTGAAGACCTCGCCCACCTCGCCGGCGTCGACGGCGGCGCGCAGCGCGGTGAAGTCCTGGTCCCAGCGGCGGTTCTGGTTGACGGTGAGGACCAGCCCCTGGGCCCGTGCGGCCTCGATGAGACGGTCGGCGTCGGCCACGCGCAGGCAGAGCGGCTTCTCGCACACCACGTGCTTGCCGGCGCGGAGCATCGCGAGCGCGAGCTCGGCGTGGAGCGCAGGCGGGGTGGCGATGATCACCACGTCGACGCCGGGATCGCCGGCCAGGTCGGCGACGGTGTCGACGGTGCGCACGCCGGGGAAGTCGCCGCGTGCCGCCTCGCAGCGCGCGGCGTCGCTGTCGCAGACGGCGGCGAGCGCGAGGCCCCGGGTGCCGCCGACGGCGAGGCCGTGGGCGAAGCCCATCCCGCCCAGCGGCCCGTAGCCGAGCAGGCCGACGCCGAGATCGCGTTCCTCGACGCGCGCGCCGAGCACGCCGCGGCGGAGGACGGTGGCGAGCTGGGGGTGGCGCAGCGCCTCGAGGGTGGCGCCCAGTCCGCTCACGACGATGCGCCCGGCGCCGGCGTCGGACTCGACGACCGCGGGACGCGGGCGCAGCCCGACGCTCACCGAGAGGGCGGTGCGCGCGCCGGCGCGAGGCTCGAGCGCCACGAAGGTGTCGACGACCGGGAACTCGGGGTCGAGCCTGCGGGTGAGCGCGCTCTCGGCCGTGGTCGCCACGACCTCGGAGCGCGGCAGCGGCGGTGTGCTCGCGGCGAGCCCGAGGAGCTCGCCGAGGGGGCCACCGGCGACCGCGGCCGGGGGCGGCGCGATCGCGAGAAGGGTGGCGCCGCGCTCGACGTGCGCGCGCAGTCGCGCCGCACCCTCGGCGCCGAGCCCGGGCGGGGCGCCGTCGAGGACGACGGCGTCGCCGGGAGCGAGTCGGGCGGGGAGCTCGCCTCCGCCGCACGCGACCACCTCGGCGGGAGCGAGCATCGCCCGCCACGCCGCCGCGCGCTCCCCGTCGGGGACGGCTCCGAGGACGACGACGCGGGTGGCGGCGGGCGCGGCGATGCCGCGGCCGTTGTCGCGCTGGACGAGCATGGAGGGCTCCGTGCGCACCCGCCGCCACAGATGGGCCGGTGTCGCCCGGGATGCTAGCAAGACGTCCCCGAGGGCTCCCGGAGGCTTGAAGACCTACACAGATCTGTATATGATCCGTCCATGCTCCCCCGCTGGTTCCGCCTCGTCCTCCTCGTCGACCTCGCCCTCGTCGTCGCCGTCGTCGTGCTCGGTGCCCGGCTCGCTCTCGCCGGCGCGCACGACGCCTCGCGGGTGATCAGCTGGGCCCGCCCCGACGTCACCGCGGCGCCGTCCCCGGGCGCGCAGGGCGCGGCGCCGCGGCTGGTCCCGCCGTCGACGGCCGCGCCCGCGCCCGGGCGGCCGCCGCTCGGCCCGGCGCTCCTCGACCGCCTCGACTCCGACACCGCACGCTCGGCGAACGCCCAGCGCGGGCTGCTCGGGCTCATCGAGGAGGCGCTCCGGGTGCGCATCGTCGACATCCTCCGGCGGGTCGAGCACCGCGAGCCCGGTGGCTGACTCGGCGGCCGCCTGATCCCCGGCCCTTGTACTTGACTAAGTGAATCTGCGCAGTCAAGATCGGGGCGGCGCTCTCCAACGCCACGACCGCGTCAGGCATCCCGCATCGAGGACCTCTGCATGGCATCGTCGCCGACGCTCCCCCGCGTGGCCACCCCCGCCGGACCCACCTACCTCCGGCTGTCGGCGTGCTCGCGCTGTGGAGGCCGGCGCCGGGTCCTCGTCGAGGTCGTCGGAGAGGTGCGCGGCCGGTGCCTCGACTGCGGCGCCGAGCTCGCCCTCCCGCTCGACACCGAGCGCCACCACCGCGAGCTGATCGTCGGTCGCGGAGGCCAGGGCGTCGTCGAGGTGCTGGAGGGCGCCGGGGCCCCGCAGGGCTGACGGCTCGGCCCGGGGGGTCCTTCGCGGCCGGGGTGTCGACGAAACGCACCGGGTCCATCCGCCGCCGGTCGACGACGAGGCGCAGGACGTCGGCGCGCGCGTAGCGCACCCACAGCACGACCGTGACCTCGCTTGACCTACACACACGTGTTTGTGTAGGGTCGATGCGCCGGCTCTCGACGCCGGCGGCCTGGAGGGGCGGCCACCCACCGACCGTGTGAGGAGGCGCCCACCGTGGAGCAGCTCAAGCAGCTCGTCGACAACTGGATCGTCCTCGCCCAGGGACTGATCGGCTCGGTGGGCGCCCTCGCCTTCCTGCTCGCCTTCGCCTACAAGATCATCGCCGTCGAGCCGCGCAGCGTCATGGAGGCGAAGCGCTGGATCGGCCGCATCGTCTTCGGCACCATCGGTGTCGAGATCGCCGGCACGCTCACCCATGCGCTGATCTCGACCGTCCCCGGTGGCACGCACTGACGGGCGCGGAGCGACCGGTGCATCCCGGAGCCGTGGCGCTGCTGCCGACGCTCCTCGACCCCGTCGGCGGGTTCGTGCACCTGCTGAGCGGCGCGCTCGTCCACGTGGTCGACGGCGCGCGCGCGGACATCGACTCGGTGCTCGAGCGCTACCTCTTCCGCACCGTCGACCCCACCAGCCCGCGACCGCGCGCGCTCACCGACAACCCCGGGTTGCGCCGGCTCAACCTCGGACTGACCGCGGCGTGCGACCTGCTCCTCACCGCGGTCGTGCTCGTCGCCTGCCTGCGTGGCGTCTTCGAGCGCACCGGCTACCGGGCCCGGTACTCGCTCAAGGTGATGCTGCCGCGGCTGCTGCTCGCCATCGTGCTCGTGCACTTCTCGCTGCCGCTGCTGGCGATGGCGCTCGACCTCGACAACGCGCTGTGCGCGGTCGCGCTGTCGCTCGGCGACGAGCTCCATGCCGACTCGTTGCCCTGGTCGCCGGTGATCGGTCCCGCCGCGCTCCTGCGGATTGCGGTCGGACAGGACCTCTTCCACGCCGTCGTCGCCGTCGCCGTGGTCGCAGCGCTCGTCATCCTCGTGCTCGCGTACGTCGTGCGCCACGCGCTGCTCTGCGTGCTCATCGTCGTGGCGCCGCTCGCGGCGCTCTGCACGGTGCTCCCCGACACCCGCGGCCACGCCCGCGGCTGGTTCCGGCTCTGGTCGGTCACCGTGCTCATGCAGCCGGTGCAGCTCATCGTGCTGCGCGTCGCCGAGGTCGCGGCGGTCGACGAGGGCGGAGGGCTGGTGCAGAGCCTCTACGCGCTCGCGACGCTGTTCCTCATGCTCAAGGTGCCCGGCGCGCTCAACGTCGCCGCCCATCTCGAGACGAAGGCGGAGACCCTCGGCCACCGGCTCGAGCGCACGATCCGGCGGGCCACCGTCCACCACGGCCACACCACCCGGCGCAGCACGTGATCCGCACGGTGCTCGCCGCCGCCGTCACCGGCGTCCTGGGCTCGGCCGGTCTCGCCGCCGCCGGAGCCGGTGCGATGCGCGACGGCGTTCCGAGCCGTGGCGGCTTCATCGCCCCGGTCGACGGTGCCGCGGTCAGCCAGCCGTACGGCTGCACGGCGCTCGCCATCGAACCGCCGACCCGGCTCTGCCCGCAGGGTCACTTCCACAGCGGCCTCGACCTCGCCGCGCCGGCGGGGACCCCGGTGCGGGCGACCCTCGCCGGGGTCGCCCACGTCCTGCTCTCCGCGGGCGGCTACGGGCTCCACGTCGTGGTCGACCACGGCGCCGGCCTCACCAGCCTGTACGCCCACCTCGCCGCCGCGTTCGTCGTCGACGGCGCCGCCGTCGCAATCGGCGAGGTGATCGGCGCCGTCGGCTCCTCGGGCAACTCGACGGGGCCGCACCTGCATTTCGAGATTCGCCGCGACGGCCTCCCCGAGGACCCGTCGCTCGACCTCACCCTTGGGGGCGACGTCCCCCGCCACGGAGAACCGCCATGGTCAACCGGGTCTTTCTCATCGGCAACCTCACGCGCGACGCCGAGACCATCGCCGCCAAGTCGCCCATGACGAGGATGCGCCTCGCCACCAACTCGATGAGCCGCGACTCCGACGGCAATCTCAAGGAGTACAGCGAGTTCCACACCGTCATCGCCTTCGGCCGTCTCGCCGAGATCTGCGCCGCCTACTGCGTCAAGGGTCGGCGCATCGCCGTCGAGGGCAAGCTGCGCACCCGTGACTACGAGGATTCGAACGGGGTGAGGAAGTACGTCACCGAGGTGGTCGCCGACTCCATGAAGCTGCTCGACCGCCCCGACGGCGCCCGCGAGCGCGACGTCGACGCCGGCGCGGGCGACACCTCGACCTTCCACCCTTCGCTCGCGACCGCCGGATGAGACACCGGGGGGCCGTGATGTGCGGCCCCCCGCTCAGCGCAGCAGCACGACCAGCCCGCTGCGGGGCAGTGTCAGGTACGCGTCGGCGGCGGCGCCCGCGGAGCCCGCGAGCCACTCCGGCACGAGCAGGCCGAGGTGGCGGAGCAGCGACGCTCGGACGGTCGCCGGCGTCGGGTCGTCGAGCTCGACGGCCTCGCCGTCGACGAGCGCTCCGTGGCGGGCGTCGACCGCGGCGAGGAAGCTGTCGGCGAGGTCCCACCACGCATCCTCACCCTCGGCCCCTCCGGTGAGCTCGTCCCATGGCGGAGCGATGAGGTTGCATTCCACCAGCGCCTCCGTCATCGCGACGCACTCGACCTCCAGCTCGAGCCCCACCCAACGCACACGCTGGGCCGCGATCAGCGGCCGGCCGGCTCCGGCTCCGGCTGTGCGCGGCGGCCCGTCCCGCTCCGCGCCGGCGGCGAGCAGCGCATCGAGGGCGCGCGCCGACGGCCAGGGATCGCGCGGCCCGGCGCGGGAGACGGCGCGCACCCGGGTCTCGAGCGCGGTCGGGAGGTGCACGCGCCACCGTTCCGAGACGGCCGCGCCGCTCACTGAGGCTGCGGCGGCGTGCACGCCGCGACGTGGAGGTCGCCGTCGACGTCCTCCGCGCGACCGCCGGGGCGCAGCTCGAGGGAGAAGCCGTCGAAGCGTCCCCAGAGGTACGACGCCGCCGTCCGCAGCGGGGGGTAGAGCAGGAGCACGGTCGCGGTCTGGCCGGGGTCGAGGTGCACGGTGCAGTCCCCGGCGATCGCCTGGGGGCTGAGCGCGGCGAGCGGGAAGGTCGGGTGGTACAGGCGGCGCAGCGGTCCCGACGAGGTGCCGTCGGGCGCGTAGTCGCTCGCCACCTGGAGGTCGTCGAGGGCGGGCTCGCTCCCCACCTTGCCCCGGTTGCGGAGGTGGACGCCGACGAGGGTGAACCGTCCCAGCGGGCGCAGCGCGGTCACCGTGGGAGCGAGGCCGCCGAGGCGCCCGGCGATCGGGGTCGCGTCGGTGGTCGTGAGCAGGACCACGGAGAGGTCGTCCCAGTTCACGTAGATGCCGCCGTCCGGGCTGGTGGCGACCCGGGTCGAGGCGAGCGCCGGCGCCCCGCCCGAGGCCGGGGGCAGCCCGAGCGCCGACGCCGGCACGGTCGCCCCGCTCCCGCCGCCGCACGCCACGAGCAGTGTTCCGGCCACGACCGGCAGCAACCTGGGGCTCACCGGCGGCGGAGCATGGCGCCGCCCACCGGGACGAGGAGGAGCAGCGCGAGGGCCGCCCACCCGAGCGCAGCGGCGGCGTCCTCGGCGGCGGAGAAGGTGCGCTCGCCGCCGAGGGCGGCGATGAGGCTGGAGTGGAGGTGGCTGAAGGGATCGAGGCGGGCGGCGACGAGCCGCCAGCCCTCGCGCGGCACCCCGGTGAAGAGACCACCGAGGAAGAGCAGCGGGGCGAGCACGACCGCGACGTCGAGGAGCACCTCGGCCGCGCCGCCGGCGAGGAGCGCGAGCGCGCAGCCGAGCACGTTGGCGGCGAGCAGCGTCGACGCCACGGTGAGCGCGAGGGCGGCGGTCGCGGCAGGACCGGCCGCGCCGCCGGCGACGACCACCGCCATCGCGGGCAGGAGCTGGACGGCGTCGACCGCCGCCGACGCGAGCACCCACTCCCCCACCGGACGCCACGCCGGTCCGGGCGCGACGGCGAGCCGCACGAGGTGGCCGGAGCCGCGCGCCCGGGCGAGGGTCATCGCCGACCCGACCGCGCCGACCATCGCGACGAGGACGGTGAGCAGCATCGCCGCCCAGAAGGTCGGCGCGCCGCCGGCGACGAGTGGGACGGCGAGCGCGAGCGGGACGGCGACGCGCATCGCGAGCGCACGGGGGTGGGCGAGGGTCACCAGCCACTCCCGTCCCCATGGCGTCCCGGGGAGGAGGCGGTGGAGCGGCGACCGCGCCGTCCCCGCCCCCACCCCGGTCGCGCCGATCCCGACGGCGCGCTGGGCCCTCATCCCGATCCCTCGAGGGTGCGCCCGGTCAGCTCGGCGAAACGGTCGCCGAGGTCGGGGCGCCGCACCCGCAGCGCGCACACCGCGCCGCCGGGGGTGTCGGCGATGGCGACGACCGCCGGCAGCGCCGCCGGGTCGGCGAAGCGCACCCGCGCCCCGCCGTCGATCACGGTCACCGCCTCGACCCCGGGCACCTGCGCGAGAGCGCGAGCATCGGGCGGGCGGCTGAGGCTCAGCTCGGCGACGCGCGCGCCCCCCGCCTCGCCGAGCAGCGTCCGCGGCTCGGCGCAGCCCGCGAGCGCGCCGGCGGAGAGGAAGGCGACGCGCCCGCACGCCGCCTCGACGAAGCCGCTGTCGTTGCTCGCCACCACCGTCGTCAGCGCCGCGGCGGAGCGCCGGCCCAGCTCGTCGCGGAGGGTGGCGAGCCCCTCGGGGTCGAGCCCGGCGGTGGGCTCGTCGAGGAACGCGAGCGCGGGCTCGTGGGCGAGCGCCTCGACGAGGCCGAGCCGGCGGCGCATCCCGAAGCTGTAGGCGGCGACGGGCTCGTCGGCGACCTCGGCGAGGCCGAAGCGGCGCAGCGAGGCGTCGACGAGCGCGCGCGCCCGACCGCGGTCGCCGACCCAGCGCCGGCACCAGAAGTGCGCCGCCTGGCGGCCGGTGAGGCTCGGCTCCTCGTCGACGCGGTCGAGGGCGAGCCCGAGGCTGCGCCGTGCCGCCCTGGGCGAGCGGGCACCGTTCCACCGCAGCTCGCCGCGCAGCGGCCGGTCCGCGGTCGCGAGCATGCGGAGCAGGGTCGTCTTGCCGGCGCCGTTGTGGCCCATGAGTGCGAGGTTCTCGCCGGTCTCGACGCGCAGGCTCACCGGGCCGACGCCGCGCCCCCCGCGGAACCGCCGCTCGACGCCGACCGCCTCGACCGCCGCCGCGATCACCCTGCCATACCGTCGTCGAGCAGCCGGCGCACCTGGGCGGCGACCACCGTCGGCTTGAACGGCTTGACGATCGTCCCGCACGCCCCCGCCTGTGACGCGCGCAGGGCGTCGGCGGGCCGGCGCGCCTCGACCATCACGAGCCAGCCGCGGGCCGGTGCCCGGTCCCCGGACCAGCCGGCGGCGAGCGCGACCCCGTCGCGCTCGAGGGTGACGTCGACGAGGGCGACGTCGAC
>DATKEY010000055.1:0-18061 GCA_035544475.1 Candidatus Dormiibacterota bacterium | reverse complement strand
GCCGAAGTTCCCCCATCCCGCCGCCCTCGACCTGCTGCTGCGGCGCTACCGGGCCGGCGGCGACGCGTCGTACTGGCACGCGGCCGAGGTGACCCTCGATCGCATGGCGCGCGGTGGCGTCTACGACCAGGTGGGCGGCGGCTTCCACCGCTACGCGGTCGACGGCCAGTGGGCGGTGCCGCACTTCGAGAAGATGCTCTACGACAACGCCCAGCTCGCGCCCGTGTACCTGCACGCGTGGCAGCTCACCGGCGAGGAGCGCTGGCGGCGCACCGCGACCGAGGTGCTCGACTACGCGCTGCGCGAGATGCGGCTGCCCGGCGGAGGCTTCGCCTCGTCGCAGGACGCGGACAGCGGCGGGGTCGAGGGCAGCTTCTTCGTCTGGACGCCGGAGGAGCTGCGAGAGGTGCTCGGCGAGGAGGACGGGGCGCTCGCGGCACGGATCTTCGGCGTCGTCCCCGGCGGCAACTTCGAGCACGGCACGACGGTGCTGTCGCTTCCGTACCCGCTCGAGCAGGTGGCGATCACCCTCGACCTCGACGCCCCGGCGATGCGCACCCAGGTCGACGAGATCCGCGCACGGCTCCACGCCGCGCGCGAGCAGCGCGTCCACCCGGGGCGCGACGACAAGGTGGTCACCGCCTGGAACGGGCTGATGCTCCGGGCCCTCGCCGAGGCCGGAGGAGCCCTCGACCGCGACGACTACGTCGGCGCGGCGCGCGAGCTGGCGGCCTTCCTGCTCGCGGAGCTGGTGCGCGACGGGGTGGTGCTGCGGACCTGGAAGGACGGCGAGGCGAAGATCACCGGCTTCCTCGAGGACGTCGCCGGCCTCGCCGACGGGCTGCTCACCCTGTACGAGGCGACCGGCGAGCCGCGCTGGTACGACGCGGCGTGGCGGCTGTGCTCCGACATGGTGGAGCGGTTCTTCGAGCCGACCGCCGGCTTCTACGACACCGCCATCGACGGCGACCCGCTGCTGGTGCGGCCGCGCACCCTCGACGACAACGCCGTCCCGGCGGGACGGTCGACCGCCGCCCTCGTCCTGCTCCGGCTGTCGCTGCTGAGCGGGGAGGGGCGCTGGCGTGAGGTCGCCGAGCGCACCGTCGCGCCGCTGGCGAGCGCGATCGGCCGCGCCCCCGTCGGGCTCGGCAACCTCGCCTGGGCTCTCGATCTGGCGCTCGCCGACACCCGTGAGGTCGCGATCGCCGGCGATGCCGGTGCGGACGACACCCGCACGATGGTGCGCGCGGTGCTCGACCGCTGGAACCCGTGGCGGGTGCTCGCCTGGGGCGAGGCCGACGGCGTGCCGTTGCTCGACGGACGTCCGTCCGTGGGTGGGCGTGCGACCGCCTATGTGTGTCGCGGCTTCGTCTGCGACGCCCCGACGACCTCGGTGGCGGAGCTGCAGGCGGCCCTGGAGGTGCGGCCGGCGAGCTGACCGCCGGGTCCCTGTCAGTCGCCGCCTGGGTCGTCGACGACTAGACGACCTCGAGGCCGGCCCAGGCCGGCGCCGGGCGCGACCCTACGCCCACCCCTCCGTGCCAGAGCCAGGCGGTGATCGCCTCCGCCGACTGCGGCTCGCCGAACAGGAATCCCTGGACCGCGTCGCAGCCCAGGGTTCTGAGGAGGGCGAGCTGCTCCTCGCTCTCGACGCCCTCGGCCACGCAGTCCAACTCCAGGGCATGCGCGAGGCGCACGATGGCCATGACGATCGCGGCGTCGTCGCGATCGGTCCCCAGGCCCGCGATCACGGAGCGATCGATCTTGATCGTGTCGATCGGGAAGGCCTTGAGATTGGCGAGCGAGGTGTACCCGGCCCCGTAGTCGTCGATGCCGAGCCGCACCCCCAGCGCGCGAATCGAGCGCAGGGACTGGAGGGTCGTGGCCACGTCCTCGATCACCGCGCTCTCCGTGATCTCCAGGCAGATGTCGTTGGGGTCGTTCCCCGTGTCCGCGAGCAGGCCGGCGACCTGCTCGGCGAGCTCCGCGCGGGCGAGCTGGCGGGCGGATACGTTGACGCACATCGTCAGCCGGGATCCCGCGGAGGTGGTCCGCCACGCCTGAGCCTGCCGCAGGGCCTCCGCGAGCACCCAGGCGCCGAGGGGCTCGATCAGGCCGGTCTGCTCGGCGAGCCCGATGAACCGCCCGGGCGCAACCGTGCCCAGCGTGGGATGGTTCCAGCGCACCAGTGCCTCGAAGCCGGTGACGGCGCCGGTGTCGGTGTCGACCATCGGGTGATAGAGCAGCCGGAACTCGCCGCGCTCCACGGCGAGGCGCAACGCGCTCTCCATCTCGAGTCGTTCCACCGCGCGTCGGTGGATCGCGTCGTCGAAGAGCAGCCAGCGTGCTCCGCCGCGCTCCTTGGCGCGATACATGGCCGCGTCGGCGTTGCGGATCAGGGTCTCCGGCGGCTCGTGGGCCGTGGTGGAGACCGCGATGCCGGTGCTCACCGTGAGCACCGCCTGGGCGCCGTCCAGGTCGAACGGGGCGTCGAGCGCCGCCGCGATGCGCTCGGCGATGCAGGTGAGCTCGCGCTCGGCGGTCACATCCTCGCAGAGGACGATGAACTCGTCGCCTCCGAAGCGGGCGATGGTGTCGCCGGGGCGGAGCGTCTCTCGAAGCCTCTCGGCGAGAGCAACCAGGACCCGATCACCCGCTGCGTGACCAAGGCTGTCGTTCACAAGCTTGAACCGGTCGAGGTCGAGGAAGAAGACCGCGACCGAGGATGGACGCGACGCCCGGCGCAGCAGCGCGTGCTCCAGACGGTCGACGAAGAGTGCCCGGTTGGGGAGGTCGGTGAGGGGATCGTGGAGGGCCTGATGGGTCAGCTCCGCCTGAGTCCGCCGCAGGCGCTCGGCCTGCTCCCGGACCTCCTCGGTCTTGCGATGGAGGTCGACGAACACCGCCACCTTGGCCCGTACGATCTCCGCGACCAGCGGACAGAAGAGATAGTCGACGGCTCCGAGTGCGTACCCACGGGCCACGTCGGTCTCCGTGGGGGCGTAGGAGGTGATGAAGATGATCGGAGTGCGCTCCGACTGCGAGCGTTGACGGATCAGCTCGGCGGTCTCGTATCCGTCCATGCCGGGCATGCGGATGTCGAGGAGGACGACGGCGAAATCCTGGGAGAGCAGCAGGCGAAGCGCCTCCCGTCCGGACCTGGCGCACACCACGTTCTGGTCGAGGGGCGCGAGAACCTCCTCCAGCGCCCGCCGGCGGGACGGATCGTCGTCGACGAGGAGGATGGCGCACCTCCGCGCCGGCTCGCGGTCGGAGGCGCCGGCCTCGAAGACGCTGATGGCCTCAGGGCCCCTCTTGGCGGTCAGGACGTCGATCTCCGGGGTGATGCGGGTGATCCCCGGAGAGCGGTGGAGCTGCTGCCGAGGCCGATTGAAGCCTACCCGCGACCGCTGTTTGTGGAATGTGGAAGCGGTGAAACTTTGTGAAGCCGCAGGCCCGGTCCGTGCCCCGACCGCGGGCCCTAGAACTGGCCGCAGCCCGCCCCGTGCACCGCCGCCGTCAGCTCCGGGAGGGGCTCGATCCGCGGCAGCACCCGTGCGTCGGTCACCGGGGCGAAGTCCCCGGTCGCCGGATCCTGGACATAGTCCAACGCCGGCCCATCCCGGAGCAGCGACGCCAGGGCCCCGCAGAACAGGTCGACGTCCTGCTCGGTGGTCGCGATGCTGAAGCTCGCCCGCACCGCCCCGGGGATGGTCGCCCGCTCCCCCCGTCGCAGGGCGTCGCGGATGCCCTGGGCCTCGGCCTCGGAGATCCCCAGGAGATGGGTGATGTACGGATGCGCGCAGAAGCAGCCGTGCCGCACCCCGATGCCGTGCTCGGCGCTGAGCACCGCGGCCGCCAGCGCGTGGTGCACCTGCGGCAGGGTCAGGGTGACGACCCCGACGCGGTCGACCCCGGGGCCGTCCGCCCACAGCTGATGCCGCACCAGCCCGGGCAGCTCGCAGAGCTGTGAGCGCGCCCGCTCGAGCAGCTCCACCTCGTGCTCGGCGACACGCTCCATCCCCACCTCCTCGAGGGTGGCCGCCGCGGCCGCCAGCGCCACCGCGCCGATGACGTTCGGGGACCCGGCCTCGAGGCGGTCGGGGAGCGCCGTCCACAGCACGTCCTCGAGGGTCACGAAGTCGACCGCGCCGCCGCCGGCGAGCAGCGGCTCGCACCCGGAGAGCAGCGCGTCGGACGCCACCAGCACGCCCGCCCCGAAGGGGGCGTACATCTTGTGACCACTGAGGCTCAGGCAGTCGATGCCCATCGCCGCCATGTCGATGCGCCGGTGGGGCGCGAGCTGGGCGGCGTCGACGGCGATGAGCGCCCCGTGCTCGTGGGCGATCCGGCCCAGCTCGGCGACCGGCATGACCTCCCCGGTCACGTTGCTCGCGCCCGTCACCGCGAGCACGGCCACCGGTCGCTCGGGGTCGCGCAGCGCCGCACGCACGCTCTCCAGCAGCGCCTCCGGCGACGGCGGCGCCGGCAGCGTCACCACCGGGGCGACCCTCCGCCAGGGCAGCAGGTTGGCGTGGTGCTCGACCATGGTCGTGAGCACCACCTGGCCCTCGGGGATGCGCAGGCAGTGGGCCAGGTGGTTGATCGCGTCCGTCGTGTTGCGGACGAAGATGACCGAATCGGTCGGTCGGGCGCCGACGAAGCGCCCGACGGTCTCGCGCGCGGCCTCGTACAGGCGGGTCGACACCTGGGAGGTGAAGCCGGCGCCGCGGTGGACGCTGGAGTACCAGGGCAGGGCCCGCTCCACGGCGTCGAGCACCGCCCGCATCGCCGGCGTGCTCGCGGCGGCGTCGAGGTTGACGTAGCGGCGCCGCTCCCCGGTGGCGAGCGGGACCTCGAGGTCGGCGCCGACGAGGGCGGGGAGCGGGGGCGGGAAGGCCATGACGCGATCAGCGTACCGCGCCGCGCCCTCCGCCCCGCCCCGCTCGTCCCGGACCCTGCTACCCCTTGGAGTGGTGCTTCGTGCTGGAGTGGTGGCTGGTGGTGCCGGCGCCCATCGCCTGCCGGTCGGCCTTGCCGAGGTGGCTGCCGCAGCTGGCGTTGCCCGCGCTGCCGCCGGTGGTGACGCCGGAGCTGCCGCCGATGCTCGAACCGGTGCTGTGGCTGCTCGAGCTCCCGCCGGCCGCGTTGCCGAGCGCGGCGACGAGCAGCTGGTCGAGAACTCCGAGGCTGTTGCCGATCTGGTTCTGCCCACCGAGGGCGCCGTTGATGCCGTTCGAGGCGGCCCCGTTCACCGCGCCGCACGCCGCGCCGGTCCCACCGGACGAGGCATGCCCCACGACGGTGAACGCGGAGGCGCTCAGAGTGGCCGCGGCCGCGATCGCCGCGAGGTTGCGCATGCGCATGGTGTGGTTCCCCTCCCTACCCGTGTTGCCGGGCTACGCGCCCGTGCATCCTCTCCGACGCTCGGGGGCCCCGATTGTTTGCATCTCTTGGTGCGTTTGTCCGGAGCTCAGCCCCCGGCGGCCACGCTCCCGGCGCGGATGACGGTCCGGACCGGGTTGGCTCCGAGGTGGTAGCCGAGGTCGAGCCAGTGCGGGGTGTCGAGGATGGCGAGGTCGCAGCGCATCCCCGGGCGGAGGACGCCCCGATCGCGCAGGCCGAGCGCCGACGCCCCGCCGGAAGTGGCGGCGACGACCGCCTCGGCCGGGGTGAGCCCGCCGAGGGCGACCGCGAGCGCGACCATGAGCGGCATCGATTCGCTGTAGCAGGTGCCGGGGTTGCAGTCGGTCGCGACCGCGACCCGGGCGCCCGCGTCGAGCAGCCGGCGCCCGGGCGGCGGCGGGCCGCCGAGGACGAGCGACGCCCCGGGGAGGATGACCCCGACCACCCCGGCGGCGGCGAGCGCGGCGAGGTCGTCGTCGCCGCTGTGCTCGAGGTGGTCGGCGCTCACCGCCCCCAGCCGGGCGGCGAGCGCCGCCCCTCCGCCGCGGGTGCGCTGGTCGGCGTGGAGCTTGGCGCCGAGCCCGGCCCGCCGCCCCGCCTCGAGCAGCCGGGCACACTCCTCCACGGTGTAGGCGCCCTCCTCGCAGAAGGCGTCGACGAAACGGGCGAGAGGGGCGGCGCGCTCGACCCCGCCCGTGCAGGCGCGCTCCACGTAGGAGGCCCGGTCGCCGTCCGGAAGGGCGTGGAGCGGGAGGTAGGTGGCGAGCACGTCGGGGAGCTCGGGGTCCCTCCCCAGGGCGAGCGCGGCCGCGAGCTGGCGGAGCTCGGCGTCCTCCTCGAGGCCGTACCCGCTCTTCACCTCGACCGTCGTGGTCCCGTGGCACAGCATCCGCCGCGCCCGCGGACGCGCCGCCTCGATCAGCGACTCGAGGTCGCCGGCGCGGGTCGCGGCGACGGTCGCCCGGATCCCCCCGCCGGCGGCGGCGATCTCCTCGTAGCTCGACCCGGCGGCACGCGCCGCGTACTCCCCGCTGCGCTCGCCGAGCCAGACCAGATGGCTGTGGGCGTCGACGAACCCCGGCACCACCGCGCTGCCTCCGGCGTCGACGACGACCGCGTCGCGGGCGAGCGGATACCTGGTCACCTCGGCCTCCGGCCCCACCGCGCAGATGACCCCGTCCCGTGCGGCGACCGCCCCGCCCTCGACGACGCCCGGGGTCTCGCCCCGGTCGGGGTCGCAGGTGACGAGCCGCCCGGCGTTGCGCACCAGCAGGGTGGCGGGCGGCGCGGCCACCGTCAGAGCGCCGCCGCCAGGTCGCGCCGCCGCTGCACCAGCCCGGCGCAGAAGGCGAGGAAGACCGAGCCCATGCACCGCACCGTCGTCCCGGCGACGTCCGCGGCGGCGTCCACCTCGGTGAGGTCGACGCCCAGGACCCGGGGATCGGCGCCGAGGAGGTGGGCGGCGTCCTGGAGCTGGTCGGGGGTGAGCCCGCCCGGCATGCTCGCCGGGCACGCCGGCGCGTAGGCGCGGTCGAGCACGTCCATGTCGACGTCGACGTAGATCCGGCGCGCTCCGTGGCGCTCGAGCACGTCGAGCACCTCGTCGATCACCCTCGGCATCCCCGATGCGCGCACCTCGGCGGCGCGGCGGACGTGCACCCCTCGCTCCCGCGCCCAGCGGGAATGCCCGCCGGCGTTCGCGAAGCCGTGGATGCCGACCTGCGCCACCCGGTCCCCGGGGAGGCCGAGCTCGATGAGGTCGCGCACCGGGGTGCCGTTGCGCGGTCCGTCGACCTGCGGGCGCACGTCGTGGTGGGCGTCGAAGGTGAGCAGCCCCCAGTCCTCGCCGAGAGCGGCGCCCGCGAGGCCGAGCATCGCCGGGCGGGTGATCGAGTTGTCGCCGCCGACGACCGCAACCACCGGCGCGCGGCGACCCGCCTCGGCGACCGCGCTCTCCAGCCGGGCGTGCGCCGCCGACGCATCGGCGTCGCCGGCATCGCCCTCGACGTCGCCGAGGTCGAGCACTCCGAGCTCCTCGAGGTCGATGACGTGGTCGCCGTCGAAGGTGCTGAAGCGGGCGAGGCCCGCCCGGAAGGCGGCCGGGGTGAGCTGTGCCCGCGACGGGCTGATCGACGCCCGGGCGAGCGGCGCTCCCAGCAGCGCGAGCGCGGGGCCGCCGCCGGCCGGCGGGCCACCGCTCTGGAGCCACTCGCGGGCGTTCACCCGCCGCCGTCCCCCGGCGTCGGCATCGGGACGCGCACCCCGTGCTCCGCCGCCGCCGCCCGCGCCTGCGGGTAGCCCGCGTCCGCGTGGCGCATCACCGCGGTCCCGGGGTCGTTGGTGAGCACGAGCTCGCAGCGTCGCGCACCGAGCGCGGTGCCGTCGGCGACGACCTGTGCGCCGGCGTGGATCGAGCGCCCGATCCCCACCCCGCCGCCGTGGTGCACCGCGACCCAGCTCGCCCCGGACGCGCACGCGAGCAGCCCGTTCAGCACCGGCCAGTCGGCGATCGCGTCGCTGCCGTCGCGCATCGCCTCGGTCTCGCGGAAGGGCGACGCCACGCTGCCGCCGTCGAGGTGGTCGCGCCCGATGACGATCGGCGCCGCGACCTCGCCGCGGGCGACCAGCTCGTTGAAGCGCAGCCCCGCGAGATGGCGCTCGCCCGCACCGAGCCAGCAGATCCGCGCGGGCAGCCCCTGGAACGGCACCCGCTCCGCGGCGAGGCGCAGCCAGCGGTGGAGCCGCTCGTCGTCCGGGAAGAGCTCGGCGACGGCGCGGTCGGTGGCGGCGACGTCCGCGGGGTCGCCGCTCAGCGCCACCCAGCGGAACGGCCCGCGTCCCCGGCAGAAGAGCGGCCGGATGTACGCGGGGACGAACCCCGGATACGAGAAGGCCTCGGCGAACCCGCCGCGCCGGGCCTCGTCGCGCAGCGAGTTGCCGTAGTCGAAGACCTCGGCGCCGCGCCGCTGGTAGCCGACCATCGCCGCGCAGTGCACCGCCATCGACTCCCGCGCCCGCGCGATGTAGGCGTCGGGGTCGGTGGTGCGCAGTGCGGCTGCCGCCTCGACGCTCAGCCCGGCGGGGATGTATCCGCCGAGCGGGTCGTGCGCGCTCGTCTGATCGGTGACGACGTCCGCGGAGAGCCCGAGGGCGAGGAGCTCCGGCAGGGCCTCGGCGGCGTTCGCGGTGACGCCGACGGAGACGGCCCGGCCCTCCTCGCGCGCGGTGTCGCAGCGCCGCACCGCGTCGTCGAGGGAGTCCGCGACCTCGTCGAGGTAGCCGATGGCACGGCGGCGCTCCACCCGGACGGGGTCGACGTCGAGGCAGAGGGCGACGCCGCCGTTCATCGTGACGGCGAGCGGTTGGGCGCCGCCCATCCCGCCGAGGCCGGAGGTGAGCACGAGCCGGCCGCGAAGGCTGCCGCCGAAGCGCTGCTCGGCGATCGCCGCGAAGGTCTCGTAGGTGCCCTGGAGGATCCCCTGGGTGCCGATGTAGATCCACGACCCCGCCGTCATCTGCCCGTACATCGTCAGCCCCGCCGCCTCGAGCCGCCGGAACTCCTCCCACGTCGCCCAGGCGGGGACGAGCAGGGAGTTGGCGATGAGCACCCGCGGAGCCATCTCGTGGGTGCGGGCGACGCCGACCGGCTTGCCCGACTGCACGAGCAGGGTCTCGTCCTCGCGCAGGTCGCGCAGGCAGGCGACGATGGCGTCGAAGCAGTCCCAGGAGCGTGCCGCCCGTCCGGTGCCGCCGTAGACGACGAGCCGGTCGGGATCCTCGGCGACCTCGGGGTCGAGGTTGTTCATGAGGCAGCGCAGCGCCGCCTCGGTCTGCCACGAGCGGCAGCTGAGCGTCGTGCCGCGCGGCGCGCGCACCGGGCGGGGGCCGGCGGGGCTCACGAGAGCGGGCCTCCGCACACACTCTCCACCGTGGCCCGCCACCCGCCCTCGGAGAGCCACGCGTCGGCGGCCGCGAGGTCCCCTGCGAGCGGGCGGTCGGCCTCGAGCCGGGGCACGCGCTGCCGGAGCGAGGCGACGAGCGCGCCGGTCGCCGGCCCCGGCCGGTGGGGGCGGCGCATCTCGAGGGCCTGGGCGCCGGCGACCATCTCGACGGCGAGCACCCTGCGGAGGTCGTCGACGCAGCGGCGGGTGCGCAGTGCCGCGGTCCATCCCATGGAGACGTGGTCCTCCTGCCCGGCGCTCACCGGCACGTTCTGGGTCGCGACCGGCGCCGCCGCGACGCGGAGCGCGGTGACGCAGCCGGCGGCGGTGTACTGGGCGATCATCAGCCCGCTGTTCACCCCCGGGTCGGGGCTGAGGAAGGCGGGCAGCCCCCGCGAGCGCGCGGGGTCGAGGAGGCGGTCGACCCGACGCTCGCTGATCGCCGCGACGTCGGCGCAGAGCCACGCGAGCATGTCGGCGGCGTAGGCGAGCCCCTGGCCGTGGAAGTTCCCGGAGCTGACGACCTCGAACCGGTCGACGAGGACGAGCGGGTTGTCGACGACGGCCGCGAGCTCGCGCTCGACGGTGGTGCGGGCGGCGGCGCAGAGGTCGCGGGCGGCGCCGTGCACCTGGGGCGCGCAGCGCAGCGAGTACGCGTCCTGGACGGCGTGGTGGGACGCGCGGTGCGACGCGACCAGCGGGCTGCCCGCGAGCAGGCGGCGCAGGTTGGCGGCCGACGCCTGCTGCCCCGGCGCCGGGCGCAGGGCCACCACCTCCTCGTCGTAGGCGCGCTCGGTGGCGAGGAGCGCTTCGACGCTCATCGCGCAGGCGCAGTCGGCGGCGAGGAGCAGCGTCTCGACGTCGGCCACCGCGAGGGCGAGCGTCGCGGTCATCGCGTCGGTGCCGTTGATGAGCGCCAGCCCCTCCTTCGGCTCCACGGTCACCGCCTCGAGCCCGGCCGCCGCGAGCGCCGGCGCCGCCGGCTCGGGCGCTCCGCCCTCCCCGGCGACCCAGCCCTCGCCGAGCAGGCAGAGCGCGGCGTGGGCGAGGGGGGCGAGGTCGCCGGAGGCGCCGAGCGATCCCAGCTCGGGGACGTGGGGGACCACTCCGGCATTGAGGAGCGCGACGATCGCGTCGACGAGCGCCGGCCGGACGCCCGAGTAGCCGGCGCAGAGGGTGCGGGCGCGGAGCAGGAGCATCCCGCGGACGAGCTCGGCGTCGAGCGGCGGGCCCATCCCGGCGGCGTGGCTGCGCACCACGGCGGCCTGGAGGGTGGCGCGGTGCTCGCGTCCGATCGCCTTGTCCGCCAGGGCTCCGAAGCCGGTGGTGACCCCGTAGACGACGCGGTCGCGACGGTCGAGGTCGTCGACGACGGCGCGGGACTCGGCCATCCGGCGTCGCGCCGTGTCGCCCACCTCGACCCGCATCCCGCCGCGGGCGACGGCGAGGACCTGCTCGACGGAGAGCGGCGACCCGTCGAGGACGATCATCCCGCGGAGGGTAGCGCCGGCGCTGCGCTATCGTGGATCCCTCTCCGCACCACGCACTGTGAGGTCGCCCCGATGCGCTCCGCCCGCCTCCTCACCGCCGCCGGCACGGCCGTCGTGATCCTCGCCGGCTGTGGCGGCTCGTCGAGCGCGATCAACGGGCTCGCCCCCAAGGACGTGGTGAAGCTCACCTCACAGCGGGTCGCCAACCAGTCGCTCCGCGCCGACCTCGACGGCCGCTTCATCGTCGACGCGAGCAAGCTCACCGGGGTGCCGCCGGCGCAGCTCAAGCAGTTCGGGGTGACGGCCAACGGCTACACACTGACCGGGAAGGAGGAGCAGGAGAGCCCGAAGCGGCTCAAGCTCCTGGTCACCCTCCAGCCGGACTACGACAACGCCACCATCGTCGCGTACGACGGCCAGACCTACTACTCGAAGGACGGCACCCGCTTCGCCGCCGCCGGGCAGCTGAGCTCGCTGACCGCGGGCATCGGGATCTCCCCCGGCGACCTCACCAACTATCTCGGATTCCTCAGCCAGCTCAAGGACCTCGGCAGCACGACCCAGGACGGCATGACCGTCGAGCACTACCAGTCGGACATCGATCAGGCCGTCCTCGACCAGGTCCTCGGCGCCTCGGTCACGTCGCAGGGCCAGAACCTCAACGACTTCTCCGACATCTTCAAGAAGTTCATCACCGTGCAGAGCGGGGCGATCGACGTCTACGTCGACCCGGCCACCGCCAACCTCGACCGCGTCGACATGAAGCTGAAGTTCGTCTTCGACTTCTCGAAGATCTCGAGCCTCTTCGGCGGCACCCCGAACCCGGGCGCCAAGAAGTCCGGCCCGGGCGGCACCCTCGACTTCGACGTCGCGGTGAGCGCCCACCTCCACGACTACGGCGCCAAGATCACGATCACCAAGCCGACGGTCGACCCCACGGCGCCGAAGCCGCCGTCGGGCGGGCTCTTCGGCGGGCTGTCGGGCTGATGGGGGTCGACGGAGCCGCGTTCGCGGGGGCCCGGGTGGGCGTCGTCGGCACCGGCGCGATGGCCGAGGCGATGGTCGCGGGGATGCTGACGATGAGGCTGGTCGAGCCCTCGCAGGTCTGCTGCAGCCATCCCCGCGAGGAGCGGCGGCGGCTGCTCGCCGAGCGTTACGGAGTGTCGACCGCGGCCCGCAACGCGGTCGCGGCCGAGGGCGCCGACGTCGTGCTCCTCGCGGTGAAGCCCCAGGTGCTCCCGGCGGTGGCGCCCGAGCTCCGCGAGGTGCTCACCGACGACCAGCTCGTCGTCTCGGTGATCGCCGGAGCGAGCACCCGCGCCCTCGGCGACGGTCTCAACCACCCGGCGATCGTCCGCTCGATGCCGAACACCCCCGCGCAGATCGGGCAGGGGGTGACGGTCTGGTTCGCGACCGACGCCGTCACCGCGCCGCAGAAGGAGCGCACCCGCACCATGCTCTCGGCCCTCGGGCGCGAGTTCGAGGTCCACGACGAGCGCCAGGTGGCGATGGCGACCGCGGTGAGCGGGACCGGCCCCACCTACATCTTCCTGTTCATCGAGGCGCTCGTCGACGCCGCCGTCCATCTCGGCTTCCCCCGCCACGTCGCCCGCGAGCTCGTGCTCGACACCATGCAGGGGTCGGCCGCCTTCGCCCTCCGCAGCGGCCGGCACGTCGCCGAGCTCCGCGACATGGTCACCTCCCCGGGCGGGACATCGGCCGAGGCGCTCTACGAGCTCGAGCGCGGCCGCCTGCGCACCGTCGTCAGCGACGCGGTGTGGGCGGCGTTCGAGCGCACCCGGCAGCTCGAGGCCCGCCTCGAGGGTCGGGGCGACGGTCACCGACAGCGGCGATAGGGACGGGGGGAGGAGCGTGGCAGGGGATCCCTCGTTCCTCGATCCCATGGTGCGGCGTCCGCGACGGTCCCGCCGGGCCCGGGCGATCACCGCCGCGCTGATGCTCGCATCGCTCGCCGCCACCGGCGGCGTCGAGCTCGGCGGGCTGAGGGCGGTGAACGGGTCGGTCGGAGACGCGCAGCGGTACGCCGACGCCCACGCCTACGAGCGCGCCGTCGCCGTCTACCGGGCGGTCGCGGCCGAGACCGGGCCTCTCTACCTGCTCGCCCACAACCAGGTCGACGCCGCGGGGGTCGACGCCGAGCGCACCATCCTCACCTGGGCGACCGCGCTCGCCGCGCAGGGGCAGGTCGACGACGCGCTCGCGGCGCTCACCCAGGTCACCGACGCCGCGCTGCTCCCCGATCGCGAGCGCGAGGCCGCCCGGATCGCCCTCGACGACGCCCGGAGGCAGGCCGCCGCCGGACGCTACGACGTCGCGCTCCACCGCGTCGACGAGGCGCTCACCAGCCTCCCCCCGCCCGACCTCGCCGCCCAGGCGCAGCAGCTCCGCCCGACGTACGCGCTCGGCGCCGCCCGGCTCCTCCTCCAGCGGGGCGATGCGGCGGGGGCGGTGAGCGCCCTCGACGACCTGATCGCCGCCGTGCCGAGCACCGCCGACGCATCGCGTGCCCGCGCCCTGCTCCCCGACGCGCTGCTCGCCGCCGGGCGCCAGGCCCTCGACCGCCACGACGAGACCACCGCCCTGCGCGACCTCAGCCGGGTCCTCGCCTCCTTCCCGGGAGGCCCCCAGGCGGCCGCCGCCCAGGCGCTGCTCGCGGCGCCGCAACCGGTGCAGGGGACCCTCGTCCGCCACGACGGCGGGGCGGTCGCGGGCGCGCTCGTGCGCCTCGGCAGCCACTACCGCCCGGTGTACGGCGGCTACGAGACCCAGCCCCCGTACTACGTCTCCCACACCGACGGCCATGGCGACTTCAGCTTCGCCGCGGTCCCCCTCGGCGACTACGTCGTCGAGGTGCAGGAGGGCGACGGCTGGACGACCATCCTCACCCCCGACGGCCAGCCCGCCTACCGGGTCTCCGTCGAGCAGCTCACCCCGGTCGACCTCGCCTTCGTCGTGGTGCCCGGCTGATCCGCGTCCGGTCCCGGTCACTGCGGTGCGTGTGGCAGACTTCGAGGCCGCCCCGGCGAGGGACGGGGCTGAGAGAGACGGACGATCGAGTGGTGAGCGGAATCCGGCGATGCGGCTGAACCGCCGGCCGGAGACACCCGACGACGACGCCCAGGTCGATCGGCTTCGCGAGGCGGTCGAGATCCTCCACCGGGTGATGGGGATCACCGACCGTGCATTCCGCGAGGCGGTGGTCGAGGGTTACGTCCTCCTGCCTCCCCAGCTCCGCGACCGGGTCGGCACGACGGTCTCGCCGGAGGTCCACGCCGACTACCTGCGACGCGTGGCCGAGCTCTCCGCCCAGGCGCGGCGGCTGCGCGAGTGGGCGGCGCGCCTGCCCGAGGCCGGGGTGACCGTCCCCGATCCCCGGCCGCTCGACCCGGCTCGCCTGCTCGCCTGGATGCGCCGCTCCGCAGCCGCGGACCCGGCGGCGACGGCGTGGGCCCCACCCGCCCCCGACCCGGCGCCCCCGCCGGCGCTCGCCCCGGAGCCCGCGGGGTTGGCGGGCGCCGCGGCAGCCACCGCGCCCGAGCCCGCCCCCGCTCCCGCGCAGGTGGCGCTGCGCACCTCGCCGAGGGCCCGCCGCGGTCCGCTCGCCGCCGCCGGCGCGCTCGTCGCCCTCGCCACCGTGGTCGCCACCGGGGTGGCGCTGCTCCGCCCGGGGCCGGCCCCGAGCCGGGCTCGCGACACCGCCGCGAGCACCGCGCCGGCGGCCCCGGCGGCGCTGCCGCCCCCGCGTCAGGGCGAGGCCGTGGGCGCCGGACCGGGGAGCCAGGCGACCGTGCTCTTCGGTGGGGTGACCGCCGCCGGGGGGCTCCTCGAGGACACCTGGGCGTTCGACGGCCACCGCTGGTCCGAGCTCCGGCCGGGGGCCGGTCCCGCGGCGCGCACCGGCGCGCTCACCGCCTACGACGCCGTCCGTCACCAGCTCGTGCTCACCGGGGGCCGGGGCGCGAGCGGCGCCCTCACCGACACCTGGACCTGGGACGGGGTCGGCTGGACCCTCCAGCTCCCCGAGACCCCGCCGCACCTCCTCGCCTGGTCGGCGATGGCGGCCGACGCCCGCACCGGCACCGTCGTCCTGGTCACCGGCCGCAGCGGAGCCCCGGCGCAGACCTGGATCTGGGACGGTCGCGCCTGGACCCGGGTCCAGCCGCCGGTCGAGCCGCTGCTCGGCGCGCCGCCGGTGATGAGCGCCGACCCGCTCAGCGGGCACGTGCTCCTTCTCAGCGCCACCGGCGCCGGGACGGGCCCGGCGGCGACCTGGGCGTGGGACGCGAGGACCTGGAAGCCGGTCGCCCCGGCCCCGCTCGTCCGCGCCGGAGCGATGTGGATGGCCGCCGACCCGGCCGCCCACCGCGTCCTCCTCTTCACGACCGGCACCGCCGGGGGCGCGACCTGGCTCTGGAACGGCAGCCGCTGGACCTATGTCTTCTCCGCGGTGGCCCCGGCGATCGCCGCCGACGGCGTCGCCTCAGGGCTGGTCACCGACCCGCTCTCGGGCCGGCCGGTGCTCGTCGGCGCGGGCGCCGCGGGCGATCCGTCCCGCTTCCGCCGCGGGTGGACCTGGTACGGCGACGGGTGGCGCCCCGGCTGATCCTCAGCCGGGCGGCGGCACCGCTCCCATCACCGCCTCGGCGAGCCGTTCCTGGCCGAGCGCCGTGGGATGGATGTCGAGGTCGGCGCAGTCGATCAGCCGGCACAGCGGGGTCCCGTCGGCGGGATGGTTGATCGCCGCGTGGAAGTCGGCGAAGCCGTCGCCGAGGCGGGCGGCGAGGGCCGCGACCGCGTCGTCGATGGGGGTGAGCACCTCGTCGGTGTGCGGCGCCCCGACCGCGAACGGGTCGTAGACGTCGGCGACGACGATCGGCACCCGTGGGGCGGCGGCGCGAAGCTCGTCGAGGATCGTCTCGAGATGGGCGACGAGGTCGGCCTGGAGCACCGCCGGGTCGCCGGTGAGGTCGTGGAGGAGGTCGTTGCTCCCCAGCTCCACCACGATGAGACGGAGGCCCGCCCCGTCGGCGGCGATGGCATCGAGCGCCGCGGTGCGCTGCGACTCGGTGGCGAGCATCGGCACGCTGCGCCATCCCCAGCAGCGGGTGGCGT
The DNA here is from genome assembly GCA_035544475.1 of Candidatus Dormiibacterota bacterium. GTDB lineage: Bacteria > Chloroflexota > Dormibacteria > Aeolococcales > Aeolococcaceae > CF-96. The sequence goes on along the minus strand of DATKEY010000055.1, from coordinate 2,091 downwards.
AGCTGACGGTGGTCTCGCCGGGGCAGGCGGTGTCGTAGAGGTGCCAGGCGCGGCCCTCGGCGGCGAGCATCCGCTCCACCTTCGGCGCCCAGCTGACGTTCGTTCCCGCGAGGGCCGGGTCACGGGTGTAGCCGAAGGTGATCGAGTCGCCGATGGTGAGGAACCAGGGGACGCCGGGCTGCGGGGGCCGCCCGGCGACCGGCACGTGGACCTCGGCGCTGCCGCCGCCTCCGCGGCCCGGCCCCGCCGCGGCGCGCGGGGCGGGTTGGGTGACCCGGGCGGAGACGTGCCCGGACGCCGGGGTCGAGGCGCCGCTGCCGGCGCGCGCCCCCCACACGGCGGCGAGGCAGAGAGCCGTCACGGCCGCAGCGGTGCGCAGGGCCCTCATCGTCCGTCCATGGTACGGACGCTCCGGCGACGCGGCGGCTCCTGCGACCATGAGGCGGTGCAGCTCATCGGCCACGCCGGCCTGGCGGCCTCCCGCCCCGGGGGCACCCACGACCGGGCCGGCCTCGACGCCGCGCTGGCGCTCGACCTCGCCCGGCTCGAGGTCGACGTGGCCCGCTGCGCCGACGGCGCGCTCGTGCTCCGCCACGACCTGCTCCTCCCGTCCGGCCGGGTGCTCCCCGCCGTCGACCTCGACGAGGCCCGGCGGGAGGCCCCGGGGCTGCTCACGCTCGACGAGGCCGTCGAGCACCTCGCCGGCCGTCTCCCGCTCCTCCTCGACCTCAAGCACGACGAGGCCGTCGATCCGCTCGGCGCCTGGGCGGCGGGTCGCGCCGACTCCGACCTGCTCGCCGTCTGCACCGACGGCGCCGCCCCCCTCGGCCGTCTCCGCGAGCTGGCTCCGCGGCTGGCGCGCTGGCGCACCCTGCCGGTCTACGCGCCGCACCGGGACACGACCGCCCGCCGCCTCGCCGCCTGCGCGCTCCGCGACCTGCTTCCCCGCCGGCTCGAGCGGCTCGCGGCCGAGGTGGGCGCAGCGGCGGTGACCGTCGACCGCTGGGCGGTCACCCGCGGGCTCTGCGCCACGGCGCGCGGCCTCGGGATGCCGCTCACCGCGTGGACCGTGAACCACCCCCGGGTGGCGGCGGTGATGGAGCGGCGCGGGGCCGACTTCGTGACGACCGACCGCCCCGCGCTCCTGCGTGCCGGGTCACGGGCCGTACGCAGCCTGGGATGATGGGCGCAGCCACCCATCGAGTCGCCCGGAGCCGCCCATGTCCGTCGTGAAGATCAACGTCCTGACCGTCCCCGCGGAGATGCGCGAGACCCTCGAGAAGCGCTTCGCCGCCCGCGCCGGAGTGGTCTCGGCGGAGGACGGCTTCGAGTGGTTCGAGCTCCTCCGGCCCACCGGCGGGACCGACCAGTACTTCGTCTACACCCGCTGGCGCAGCGAGGAGGACTTCGAGCGCTGGGTGAACTCGAAGGCGTTCACCCAGGGCCATGCCCAGCACGCCGCCGGCGGCCCCGCGGCGCGGCACTCCGAGCTGTGGAGCTTCGAGGTGCTCCAGTCCGAGGGCCCGCGCGCCAAGGTCTAGACGCGCTCCGACCGCCGCGCCATGCGGCGGGCGAGGTCGCCGACGATCGCACGGAGGAGCACGCGGAGGAGCGCGCCGGTGCCCGGGATCAGGGGCTCGAAGCGGCTCCGCCAGGCGATCTCCGTCCCCGCCCCCCAGGAGGTGAGGGTCACCTCCGCCCGGTAGCCGCGGATCGGCATCCCGCCGCGCATCTCGTAGACGAGCCGGTGGGGCGGCTCGAACTCGACGACCTCCTCCCGGGTCCTCACCGGGCCGGCCCCCAGGAGGCGCAGAGCCCCCACCCCGTCGGGGTCGGGGCTGCCCTCGCGCTCGAGCTCGGAGGTGCGCAGCGCGGTCCACTCCTTCCACCGCCGGGCGTCGGCGAGGACCGCCCAGACCTTCTCCACTGGCGCGTCCGAGCGCGCGGCCACGTGGACACGCTGCAAGCTCAAGGCGTCGCCATCTCCTCCCAGAACTCCGGGAAGTAGCGGGCGATGTCCTCGAGGGCGAAGCTGCGCAGGATCGACTCCGCGGGTTCGCGGTCGAGCAGGAAGTCGAAGGCGCGACGGAG
>DATKEY010000054.1:0-7293 GCA_035544475.1 Candidatus Dormiibacterota bacterium | reverse complement strand
CGGGGCGGCCTCCGCCTCTGCCTCCTCGGCCGGGGCCGGCGCGCGGCGCCGCTCGAGCGGGAGGCCGCGGCGCCAGGCGATCACTCCGCCGGCGCCGGCGAGCGCGGCGGTCCCCCCCGCCACCGCGAAGGCGAGGGCGGTGCTGCGTCCGGCGAGCCAGCCGGTGAGCACCCCGCCGAGCGGCGCGGTGCCGAAGAAGACGTAGGCATAGAGCGAGAGCAGCCGGCCGCGGAGCCGGTCGGGGACGTGCAGCTGGAGGGTCGAGTTGCTGTTCGAGGTGTAGAGGGAGAAGGCGGCGCCGGTGACCGCGAGGAGCAGCATCGCCGGCACCAGGCTGGTCTGGGGCGCCAGCAGCAGCTCGCCGGCGCCCAGGGTGACGGCGCCGCCGAGCAGCACCGGCCAGCTCGCCCGGGCGAGGGTCGCCGAGAGCAGCGCACCGGCGAGCGCGCCCGCCCCGAAGCTCGCCGTGATCGCGCCGAAGCCCTCCGGCCCGGCGTGCAGGGTGTGCGAGGCGAGCACCGGCAGCAGCACCGTGAAGTTGATGCTGACCGTGGCCACAACGAGCATGATGCAGAGCACCAGCAGCACCGGCGGCGTCTCCCACGCGTAGGCGAGCCCGTCGCGCAGGCCGCCGATCAACGACTGGCCGGCGGGGGTGCGCTCGATGGGGTGGAGCTCGTCGGGGCGCATCGCCAGCAGCGCGGCGAGCACCGCGAGGTAGCTCACCGCATTCACGAGGAAGCAGAGCCCGACGCCGGCGGAGGCGATGATCAGGCCGCCGATCGCCGGCCCGATGATCCGCGAGGCGTTGAACAGGCTGGAGTTCAGCGCGACGGCGTTGGGGAGCTCGCGGCGCCCCACCATCTGCACCGTGAAGGCCTGGCGGGCGGGGGTGTCGAGCACGACGACCAGGCCGTTGAGCGCGGCGAGCAGGTCGACCTCCCACACGACCGCGAGGTGGGTGAGGGCGAGCACCGCGAGCGCGACGGCGCAGAGCATCGACGCGGTCTGGGTGGCGATGAGGGTGCGGCGGTTGTCGAGCCGGTCGGAGATCACTCCGCCGAGCAGTCCCAGGACGGCGAAGGGACCGAACTGGCACGCGGCCATCACCCCGACCGCCGTGGCCGAGTGGGTGAGCTGGAGGATCAGCCACGACTGGGCGACGGTCTGGACCCAGGTGCCGGAGACCGACACCGTCTGGCCGGCGAACCAGAGCCGGTAGTTGCGGTGCCGGCGGACGCTCGCGAACGTCCGTGTGAGACCCAGCTGGGTGGCGATGCTCACCGCGCCACCGGTTCGATCGCCCGGCCGCGCGTGGACGGCGCCTCCTCGAGGAGCCGGTTCAGCGGCTCGAGGGCGGCGTCGACGAGGCGCAGCTCCGCGTCGTCGAGCGCGCGCAGGCGGGTGGCGAGCCACGCCGTGCGCCGGGAGCGCGCGGCGAGGAGCACGCGGACGCCCTCCTCGGTGACGTCGAGCCCGACCCGGCGCCGGTCGGGGCCGCCGCCCCGGGTGCGCGCCACCAGCCCGGCGGCCTCGAGCCGGTCGATGTGGGCGCACATCGTCGGTGCCGACGTCCGCTCGTGGGCGGCGAGCTCGCCGACACCGATCCCCGGGTGGTCGCGGATCGCCGAGAGCAGCGACACCTGGCCGGACGTCACCCCCAGGGTGTCGATCTCGCGCCGCAGGTGCCGGTTCAGGCGGAGGAGCACCGGCCGAAGCCGGTTCGCCACCGCGAGGGGGTCGGGGTCGGAGGAGGAGGTCGGCATAATGATTCGCTCGTCTAACTATACATCATCGTCGACGCGATCGCCGGATTCGGGGGCGGCCCACGCCGGTCCTCAGCTGCCGCAGAGGGGCGGGTTGGAGGCGTAGATCGAGGTCGAGGACCCGCCCCCGTGGCACTGGATGTCGTCCGCGTACCAGCCGTCGGAGAGGCGCAGCACGGTGAGATCGAAGCGGATCGCCGTCCCGCCGCCGAAGGAGAGGTCGACCTCGACCGTGTAGGTGGTCAGCGCGGGGAGCACCGGTGGGGCGTTGATCGTCACCCCCTGCCACTGCTGCTGGCAGCGGCAGAGCGGCTCGACGCCCTTGATCGGATGCTCGTTGAGGCGGCTGGCGAGGCGCGCGGTGACCGGGCAGGCGCCGTACCCGCCGCTCATGGTCGGGCAGCCGGCGAACCCGGAGGACGGATAGAGGTCGGCGGCGACGGTGGTGTCGCCCTGCTGGTCGTCGGGCGGCACCCGGGTCACGCCGCCCTCGGCGGAGGCCGGCGTCGGCGTCGCCGAGGGGGTCGCGGTCGGGCTCGGCGACGGGGTCGCCGTGGCCGAGGGCGCCGGGGTCGCGGTCGGCGGCCCGGTCGTGTCGGGGAGCGGCGGGGCGGTGGCCCGGGCGATCCCCCCCGACGAGCCGCAGGCGGCGAGCAGCAGCGCACAGAGCCCGGCGGCGATCGAGGAGGGTGGGCGGCGGGTCACGGCGGGGATATAGCAGGTCGGCCGCAGGACACGAGATCGCGCCGGCACGGCGCTGCGCGCGGGTCGGCTATCGTCGATCCCCCATTCCCATCCCGTCAGCGGAGGATCGACATGGCCGTCGAGGTGGGCTCCGTCGCCCCCGACTTCACCCTCAAGGACGAGAACGGCAAGGACGTCACCCTGTCGAGCCTTCGCGGGCGCAACGTGGTGCTGATGTTCTACCCGCTCGCCTTCAGCCCGGTGTGCACCAAGGAGCTGGTCGACATCGCCGGCCTCGCCGACCGGTACGAGGCGAACAACGCCGAGGTGCTCGCCGTCTCCGTCGACAGCCAGTACACCCTCAACGCCTTCAAGAGGCACGAGAACCTCAGCGCCCACCTGCTCGCGGACTTCCATCCCAAGGGCGCGGTGGCGCAGCAGTACGGCACCTACATCGACGGGATCGGGATCGCCGGCCGGGCCACGTTCGTCATCGACAAGGACGGCAGGGTCGTCCAGAAGGTGACGAGCGAGGTGCTCCAGCCCCGCGACCAGGAGGAGTACCTCACCGCCCTGGCGGCCTGTCCCGTCTAGAACGCAGCTCGCCGGGAACCTGCGGGCGCGGCGGCGCGTCCTCTCCTCCGAGCCCCCACCCGGGGGAGTGGAGGAGAACGGACATGCCAGGGAAGCTCGGACGCCTCGGGGCACGGCGCCCCCTCGTCCCCCTCGCCGCCGCCGCGCTCGGGGCCGGACTGCTCGCGCTGACCGCCGTCCCCGCCGCCGCCTGCGGCGGCCTGGTCGCCCCCAACGGGGCGGTGCGCCTCGCCAAGGCCACGACCCTGGTCGCCTGGCACGACGGCGTCGAGCACTACATGACGAGCTTCGCCTACCAGGGCGACGTCGCCGGCCTCGGCTGGATCGTCCCCCTGCCCGCGGTGCCCGACAGCGTCGTCAAGGGCGGCGCCTGGACGCTGCAGCGGCTCGAGCGCGAGACCCACCCGCAGTTCGAGGCCCTCGCCGCCGCAGGCAAGGCGGCGGTGCCCGCCGCCCCCGCCCAGGTGCTCCAGCAGGTGCAGATCGACGCCCTCGACATCACCGTGCTCCGCGGAAGCGGACAGGCGGTGGTCGACTGGTGCACCCAGAACGGCTTCGTCCTCCCCGACGAGACCCGGGCCCACCTCCTCGCCTACGCGGCGACGAGCCCGATCTTCATGGCCGCGAAGTACGACCTGAGCGCCGCGCGGCAGCGCGGCCAGCTCGCCGGCGACGGCACCCCGGTGCTCATCACCATGCACACCCCGCACCTCTGGGTGCCGCTCGAGGTGCTCGCCAACGCCCTCGACCCGGTGGTCGCCGACCTCTACCTGCTCACCGACGCCCAGCCGTCGGCCCCGCAGTCGCTGGCGCCGGGCTTCACCCTCGTCTCCCAGGAGCGGATGGGGTCGCTCCTCCAGCACGACCTGAGCAGCGATCGCAACATGTCCTGGGTGCCCCAGCAGGGGTGGCTCAGCTACCTCACCCTCGACGCCCCGAGCCCCCAGGTCACCTACGACATGAGCGTGACCCCGGACGGCTCGGTGCGCCTCGCGTCGATGGGCGTCGGGCCGGTCAGAGGCGCGACGGCCCCGGCGCTCGAGACCCCGATCCCGGCGTCGCACTGGAGCACCGGGCTCATCGCCGCGGGCGTCGCCCTGATCGGCGCCGCCATCGCCGGGCTGATCCTCGTCGCCGGCCTGGGCATGCGGAGGAGGGGGGCCTGACGCCCCCTTCGACGCGGGGGACTCCCCCGTCCAGTTGCGGGCATTGACGCAATGCCCGCAACTGCCCCCTGCCTCACTCGGGGGGAAGGTTCTCGATCTCGACCGGCTCGAGCTGCTCGGCGAGGGGGAAGCCGAGCACCCGGGAGTAGAAGTAGAGCTCGCCGTCGAGCGAGCGCCGGATGTTCGCGGCGATGCGGAAGCCGTGCTGCTCGCCGGGGAAGGGCACGTAGGCGCAGGGGATGCCCTTGTGCTTCAGCGCCTCGAACATGAGCTCCGCCTGGTTCGGGGGGACGATCCTGTCCTCGAGCCCCTGGAAGAGGATCACCGGGCAGCTCAGCCGATCGGTGTGATTGATGGGGGAGCGTTCGCGGTAGAGGGCGGCGGCCTCCGGCAGCGGGCCGATGAGGCGGTCGAGGTAGCGGGACTCGAACTTGTGGGTGTCGCCGACGAACACCTCGAGGTCGCCGATCCCGAAGTGGCTCGCCCCCGCCGAGAAGGTGTCGCGGAAGGTGAGCGCGCAGAGCGTCGTGTACCCGCCGGCGCTGCCCCCGGAGATCATGAGCCGCTCTGGATCGGCGTCGCCGCGCTCGACGAGGAAGCGCGCGCCGTTGACGCAGTCGTCGACGTCGACGACGCCCCAGCGTCCGTAGAGGCGCTCGCGGTACTCGCGTCCGTACCCGGTGCTGCCGCCGTAGTTGACGTCGAGGACGCCGATGCCCCGGCTGGTCCAGTACTGGATCGGCAGCCGGAGCACTGTCGTCGCCGCGGCGGTCGGCCCCCCGTGGCTCTCGACGAGCAGCGGCGGCCGCTCGTCGTCGGGGCCGCGCATCTCGGCGTTGCGCGGCGGGTAGTGGAGGGCGTGCGCCGTGAGCCCGTCCTCGGTCGGGAACTCGACCGCCTCGGGCACGGAGACGTAGCCGTGGTCGACCTCGAGGGTGCTGCTCCGGCGCAGGACCTCGGTGGCCCCGCTCTCGACGTCGACGTGGACGAGCGCGGGGAAGAGCACCGGCGAGCCGCCGGTGAAGACGACCCCGCCCTCGTGGGCGCGCAGCCAGGGGCCGATCTCGGTGAAGGCGGTCTCGACCTCGCGCAGCCCCATCTCGGGGTGGAGCTCGTAGAGCCGCCACTCGCCGGCCGCGGTCGCGGTGCAGACGATCCGCTCCTCGCCGAGGAACGTGTACGTGGTCCAGCCGAGCATCCAGGCGGGGCGGGCGAACTCCATCTCCGCCGGGGCGAGCGCCTCGAGCTCGCCGTCACGCCAGCGGTAGAGGTTCCACCACCCGGTGCGGTCGGAGACGAGGTGGAGGACGCCCCGCGGCGACCAGGCGGGGACGAGCACCGACTCTCGCGGCCCTCCGGCGACCCGCACCGGCGCCGCCGGGCGGCCGGTCGCGTCGAGGTCGGCGACCCAGAGCTCTGTCGAGTCCCACGGGAGGTCGGGATGGTTCCAGGTGAGCCAGCACATCCGGGCGCCGTCGGGGCTGACCCGCGGCGCCGCGCAGAAGTCCGAGCCCTCGACGAGCACCTCCGGCGCGCCGCCCTCGAGGGGGACGGCCGCGATGACGTTGACCGCCTCCGGCCCGCCGCGGGTGTGATCCTCGAGGACGCAGAGCATCCGGGAGCGGCCGCGATCGATGCAGAGGTCGGAGTAGCGGAGGTCGCCCTCGGGGGTGAGCGCCCGGGGCGCTTCGCCGGCGTCGCTCCGATAGAGGCGCTGGTCGGCGAAGTGGGTGAAGTACAGGGTGTCGCCGTCGACGGCGAAGGAGCTGCCGCCGTACTCGTGGACCCGGGTGCGGGCGTTCCAGCCGGGGCCGAAGGCGTCGGCGATCGCCCCGTCGGCGCGGCGGCGCACCACCACCACCCGGCCCTGCTCGGCGGGCCGCGCCTCCGCCCACCAGACGTCGCCGCCCTCGACCTCCACCTGGCCGAGGCCGACGGTGTCGCTGACGATCAGCTCGGAGGTGATCGGGGAGGGCCAGGAGCCGTAGGGAGCGGTGCGGATCTCGGTCATGGTCGGCGCGGCAGCCTACCACTCGTCGCGGCGGCGCCAGGGGAGGTACGGACGGCGGAGGTGCGCAGGCCACGCCGGGCGGCCCACCAGGTCCACCGCCCCAGGGATCACCTCGGTCCAGACGAGGCGGCGGGCGCCGTCCTCCTCGCAGAGGACGAGCTCGACCTGGACCACGCATTCGAGCGGCGTGGGCTCGACGCCACCGGTCTGCTCCGCCCGCATCGACCGATCACCTCCACGACGCTCCCGCGCGTCGGCTCGGAGGCTCGTGGCCGGCCGGCCGCCGCAGCGGGGTCGCCTGCCCCAGTGTAGGATACGCTGCTGCTGCGTGCAACACGACTTGCTTTACACTCTGCAGGCACGTAGACTATCGGCCAAAAGTTGGGTGCTCACTGCCCATGCGGGTGGGAGCGCGTCGTCGAGAGGGTGGGGGCCGAGGTGCGAGCTACAGGGGCGTGCGTTCCGGCTCCGGAGGGATCGTCATGGCACAGGTGGCCGAGCAGCAGAACGGGCCGGCCTCGTCGACCCCCCCGGTGGCCAGGGTCACCGTGAACCTCCCCGCTCGGGTCTGGAAGGACCTCGCCGACCTCGCCGAGCGCAAGCAGATCTCCAAGACCGATGCGCTCCGCCAGGCGATCGCCACCGCCGTGTGCATCGAGGAGGCACGGGAGCAAGGGGCGAGCGTGATCATCGAGCGCCCCGACGGCATTCGCGAGAGGATCCTCTTCGCCTACTGACTGCGGAGGCGCAGCACGTAGTCGCAGTGCGTCATCAGCTGCTGGCAGACGCCCCGCCAGCGGCCGTCGACGTGCCAGTGCAGCCCGCCGGCGTCGAGACCGAGGTGGCCGAGCTGGAAGAAGAGCAACCAGACCAGCACCCCTACCACCACCACCCGCCCGAACATCCGAGGCACCTCCCCGCGTGATGGATGCCTGGCACGAGCGTACTACGTGGTTTCCACGTATTTAAAGCAGTTACAGGAACGTCACATCCACGGACGAATGGGTCCTGTCGCGCCGGCCACGGGTCAGACGGCGCTGATCACCCGGAACGCCTCGGCGAGACGGCCCAC
>DATKEY010000053.1:0-2513 GCA_035544475.1 Candidatus Dormiibacterota bacterium | reverse complement strand
GGGCGGGGCCACGTTGGCCCCGCCCGACAGGGTCAGGGAGGAAAGCTGGATCAGGAGGTCACGCGGCCGCGGCCCGGCGGCGCCGGCGAGCGGTGCTCGCGACGGCCAGGGCGGTTCCCGCGATGACCAGGCCGAGGCCGGCGGCGCCGAGGTAGGTGCCGGTCTCGGGAACGAGGCGCGGATTGGACACGACGCCGAGCACCGAGGGCGAGCCGCCCGAGGTGGCCGGCGCGGTCGCCGGGGCGCCACCGCCGGAGGCGGCGTGGCCGCTGTCCGAGGAGCTGGCTCCGAGGAGGCCGGCGGCGGTGCCGGGGGTGCCGAGCACGCCCGAGACGCTGCCGATCGCGGCGCTGCCGGTGCCGCCGTTGCCGGCCGCCGCATCGGCCTGGAGAAGGGCCAGGTCGAGGACGCCGGGGATGCTGACCGGGATCGGGTCCGAGCTGCTCAGCGCACCCACGGTGGTGCCGTTCACCGAGGCGAGGTAGGTCTGCGCGGCGCCGTTCGCATCGGTGCCGGAGTGGAGCAGGTGGAGATCGAGGGCGCCACCGAGGAGGGTGATCACCGCCCCGTCGCTCGACGCGCCGCCCGCCCCGGAGGCACCGGCGACGCCGGCGTGGCTGCTGGAGGTCAGCAGCGACACGTTGGCGATGTTGCCGAGGATGCCGAGGTCGGTGAGCGAGCTGCGCGCGTCGCCGGAGGAGGCGGCGGGACCGCTGTCCGCCGACGCGCTCCACCCGGCGAGGGCCAGGTCGAGCAGCGGGTTGAGCGGAAGCGAGACGAGCGCGGCGCCCTGACTGCCGTGCCCATCGGCGGAGCCGGCGGCGAGGTCGTGGCCGAGAAGTCGCAGGCCGGTGGCGGAGGCGCTGCCGTGCCCGGGAGCGGCGCTCGCCGAGGTGCAGCTCACGCAGCTCCCGAGGATGTCGAGGCTCAGCCCGTGGGCGGAGGAGCTCCCGGCGGGGGCGATGACGGGAGCGGCGGCCGGGCGGGGTGCGAGCAGCTGAAGCACCCCTCCGAGGAGCGAGGGCTGCTGCGTCGGCATGCCCACGGAGACCGCAGCGGACGCGGAGGTGGCGCCGAGGACGAGCTGGAGGACCCCGGCCATGGTGACCGGTGCCGCAGCTGCCAGCGCTCGCCGCATCATCGTCCGAACCCTCTTCCACCGCTCGTCGGGGCGGCGCCCGGCCCCGGCTCGCAACCGGGATGCGACAATCGAAACGAGCGCTCCAAATGAAAACTTGCGGTGGGCGGGCCCCTGGCGCTGCCGAGGGCAGGGCTCGGCACCGCCGCTGCTATCCTCGGCGGCCGTGCGCCGGCTCTGGGCCCCCTGGCGGATGGAGTACGTGGGCGACCCCACGCCCCGCGAGGGCTGCGTGCTCTGCGCGATCGACGCGGGCGGCACGGACCAGGAGAAGCACGTCGTCGAGCGCGCCGAGCTCACCTTCACCGTCCTCAACCTCTACCCGTACAGCAGCGGTCATCTGCTCGTCGTCCCCCACCGCCACGCCCCCGACGTGACCGCCCTCACCCCGGCCGAGGGCGCCGGGATGTTCCTCGGAGCCCGGCGGGCGGTCCGCGCGCTCCAGGCGGCGCTCGGCCCCGACGGCTTCAACCTCGGGGTGAACCAGGGGAGGATCGCGGGTGCCGGCATCGCCGACCACGTCCATACCCACGTCGTCCCCCGTTGGGACGGCGACACGAACTTCATGCCGGTCCTCGCCGACGTCAAGGTTCTCCCCGAGCACCTCGACCGCACCGCCGAACGGCTGCGCGCCGCGTACGCCGAGCTCGGGCCCGACTGACCCGACCGGAGCTGCTGCTACACTCCGCCGGTCGTTCGGACGACCGCGCCTGCCGGCGCGTCAGAGATGCCCCGCCGAGGGCGACAGGGAGGCCCGGGTGGGCTCGGTCATCAAGAAGCGCCGCAAGAAGATGCGGAAGCACAAGCACAAGAAGATGCTGAAGAAGACCCGCTGGCAGCGGCGCGCGAGCTGAGCCGGGTCATTCAGTCGGCGCGCGGGCGGCTCGGGGCCGCCCGCGGTCGTCTCAGCCCACCGCCAGGAGGCGGTCGAGGAGGCTGGTCAGCGTCGCCGGGTGGATGCCGCCGAGGACGGTCGCCGCGACGCGCCCGTCGCGGTCGATGACCACCGTGGTCGGCGGCGCGAGCACCGCGAAGCGGGCGCCGGCGTCGCCGTCGTCGAGCCCCGCCGGGTAGGGCACGGCGAGGTCGGTGAGGTAGCTCTCGACCGCCGCGCGGTCGTCGCGCAGCGCGTCGCCGACGACCACGACCCCCCGGGGGCGGTAGCGCGAGGCGACGGCGTTGAGGTCCGCCTGCTGACGGCGGCAGGGGCCGCACCAGGAGCCGAAGAAGTCGATCACGACCGGGTGGCCGCGCTCCGCGGCGAGGTCGAACACCGCCCCGTCGAGGGTGTGGACCCTCACCTCCGGGGCGGCGGTGCCCACCTGGGGACCGCCGGTGCTGCCGACGCCGACCTCCTGCTCGAGCCCGCACCCCG
>DATKEY010000052.1:0-3871 GCA_035544475.1 Candidatus Dormiibacterota bacterium | reverse complement strand
GCCCGGCGACGCCGTCGGCGATCGTCTCGATGCGGTCCGTCTCGACGACTGATCCCCGGCGCCACGACAGCGCCATCGCGGGCGCGCCAGCGGGCTGGATTCCGATGACCTCCACGTGCTCGGCGAGCCGGCGCATCGCGTAGCCCACGCCGCTGGCCATCGCTCCGCCGCCGACAGCCACGAGCACGACATCGAGCTGCGGATCGTCTCGGACGAGCTCGAGGCCGATCGTGGCGGCTCCCTCGCAGGTCGCCGGATCCAGGCTGTCCTCGACCAGATAGGCGCGACTCTCCTCCGCGATCTCGCGGGCGAGCAGGCGGGCGTCGTCGATGTCCTCGCCATCGACCCTCACATCGGCGCCGAAGGCGGCGATCTGGCTCAGCTTGAGCGGGTTCGCAGTTCTCGGCGCGACGACGGTGACCTCCAGGCCTCGACGCCGCCCGCTGTAGGCCAGCGCCTGCCCGAGATTCCCGGCACTCGCGCACACCACGCGTGATGCCCCCTTCCGGCGGGCCACGGCCGCCACCGTCTCGGCGCCGCGCCCCTTGAAGCTCCGGACCGGGTTGAGGGTCTCGACCTTCAGCGTCACCGAGCACCCGAGTGCCCGGCCGAGCGGCGCGCAGGGGAGCGCCGGTGTGTCGAGGAACACCGGATCGATCTCGCCCACCGCAGCGCGGACCCGATCGAGCCGGAGCCGAACGCGGTCGAGGCCAGTCACGGCCTCCAGCATGCCACGCCTCGCAAGCGAGGTAGCGTGGGCACGGTGAGCCTCCAGACCGATCGCCGGCCCTCCTATCGCAGCCTCCTGTCCGTCAAGGGCATACCCCGCCTACTGGCGGTCGCCCTGCTCGGCAGGGTGGCGGGGCAGATGCTCTCGGTGGCGATCGTGCTCTTCTGCCTCGAGCGGTACCACTCCTCGAGCATCGCCGGAGTCGTCGTTTTCGCCAGCCTCTTCCCCGGGCTGCTGTTCAGCCCGCTCGCCGGCGCGCTTCTCGACCGTCAAGGCCGCACTGAGATGATCCGCCTCGACTACCTGCTGGCAGCCACCTGCCTGCTCGGCATCGTCGTCCTCGCCCGAGCGGGTGCGCTGCCCGTGCTGTTGCTCGTGGCCATCACCTCGATCGGCTCCCTGACGGGTCCGCTCAGCAACGCCGGGACGCGAACGCTCTTCCCCGTGCTCGTCCCCCGCGCCCTATGGGACCGCGCCAACGCCGCGGACAGCGCGGGGTTCGTGGTCGCGGTGGTCGTGGGCCCTGCCCTCGCCGGGACCATCGCCGGGCTGGCGGGTGGGTCCGCTGCTCTGGTCGCGACCACGGTCGTGTTCCTCGCGGCCGCGGTCTCGCTCACCGGCATGCCCAACCCGCCGAGGGCCAGGCCGCCAGCCGGGTCGGTGGTGGGAGACGCACGGGATGCGGTGCACCACGTCGCGACCCATGCCACTCTGCGCGGGCTGGCGCTCAGCGTCGCCGCCTCCAACCTGGGATACGGGATCGCCGTCGTCGGGCTTCCCGTGCTCGTGCTCGGCCATCTGCACCACAGCGCGGGGACCGTCGGTGCCCTCTGGGCCGCAGTCGGGGTGGCGGGCGCCGTGTCCGGGCTGGTCGTGGGTCGCTTCGACAGCGAGGGCCGTGAGCGCGCGCTGCTCATATCGGGCATGCTGATGATGGTCGCTGTCGGGCTCATCCTGGCCGTCTGCAACGACCTCGGCATCGCTGTGGTTGCGATGATCCTCTTCGGGCTCTCCAACGGACCGGTCGACATCGGCCTGTTCGCGCTGCGACAGCGGCGGACCGATCCACAGTGGCTGGGTCGCGCCTTCGCAGTGTCGATGGCGATGAACTTCGTGGGCCTGCCGGTCGGCTCACTGCTCGGGGGGGCGGTGCTGACGGTTTCGGTGACGTCGGCCTTCCTGCTGATGGCGCTCGCGAACCTCGCGGGTGCGCTGCTCGTTCTGAGCATCCCGCGTGACGGCGGTGGCTCGGGTCCGCATAGCCGGCGGCGCCGGCGGCGCGCTACCGTACCCGCGCGGGACGCGGATCCGTAGGACGAGAGGCCGAGAGGAGATGGAGATGCCGTTCGCAGCCGTGACGTTCGTCAATCTGCAGGGACGGGACGCCGCCGCCGGTGTGTCGATGCTCAACGACGTGCTGATCCCGAGGATCAAGACCCTGCCGGGCTTTCAGGGAGCCCGGTTCCTTCGCTCCGTGGATGGATCCTCGGGGGTGGGGTCGGTGATCTTCGACACCGAGAGCAATGCCAGGGACGGCCTCGACGCGATGAGCGCGGCCCGTCCAGCCGACGCACCGCCGATCGAGAGCACCGCCATCTACGAGATCGTCGCCGAGGTCTGACCCATCGACGGACCGGCGTCGCGGGCCACCATGGCGGGGATGCGACCCCGCCTTCCCTCACTGCGCCGGCGGCGGCTCGCTCTCGTGGTGCTGGGACTGATCGCGCTCGCCGGCCTGGTCCAAGGCTGGCAGACTCTGCGGACGGCGCAATCCCTGGCCGACATGGTCACCGCTCCCCACCGCTCCATCCCCGGACCGAACCCGCAGCGGCTGGCCCCCGGCCACGAGGACGTCGCCTTTGCAAGCCGGGTCGACCGTCTGACCCTGCGCGGCTGGCTGCTGCACCCGGCGCATCCCGGCGGGCGCAGCGTGGTGGTGGTGTGCGGGACCGCCTGCGACCGGGGCACCAACTCGCCGCTTGCCCGCGACCTGGTGGCCACCGGGGACGACGTCCTCCTCTACGACCCTCGCGGCGACGGGGAGAGCGACGGCAGCCACCAGACCTTCGGCAACCTCGAGCAGCGCGACGTGCTCGGCGCCTACGACTTCATGGTCGGGCGGGGCTACGCACCTGCGCAGATGGCGTTCATCGGCGGGAGCGCCGGGGCGACCACGCTGCTGCTGGCGGCGCCGCGGATGCCGGCTGTCGCCGCGATCGTCAGCGACAGCGCCTACGTGAGCAGCGGCGCCCAGTTCACCGCTTTCTGGCGGGACGCCGGCGTGGGGCGGTTGACGATCTGGCTGGCGACCCGGCTCACCGAGCGTGACGGCGCCGACCCCGACGCCCAGGCCACCACCGCGGTCGCCGCCATACCCGGGCGCGCCATCCTCTTCATCCACGCCGCCGGCGACCCGCTGATCCCGGCCGCCGACGCCTCGGTGCTGCGGGCGGCGTCGACGAACACGCGGAGTGAGCTCTGGATCACCCCCGCCCGCACCCACGACGGCAGCTACCCCGATGACCCCTCGCTCTACGTGCAGCGGGTGCTCGGCTTCATCGCCGGGCGGATCGCGGAGCGGGGCGGCTGAGGGCGTGACCTGACCCCCGTTTCCGTCAGTACGAGATCGAACTCACGCCAGACCGTGCTCGAACGCGTACCTCGTCGCCGCACTCCTGCTGGCCGCGCCGATCTTCCGGAAGATCGATCGCAGGTGCGCGGCGACGGTGTGCTCGCTCACACAGAGCCGTGCGGCGATCTGCGCATTGCTGAGCCCCTCCGCCATGACACGCAGCACCGTGACCTCCCGATCCGTGAGCCCGTGCGGATTCTCAGTCCGGCGGGACCCCGCGGCCGGCGGCACGGGTGGCACCGAGGGGGCGGCGTCGACGTCCCTCGGGTCGTGGAACCAGGAGCGGAGCACCCACCGCCGCGAGCGCCGGCGAACAGGGTGCGTCCTGCGGGGCATCGTCAGAGTCGACGATGCGCCGGCGAGAGCGTGCCGGGAGAATGTACGGGCAGGATACGCAACGGCGAGGAGATCCACCTGCCAGTCGAGGAGACGCTCGTGCAGCAGCGGCGTGGTCGCCGCACCGGACACCGTCGGCGGGACGACCAGCCCGGCCGCCTCGAGGCCTCGTC
>DATKEY010000051.1:0-20618 GCA_035544475.1 Candidatus Dormiibacterota bacterium | reverse complement strand
GCGTGCGGATACATGTAGAGGTGCTGGGCACCCATCTCCCCCACCTCGCCGCACCCGACGCACCGGCCACGGGCGGCGGTGAGCTCGGGGACGAACATCTCCTGGAGCATGCCCGCCGCGGCGTTGCCGTCGAGCCTCAGGTCACTCTCGTCCATTCCTATCCTCCTGTGGGCCCGAATCTCTCCGTCCTGACGCGTCCCGGGTCGTGGCCGAGGTCGACGAGGGAGCGGGCCACGGACTCGACGAGCGGGGTGGGGCCGCACACGTAGGCGAGCGGCCGCTTCTCCGCCGGCCAGGCGACCTCCGCGAGCATCGCTGCGTCGATGCGCCGCGTGGGTCCCGTCCATCCGGGGGGCTGTACCCGGGTGAGCGTATGGGTGACCGCCAGCCCGCTGCCGTCGGCGCCGAGACGGGCGAGCTCGTCGCGGTAGATGACGTCCTCGAGCGTCCGCGACGAGTAGAGCAGCCGGGTCGGCACCGTGCTCGCACGGGCGGCGCGGTGGCGGATCATCGCCATGAGCGGGCAGACCCCCGAGCCGCCGGCGACGAGCAGCAGCGGCCCTCCGTCGTCGACGGTCCAGGCGAAGTAGCCGCCGATCGGCCCCCTCAGCTCGAGCGGATCGCCGGCGTGGAGCTCCTCGGTGAGGTACGGCGACACTTCGCCGTCGTCGATGCGCTCGACGGTCAGGGCGAGATGCTCGCCGTCGTCGGGGGCGGAGGCGATGGAGTAGCTGCGCTCCGCGACGTAGCCGTCCTCGGCGGTGAGCCGCACGTCGACGTGCTCCCCGGGGCGGTGACCCGGCCATCCCGGCACCGAGAGCACGAGGCTGCGCACCCGCGAGGTCTCGTCGACGACGTCGACGACCGAGGCGACCCGCCAGCTCAGTCGCCGCTGTATCGCTGCTCGCGCCATGGGTCACCGTACATGTGGTAGCCGTAGGTCTCCCAGAACCCCGGCTCGTCGTCGTTCATCAGGCGCAGCCCGCGCACCCACTTGGCGCTCTTCCAGAAGTACAGGTGGGGGACGAACAGCCGCGCCGGACCGCCGTGGGCCGGCTCGAGCGGCTGGCCGTCGTAGGCGAACGCCACCCACGCCTTCCCCCCGGTGAGGTCCTCCAGGGGCACGTTGGTCGTGTAGTCGCCGTCCGAGAACGCCATCGCATACTCGGCGGCGGTCTCGACGCCCTCGAGCAGGGTGTCGACGGAGACGCCCTCCCAGGCGGTGTCGAACTTCGACCACTTGGTGACGCAGTGAATGTCCTTCGTGATCGTTTCCGTCGGTAGTGCCCGGAACTGCTCCCAGGTCCAGGTCTTCGGCTCGTCGATCTCCCCGGTGATCGAGAAGCTCCAGTCGGAGAGCTTCGTGCGGGGGGTGGGCCCGGCGCTGAGGACGGGAAAGTCGCGCACCAGGTACTGGCCCGGCGGCAGCCGCCCGCCCTCGGTCCGGTCGCGACGGCCCCTGAAGCCACGACTGATGATGCTCATGTCCAGCGCCCCCAGATCTGGCCGCCGTCGACGGCGATCCACTGCCCGGTCACGTATCCGCACCGGTCCGACACGAGGAAGCGCACCACCGCGGCGACGTCCTCGGGCGTGCAGACGCGGCCGAAGGGCGAGCGCACGTCGAGGTCGCGGATGTCCTCGACCCCCTCGGTGGCCCGGACGAGCCGCCGTCCCATCTCGGTGTCGACGAGCCCGGGGGCGACGATGTTCACCCGGATGCCGTGCTCGCGCTCCTCCCTGGCGAGGGTCAGCGCCAGCGCCTCGAGCGCCGCCTTCCCCATGCTGTAGGGGGCGCCGTTCGCCGCGAGCACCCGGGTCGCGATGCTGCTGACGACGACCACGTCGCCGCGCGAACGGCCGCGCATCTGCGGCACCAGCAGCCGGCAGAGGTCGTGGGCGGCGACGGCGTGGGTGCCGATCACCCGCTCGACCTCGGTGCGCTCTGTCGCCGTGACCCGCAGCCCGCGGCTCGCGACCCCCGCGTTGCTCACCAGGACGTCGACGCGGCCGAGGTCGTCGAGGACCGCGGCGGCGAGCGCCTCGGCGGCCCCCGGCGGGCCCAGGGTGGCGGGGTAGGCGCGGGCGCGCACCCCCATCGCCTCGGCGCCGGCGACCACCTCGGCGGCGGCGTCGGCGTCGCGCCGGTAGCTGACCGCGACGTCCATCCCGTCCTCGGCGAGGCCGAGGGCGACCGCCGCCCCGATGCCGCGGCTGCCACCGGTGACGAGCGCGACCCGGCGCTCGCTCACCGGCCGGCTGCGCCCATACGGCGCTCCATGAGGGCGGCGGTCACGTCGATCCGCTCGTGGTCGACCGTTCCCGCCACCGCACCGCCTCCACTGCCGGGTTGCGCCCCGCCGGCCGCGGCCGGGGGGCGGAACCCGCAGAGTATCCGGTCAGAGGCGCTCGATGATCGTGGCGTTGGCCATCCCGCCGCCCTCGCACATCGTCTGCAGACCGAGGCGGCCGCCGCGCTGCTCGAGCGCGTTGACGAGGGTGGTGAGGAGCCGGGCGCCGCTCGCGCCGAGCGGGTGTCCGAGAGCGATCGCACCGCCGTTGACGTTGACCTTCGACAGGTCGGCGTCGAGCTCCTGCTGCCACCCGAGGACCACCGAGGCGAAGGCCTCGTTGATCTCGACGACGTCGATGTCGTCGAGGCGCAGCCCGGCCCGGTCGAGAACCCTGCGGGTCGCGGGGATCACCCCGGTCAGCATCATGATCGGGTCGTCGCCGACGACGGCGAAGCTGTGGAAGCGGGCACGCGGGCGCAGCCCCAGCCGCTCGGCGGCCTGCGGGGAGACGATGAGCACGGCGGCGGCGCCGTCGCTGATCTGCGAGGAGTTGCCGGCGGTGACGACCCAGCCGATCTGGGGGAAGCGCTCGGAGTAGGCGTCGCTCCGGAAGGCGGGCCGCAGCGCGGCGAGGCGCTCGGCGGTGGTGTCGCGTCGGATGCCCTCGTCGGCGGTCACGGTCGTCGTCGTGCCGTTGGAGCCGGTGACGATCGGGACGATCTCGCGATCGAAGCGCCCGGCGTCGGCGGCCGCGGCGGCGAGCCGGTGGCTGCGCAGCCCGAACTCGTCGACCTGGTCGCGGCCGAGGCCCCAGCGCGCCGCGATCAGCTCCGCGGAGATGCCCTGGGGGACCAGGCCGTCGGGATAGCGCGCGCCGAGCATCGGCCCGAAGGGGTCGAAGCCGGCGACCTGGGAGCCCATCGGGACGTGACTCATCGACTCGATCCCGGCGGCGATGACGACGTCGTAGGCGCCGGAGATCACCCCCTGCGCGGCGAAGTGCGCCGCCTGCTGCGAGGAGCCGCACTGCCGGTCCACGGTCGTGCCCGGGACCGACTCGGGGAAGCCCGCCGCGAGCAGCGCGTTGCGGGCGATGTTCAGCGACTGCTCGCCGGCCTGTCCGACGGCGCCGACGATCACGTCGTCGACCATCGCGGGGTCGATCCCGGTGCGCTCGACGAGCGCCTGGAGGGTCTTCGCGAGCAGGTCGACGGGGTGCAGGCCGCTCAGCGCGCCTCCGGGCTTCCCCCGCCCGATCGGGCTGCGGACGGCATCGACGATGAGGGCATCACGCATGTTCCGGATCTCCTCCCGCGTCGGGTGGCTCGGTCGCCGTCCCGCGGGCGGAATCGACGCCATCCCCTGTGTACCCGGAGATGCGCGTACCTACACGAGAATCAGGGCCAGAGCCGGTCGCCGTGCTCGAGGGCCACCATCGTGAGGTGACCGAGGTCGACGAGCGGGACCCCGTACCGCTCGGCGAGCTGCTCGGCGTCGACCGGGGACGTCTGCGCCCGGCGGTGGTCCTGGTAGAGCGGGAAGTGGGTGTAGGCGCGGTAGTCGCTGAACGCCCAGAGCGGCTGCTCCGGGCGGGCGAGGGCGACGATCTCGGCGACCGCACCGCGGACGCCCTCGTCGCGATGACGCCGCACCGTCCCGCTGAGCCGCACCGCGCCGGTGATCGTCGCCCTGCCGCCGAGGCGCTCGAGCCAGCTGCTCGACACGTCGTGAACCGCGTAGACGCCGCACTCGCAGCCGCGACCCGGGGCGGGGTGGTCGTTGCGGACCTGACCCTTCTCGGTGAGGTGCCGGGCGATCAGGGTGCGCGTCGTCCACATCACCGGCCGCGCGCAGGAGCCGAGGATGGGACGGCCCTCGTCGTCGAGGACGACGACCCAGTCCCGAAAACCGATGACGTAGGTGCTCAGCCGCCTCGGCCCGCCGGCACCGGCTCCGGCGTCCGCTCGGGCTCCGTGGGCGCCGGTTCCGAGGGCACGAGCTCCCGTTCCGGCTCCGGCACCACCAGCACCTCCAGGTCTTCCTTCTTCTCGTAGCTCATCGCCGACGCCTCCTTCTCCACGGGCGAGCCGCCGCTCGCGACGGCCGCGCCAGGGGTCGATCACGTGCAGAAAGCGGAACACAGGGAGTCCCTCTCGCCGTTCGTTGCGCGCCCTCCCCGACCCACGATGGCAACTCGGGCCGCGCGCGTCAAGCGCCCGGGCGGCGGCCCGGCCGGTGCGCGGCGCGCTGCACACTACCGGCCGTCGACCCGCCTGTGAGTGTCCGGGAGTAGCGTCGTGGCCGTCCTGTCCGACGAGGCGGGCGCCGGCCCGGGCCTCCGGCTGACCTGTCAGCAGCTCCGCGGCGCCGCGAGACCGGCGAAGCGGGCCGCGAGGTAGGCGACGGCTCCGGGCGCGCCGGTCGCTGCGAGGCTGACACCGACCTCGCCCCCGACATCGTCCGCTGGATCGCCGCGACCGTCATGGGCGCGGGCGCCGCCGGCGAGGCGGGCCCCGAGGTCGGCCCTCAGCCGAGCCCGAGCAGCCGGTAGAAGCTCCGCTCGAGCATCTCGAGGAGGTCGCCTCGACCGAGGTCGCCTCCCTCCATCCAGACGAGCACGACCTCCTCGACGAAGGCCTGCCAGCCCCGCACCGCGAGGGCGAGCCGGGGCGAGACCGGCCCCTGCACCGCGGCGATGGCCTCGACGATGAAGTCGGTGAGAGCGGTGCGGGTCTCGTCGTAGACCGCGGCCATGTCCGGGTCGCCACCCCCGGCGCCGCGCACCAGCCAGACGTAGGCGGCGCGGTGCTCGGCGACGTGGTCGACGTACGCCTCGAGGCTGGCCCGGATCCGCGCCGGCGGGTCGGCGTCGGGGTCGCCGCGAAGGACCCGCGCACGCAGCTGCTCCGCGGCCGCGCGGGCGACGGCGACGTGGAACTCGTGCTTGGTCGGGAAGTAGTGGAAGAGCAGGCCGCTCGAGATCCCCGCGGCGACGGCGATGTCGTCGGTGGAGAGCTCGTCGAGCCGGCGGGACGCGAGCATCCGCACCCCGAGCTCGAGCAGCTGGGCTCGCCGCGCCTCCCGGCTCAGCCGCACCCGGCCGGACGGGGTGGTGGTGGTCGCGGTGGTCCGCATTTCGTGCTCCGCTCCCGTTTGTTGAGTATTCCTCAACATACCAGGGCGGCGCCTCGGGTGGATTCAGGCGAGCTGTTCGGCGATGACCCGGCTGAAGAGCCGCATGACCTCGAGCGCGCGATCGTCGGCGCCGCCGGTGACGCCGAGCCAGCCCATCAGGCGCCCGTCCGGCAGCGCCACCGGGACGCTGGGCTGCTCGGGGTCCGGCGGGGAGTCGAGGAGGTCGCAGCGCACCCCGGTGATCCGCTGCAGCTGGTCGAGGAGCGCGGGGACGAGGCTGTCGACCTCGGGCGCGGCCCGCAGCATCTCGCTGAGCAGGCCACGGGCCCCGAGCTCCGGTTCCTCCCAGTGCACGGTGCTCATCCCCGCCGCCGACCGGCGCAGCAGCGTCTCGAACGCCTCGGCCGTCACCGGCCGGCCGATCAGATACCCCTGCGCCTCGTCGCACCCGTGGGTCGCGAGGTAGTGCAGCTGCTCGGGGACCTCGACCCCCTCGGCCACCACGGTGAGGCCCAGCCCGTGGGCCATGCCGATCATCGCCGCGACGAGCGGCGCGGCGTCGGTCGCGAGGATGATCGCCTCGATGAAGGAGCGGTCGATCTTCAGGCGGTCGACGGGGAACGCCTGGAGGCGGCTGAGCATCGAATAGCCGGTGCCGAAGTCGTCGATGGCGATGCGCACCCCCATGGTGCGCAGGTCGGCGAGGCGGGCGAGGGCCTCGCGGTGCTGTCCGACCGCCGAGGTCTCGGTGATCTCCAGCTCGAGGCAGCTCGCGGGAAGGCGTGTCTCGGCGAGCACGCTGCGGATCCGTCCCTGGAGCTCGCCGGTCTCCAGCTCGCGGCCGGAGACGTTCACCGCCACCCGGACCGCGGGCAGGCCCTCGTCGAGCCACCGCCGCGCCGCCCAGCAGGCGGTGCGGAGCACCCGCGCCCCCAGGGCGCCGATCAGCCGCGACTCCTCGGCCTGGGGGATGAAGGCGTGGGGCTCGAGCCGGCCGCGGGTGGGGTGGTCCCACCGCACCAGCGCCTCGGCGCCGGTGATCCGCCCGGTGGCGACGTCGATCTGGGGCTGATAGAGGACGGTGAGCTGGTCGCGGGTGAGCGCGGTCCGCATCTCGTGCTCGAGGGTGACCCGCTCGACCATCGCGCTGAGCATCCGCTGCTCGAATCGCTGGTGGCGGCCCTTGCCCCGCGACTTGGCGACATACATGGCCAGATCCGCGTTGCGCAGGATCTCGTCGAAGGTGGTGCCGTCGTCGCTGAGCGCCACCCCGACGCTGGCACTCACCAGCAGCTCGCGGCCGTCGATGTGGAAGGGCAGCTGCAGCGCCTCGAGCACCCTCTCCGCCGCGATCTCCGCGCTGCGGGGACCGTCGATGTCCTCGAGGAGCACGGCGAACTCGTCGCCGCCGAGCCGTGCCACCGAGTCCTCGGGACGCAGGTGCTCGCAGAGCCGCTCCGCCACCGCCTGCACAAGCAGGTCGCCGACCTGGTGTCCGCGGGTGTCGTTCACCCGCTTGAAGTCGTCGAGGTCGAGGAGGAGTATGGCGCACGTCGTCCCGTGCCGCGACGATCGGAGCAGCGCGTGGTCGACCCGGTCGGTGAAGAGCGCACGGTTGGCGAGCCCGGTGAGCTGGTCGTGGAACGCCTGGCGCCAGAGATCGCGCTCGCTCTCGCGCGCCACCCGCTCCGCGTCCTCGCGCGCATAGGCCTGGCCGAGCTGGCCGCCGACGTTGCTCATCGCCCGGAGCACGTCCTCGTCGAGGGCGAGGATGCCGCTCGAGAGGAGGACGAGCAGGCCCGACGGCGGGCCGGCGTGGGCGATCGGGAAGGTCGCCATCCAGCTCAGCCCGAACTCGCCGGCGAGGGCGAGCAGCGGGTTGCGGTGGGCCATCTCCGCATGGACGACGAAGGGCGCGCCGGTGCTCAGCATCCGGCCGACGAGGTCGACCTGGGGCAGCGGCACGCTCCCGGCGCGCTCGCACAGCGCGTCGAGACCCGGCATCTGCGCATGCCATGCGCACTCGAGACGCAGCCCGCCGCCGGGATCGGAGACCCAGGTCAGCACCACCTCGCAGCGCAGCGTCTCCCCCACCGCGCCGAGCACCTCGGGGAGGACCCCGGCGAGCCCGCTCCCGGTCCCGCTCATGAGCAGCTGGCTGACGGCGAGCTGCATGCTCCCCAGGCGCTCGAGCTGCTTGCGCGCCGTGATGTCGCGCAGCAGCGCGGTGAAGACGCGGCGACCGTCGCCGTCCTCGTCGGGGATCACCAGCATCTCCACCGGGAACTCGGTGCCGTCGCGCCGCAGCGCGCGCAGCTCGACCAGGCGGCCGAGGAGCGGGCCGCCGGCGCCGGTGCGCTGGCGCTCGACGCCGTGGCGGTGGGCCGCGCGGTAGAAGGCGGGGATGAAGGTGTCGGCGAGGCATCGCCCCAGCACCTCCTCGCGCTCCCAGCCGAAGATCTGCGCCGCCTTCCCGGCCCACTCCACGATGTTGCCGTTCGCGTCCATGCCGACGACCGCCTGGCCCGTCGCGGTGGCGAGCGCCTCCAGGCGTGCGTCGCGGCCGCTCACGGCGGCCCCGGTCGGGGCTCGTCCTCGCTGACGTCTCTCGCGCGGGGGCGTCGCCACTCGGGTTCCACCCGCACCGCGGCGTTGGTGATCATCCGCAGGGTGCGCACCGCCGCGCCGTGCGGCCGCAGCAGGTCTGCGGCTGGGTCGCCGCGGTGAGCGAGATCGAGTCGCCGTCGCAGCCCAGCCCCGCGCTCAACCACAGGATGTGGACCTCATCTCTCACCCCGGGGAGTATCCGGCGGTCGCTGTGAAGATCCGGTGAAGACCTGTGTGCGACTTCAGTGAGGTCGCGGCGCGTCCTCGGCGAGCAGTCCGACGACGATGTCGGTGAGCAGCCGCAGGTCGAGGACCGCGGGGCGGTCGCGCTGCAGCACCTGCGCGAGCGCGGCGCCGCGCATCGTGTGCATCACGATGTCGATCGCGTCGCGGGCGCGCGGGCGGGCGGCGAGCTCGGGGCCGTACATCTCGGCGACGAGCGCCCGGGTGCCGCGGATGAAGGCGCGCTCGAAGGGCAGCAGCGTCTCGCGGAGCACCGGGTCGGTGCGGCCCGCGACCCACAGGTCGAGCGCCGAGTAGAAGATCGGGCCCGAGAGGACGGTCCAGAGCAGCTCGTGGACGCGAAGCAGGCGCTCGTCGCCGCCGGCGGGCAGGACGGTCGCCTGGCGGCGCAGCTCGTCGCCCCAGCAGCGCGTGACGTGCTCGACGGCGGCGACGACGAGCGCCTCCTTCGTCGGGTACTGGTGGAGCTGGGCGCCGCGCGACACCCCCGCGCGCTCGGCGACCCTGGTGGTGGTGAGCCCGCTGTAGCCGCGCTCGAGCAGGACCTCGAGGGCGGCCTCGAGCACCCGGGTCTGGGTGGCGGCGCTCCGCTCGGCCTGGGTGCGGCGGGGTCGCGCCGAGCCGGCCCCCGCCGGGGGGCGGGACCGGGAGGCGGTCGTGCTGGCCATGAGTGATACTATAAACAAGCACGCCTGTTTGTTAGTGACCTGGACGCACTTGACGCCGGGATCGAGAGGAGAAGCACGTGAGCGCAGACGCGTTCGTCTACGAGGCCATCAGAACCCCGCGCGGGCGCGGCAAGAGCAGCGGCTCGCTGCACACCACCAAGCCGATCTCCCTCGTGGTCGGGCTCATCGACGAGATGCGCACGCGCCATCCCGAGCTCGACACCTCGCGGGTCGACGACCTCGTCCTCGGCTGCGTGAGCCCGCTCGGCGACCAGGGGATGGACATCGCCAAGACCGCCGCGCTCATGGCCGGGCTTCCCGACACCGTCGCCGGCGTCCAGCTCAACCGCTTCTGCGCCTCGGGGCTCGAGGCGGTCAACGTGGCCGCGCAGAAGGTGCGCTCCGGCTGGGAGGACCTCGTCCTCGCCGGCGGCGTCGAGTCGATGTCGCGGGTCCCGATGGGGAGCGACGGGGGCGCCTGGGCGATGGACCCGGAGACGAACTATGCCACCGGCTTCGTCCCCCAGGGGATCGGCGCCGACCTCATCGCGACCATCGAGGGCTTCACCCGCGAGGACGTCGACCGCTACGCGCTCGAGTCCCAGAAGCGCGCCGCGAGCGCCTGGGCCGAGGGGCTGTTCAACGGCTCGGTGGTGCCGGTGCGCGACATCAACGGTGAGGTCGTCCTCGAGAAGGACGAGCACATCCGCGCCGACAGCACCCTGGAGGGGCTGGGGGCGCTCAACCCGTCCTTCGCGATGATGGGCGAGATGGGCGGCTTCGACGCCGTCGCGCTGCAGAAGTACCACTGGGTCGAGCGCATCGACCACGTGCACACCCCGGGGAACTCCTCGGGCATCGTCGACGGCGCATCGCTCGTGCTCATCGGCAGCGAGACGGTCGGCAGGGAGCTCGGGCTGAAGCCGCGGGCGCGCATCCTCGCCACCGCGCTGAGCGGCGCCGACCCGACGATCATGCTCACAGGGCCGACGCCCGCGTCGCGCAAGGCGCTCGCCAAGGCCGGGCTCGACATCTCCGACATGGATCTCGTCGAGATCAACGAGGCCTTCGCCGCGGTGGTGCTGCGGTTCATGAAGGACATGGAGCTGCCGCCGGAGAAGGTGAACGTCAACGGCGGCGCGATCGCGATGGGGCATCCCCTCGGCGCCACCGGGGCGATGATCCTCGGCACGCTCATCGACGAGCTCGAGCGGCGCGACCGCCGCTACGGCCTGGCCACCCTCTGCGTCGGCGGCGGGATGGGCATCGCCACCGTCGTCGAGCGGGTCTGAGGCGGCAGGAGAGAGTGATGAGCGCTGAGAGCATGATCCGCTGGGAGAAGGACGCCGACGGCGTCGTCGTCCTCACCCTCGACGACCCCACCCAGTCCGCGAACACGATGAACGAGCTCTACACGAGCTCGATGGCCGCGACCCTCGACCGGCTCGAGGCGGAGAAGGACTCCATCACCGGCGTCGTCCTCACCTCGGCGAAGAAGACCTTCTTCGCGGGCGGCGACCTGCGCCTGCTCATCCAGGCGACCCCCGACGACGCGGCCGCGGTGCGCGAGAACGTCACCACCATCAAGTCGCAGCTGCGCCGGCTCGAGACCCTGGGACGCCCGGTCGTCGCCGCGGTCAACGGCACCGCGCTCGGCGGTGGCTTCGAGATCACCCTCGCCTGCCACCACCGCATCCTCGCCGACGATCCCAGGCTGCGCGTCGGCTTCCCCGAGGTGACCCTCGGGTTGCTCCCCGGCGCCGGCGGCGTCGTCCGCACCGTCCGGCTGCTCGGCGCCGCCGAGGCCCTGCTCAAGCTCCTCCTCCAGGGCCAGCAGCTCGCCCCCGCCGACGCGCTGCAGCTCGGCATCGTCCACGAGGTCGTCGCCCGCGACGAGCTGATCGCCGCCGCGAAGCGATGGATCGCCGCCAATCCCAAGGCGGTGCAGCCCTACGACGTGCGCGGCTACAAGGTGCCGGGCGGGACACCGACGACCCCGGCGTTCGCCGCCAACCTCCCCGCCTTCCCCGCGAACCTGCGCAAGCAGCTGAAGGGCGCGCCGTATCCGGCGCCGCACCACATCCTCTGCGCCGCGATCGAGGGGCTCCAGGTCGACGTCGACAACGCCTTCACGATCGAGACCCGCTACTTCGTCGACCTGGTGACCGGGCAGACGTCGAAGAACATGATCCAGGCGTTCTGGTTCGACCTCAACCACATCAACCATGGCGGCGCGCGTCCCAAGGACGTCCCCGCGTGGAAGGCGACCCGTGCCGCCGTCCTCGGCGCCGGGATGATGGGCGCCGGCATCGCCTACTCCTGCGCGCGGCGGGGCATGGAGGTGGTGCTGAAGGACGTCTCGGTCGAGGCGGCCGAGAAGGGCAAGGCGTACAGCACCGGGCTGCTCGACAAGGCGGTGAAGCGCGGACGGATGACCGCCGAGGAGCGCGACCGCGTCCTCGCCCGGATCACCCCGACCGACAGCGCCGCCGCCGTCGCGGGCTGCGACCTCGTCATCGAGGCCGTGTTCGAGAACGCCGAGCTGAAGCACCGCGTGTTCCAGGAGGTCGAGGATCACGTCGCGCCCGGCGCGCTGCTCTGCTCGAACACCTCGTCGCTGCCGATCACCGAGCTGGCGACCGCGGTCTCGCGACCCGAGGACTTCGTCGGCCTCCACTTCTTCTCGCCGGTCGACAAGATGCCGCTCGTCGAGATCATCCGCGGCGCGCAGACGTCGGATGCCGCCCTCGCGCGCGCCTTCGACGTCGTGCTCCAGCTCGGCAAGACCCCGATCGTCGTCAACGACAGCCGCGGGTTCTTCACCAGCCGGGTCATCGGCACCTTCCTCAACGAGGGCATCGGGATGCTCGCCGAGGGGGTGAGCCCGGTGTCGACCGAGCGCGCCGCGACCCAGGCCGGCTATCCGGTCGGCCCGCTGCAGCTCATGGACGAGCTCACCCTCACCCTGCCGCAGAAGCTCCGCAACGAGGCCCGCGCCGCCGCCGAGCGTGCCGGTGTCACGTATCACGCGCATCCCGCGGAGGCGGTGCTCGACCGCATGGTCGAGCTCGGCCGGAAGGGGAGGTCGACGGGCGGGGGCTTCTACGACTATCCCGCCGACGGCGGGCGGACGATCTGGCCGGGCCTGTACGAGCACTTCGCGCCGAACGGCAACGGCACCGTCGCCTTCCGCGACGTCCAGGAGCGGATGCTCTTCGCCGAGGCGCTCGAGACGGTGAAGTGCATGGACGAGGGAGTGATCACCTCGGTGCCCGACGCCAACATCGGCTCGATCTTCGGCATCGGCTTCCCGGCGTGGTCCGGCGGCGTCGTCCAGTACATCAACCAGTACGAGGGCGGGCTCGCCGGCTTCGTCGCCCGTGCCCGTGAGCTCGCCGCCGGCTACGGCGAGCGGTTCACGCCGCCCGCCTCGCTCGTCGACAGGGCCGAGCGCGGAGAGGTGTACGCGTAGCCGGGCCCCGGCAGCTGTCAGCCGACGGGAGCGCCGATCTCGACGCGGTCGCCGGCGCGGATGACGCCCTCGCGCAGGACGGTCGCGTAGGTGCCGAGGCACGCCCACTGCCCGTACTCGGGGATCTCCTGTCGGTTGGCGCGTGCGAGGGTGCGCAGCACGCCGAGGTCGCGCGGCACCCCCGGCTGGGCGAGCGTCGTCATCACGCAGCGCGGCGTCGACGGGCCGAGCTGGACGACGACCTCGTCGCCGATCGCGACCTCGCATCCGTGCCAGCCGTTCTCGATGAAGGGCTCGGACGTCTCGCCGGCGATGACGATGTTCGGCCGGAACCGGCGAACGTCCCACGCGGTCGACGGCACAGTGCGGTTCAACGACGCCAGGGTGCTCGCGGCGACGACGTGAAGCGGGCTGACGTCCACGAACGTCCCGGGGGCGAAGAGGCCGACGGCGATCCCCGAGACCGGCCCGTCCGGGTCACGCAGCTCGACCTCGGTCATCTCCGCGAACTCCGTCGGTGCGGCTCCCTCGACGTCGGGGAACGTCATCCCGTAGAGGGCGCCGTCGGGCACGGTCGAGACGACGCGCACCTCGCGGCCGAGCAGCGCGCTGAACATCGGCGCGGCCTCGGGGTCGTCGAGCCCGACGGCCGAGCCGTCGGGGAGGGTCACCGTGACGCCCCCGGCGACCGTGGCCGCCCGCCATTCGAGCAGGCGACCGAAGTGCGCCGGCCGCTTGGCGCTCACGATCAGCCCGGTGGCGACGTCGAGGAGCGCGTACGCCCGGTCGCCGGCGACCCCGCTCTCGCCGACCGAGACCGTCTCGACCCGCTCACCGAGCATCGACTTCACGGGATACCGCCACAGCTCGCCGATCGACCACACGCCGGTCACCTCCGCCACGCCCCGGACCTCCGGACCAGCCTAGCGGCGGCGCGCGACGGGATGCCATCCCCCGGTTTCGCACGGACCTCTTGACGTCGGGGTGCTGCCGAGTATATTAACTGAACACTCAGTCAATTATCTCCTCCGATCCGCGGGGGAGACCCCGAGAGGTGGGTGATGGAGCGACGCCCCGTCGGACGGCCGCCGCGATCGGCGCTCGGTGAGGCCCACGACCGGCGTGCGGAGATCGTCGAGGCGGCGGCGCGCGTCCTCGGAGAGCGCGGCTACGGATCCACCTCGGTCAAGGACATCGCCGCCGCGGCAGGGGTCACCCCCGCGCTCATCTACCACTACTTCGACTCCAAGGAGGATCTCCTCCTCGCGGTGATGGCGCAGATGCAGCAGGTCATCCGCCGCCGCGTCGACGACGCCGGGGCGTCGGCCGCCGATCCCCTGGAGGCGATCGCGCGCCGGGTCGACCAGGCGGCCGCCGAGCTCACCGCCCGGCCCGGGCTGAACCGGATGCTGCTCGACCTCTACGGTCTCGGCCTGACCCGGGAGGCGATCGCCGAGCGCGGCCGCGAGATGCTCGAGTACAGCGTCCGCCATCAGGCGGAGGACATCGAGCGCTTCTACGCGGCGGCCGGGACGCCGCCGGGCGCGCCACCCGAGGACCTCGCGGGCGTGGTCGTCGCCGCCTTCGACGGCATCGCTCTCTCCGCGGCGGTGCGCGGCGTCGACCCCGCGCCGATGTACCGCGCCCTGAAGCTCCTGCTCCTGTCGGCCGCGCTCGTGCCGCTCGCGACCTCCGGCGAGCCGCTGCCGCTCGAGCGCATCCAGAGGTTGATGTCCTGATGGCGCTCCCGCCCGGTCCCCGCCTCCCCGTCGCCGCCCAGACGCTCCTCTTCGGCCTGAAGAGCGTCGACTACATGGAGCGCTGCGGGCGACGGTACGGTGATGCGTTCACCCTGCGCCTCCCCGCGGGGCGCACCCTCGTCCTGTTCAGCCGCCCGGACGCGATCCGCGACATCTTCGCCGCCTCGCCCGAGGACGCGACCGCCGGTGACTCGAACGCCTTCGCCCTCGAGCCCTTCGTCGGCAGCGGCTCGCTCCTCCTCCTCGACGGGCGGCGCCACCTCGACGAGCGCCGGCTGATGCTCCCGCCCTTCCACGGCGAGCGCATGCGCGCCTACACGGGGCTCATCGCGGACATCACCCGCGAGGACATCGCGTCGTGGCCGGCGGGCAGCGCGTTCTCGATGCGCAGCCGCACGCAGGAGATCACCTTCGAGGTGATCCTGCGCGCCGTCTTCGGCCTCGACGAGGGTGAGCGGCTGCACGCCGTGCGCGCCGCGACCGCGGACATGCTCCGCTTCGCCTCGAAGCCGCTGCTCATGCTCCCGGCGTTCCGGCGCGATCTCGGCCCCTTGACGCCGTGGCGCAGGTTCGTCGAGGTGCGTGCCCGGGTGCGCGGCGCGATCGTCGACACCATCCGGGAGCGTCGCGCGGACCCGATGATCGCCGAGCGCGCCGACATCCTCTCGATGCTCGTCCAGGCGCGCCGCCCCGACGGCTCGGACCTCGGCGACGACGAGCTCTGCGACGAGCTCCTCACCCTCCTCCTCGCCGGCCACGAGACGACGGCCACCGCGCTCGCGTGGACGTTCGACCTCGTCCTCCACGACCCGCCGGTGCTCGAGCGGCTGCACCGCGATCCCGACGACGACGCCTACGTCGACGCCGTCATCAAGGAGGCGCTGAGGCTGCGCCCGGTCATCCCCGAGGTCGGCCGCCGGCTGGTCCGGCCGATGACGATCGGGGGCATCGACCTCCCCGCCGGCGTGTTCGCGGTGCCGAACATCGTCCTCGTCCACCGGCGGCCGGACGTCTATCCCGATCCCCTCGCCTTCCGCCCGGAACGGTTCCTCGGCAGGCGTCCCGATCCCTATGCGTGGCTCCCCTTCGGCGGCGGCACGCGACGCTGCCTCGGCGCGTCCTTCGCGCAGACGGAGATGCGAGTCGTGCTGCGCACGGTGCTCGCCTCGACCCGGTTGCGCGCGGCGGACCCCGACCTCGAGCAGGTGCGGCGGCGGATCGTCACCCTCGCCCCGCGTCACGGCACACGGGTCGTCGTCGATAGTGCAGATGTGCCACCTCGGATGATGCAGCGGACGCAGTCCGCTTGTCGCACCGACGCCTCCCACGTATAGTCGGCCGCGCGTCAACCCACTGTCCCATGGAGAGGATCCGTCACGAGCGGCGCTCCCGACGCCCGCCTGTCCCTTCTCGCGGCCATCGTCGACTCCTCCGACGACGCGATCATCAGCAAGACGCTCGACGGCCGGATCACCAGCTGGAACACGGCCGCCGAGGCGATGTACGGCTACACGGCGGACGAGGCCGTCGGACGGCCCATCGAGCTGATCATCCCGCCGGACCGGGACGGGGAGATGGAGAGCATCCTCGCGCGGATCCGGCGGGGCGAGCGGGTCGACCATCACGAGACGGTGCGCCTGAGGAAGGACGGACGCCCGGTCCCGGTCTCGCTGACGGTCTCACCGGTGCACGGTGTCGACGGCACACCGGTGGGCGCGTCGTCGATCTCGCGGGACATCACCGAGCGCAAGAAGACGCAGGCGAAGTTCGAGGGGCTGCTGGAGGCGGCGCCGGACGCCATGGTCGGCGTGCACCGCGACGGCACCATCGCCTTCGTCAACCACCAGGCCGAGGCGCTCTTCGGATACAGCCGCCACGAGCTCCTCCACCGTCCGATCGAGACGCTCGTCCCCGCGCGGCTCGGTGGGATCCATCCGCAGCACCGCGACAAGTACTTCGCCAACCCCCAGGTGCGGCCGATGGGCGTCGGGCTCAACCTGTCGGGGAGGCGCAAGGACGGCAGCGAGTTCCCCGCGGAGATCTCGCTCTCCTCGATCACCACCGAGGAGGGGCTGCTCGTCACCGCCGCGGTCCGCGACGTGACCGCTCAGAAGCAGGCCTCGCAGTACGCCCGCAGCCTCATCGAGGCGAGCCTCGACCCGCTGGTGACGATCAGCGTCGCCGGCAAGATCACCGACGTCAACGAGGCGACGATCAGGGCCACGGGTGTGCCGCGCGACCGGCTCATCGGCACCGACTTCTCCGACTACTTCACCGATCCCGAGGACGCGCGGCGCGGATACCGGCGGGTCTTCGCCGAGGGCTCGGTCACCGACTACCCGCTCACCATCCGCCATCGCAACGGAGCCGTCACCGACGTCCTCTACAACGCCTCGGTGTTCCGCGACACCCTCGGCGAGGTGCTCGGAGTCTTCGCCGCCGCCCGCGACGTGACCGCCCAGAGGCGGGCGGAGGCCGAGATCGCCGAGCAGCGGGCCCGCGAGCTCGAGAGGCTCGCCGAGCTCGAGCGGTTCCAGCGCCTCACCGTCGGCCGCGAGCTCAAGATGATCGAGCTGAAGAAGGAGATCGCAGAGCTGCGCGACCTCCTCGGCCCGGACGGCCGGGAGACACCGTGACCCCGGCGCCGTGGGACCTCGGCGACGCCGCGGAGGAGAGGGCCCGTCTCGCCGACACCCAGCTCGCGGTGCTCAACATCCTCGAGGACGCGACCGAGGAGAGGGCGCGCCTCGCCGACATCCAGCGCGCCATGCTCAACATCCTCGAGGACTTCGACGACGAGAAGGCGAAGGTCGAGCGCGCCAACCTCGAGCTCCGCGACGAGATCGCCGAGCGGCTCGAGGCACAGGCGGAGCAGGAGCGCCTGCGTGCCGAGGCCGAGCGGCAGCGCTTCGAGAACCGCCTCCAGCAGTCGCAGCGGCTGGAGAGCCTGGGACAGCTCGCCGGTGGCGTCGCCCACGACTTCAACAACCTCCTCGGGGTCATCCTGATCTACACGACGCTCGTCGCCGAGGAGGTCGCCCGTGCGAGCGCGTCCCCCGGAGGAGAGCCGTGGGCGGCGGTGCGCTCCGACGTCGAGCGCATCCAGCAGGCGGCGGACCGCGCCACCGCGCTCACCCGCCAGCTGCTCGCCTTCGGCCGGCGCGAGGTCGTCCAGCCCCAGGTGATCGACCTCAGCGTAGTGGCGGGCAACATCGAGGAGCTGCTGCGCCGGACGATCGGCGAGCACGTCGAGCTCGTCTCCAGGCTGCGAGCCGACGTCTGGCCGGTCCTCGCCGACGCCGGGCAGATCGAGCAGGTTCTGGTCAATCTCGCCGTGAACGCTCGCGACGCGATGCCGGGTGGCGGCACTCTGACGCTCGATACCGGGAACGTCGTCATCGACGAGGACACCGCGTCGTCGCGGCCCGGGGCGCGCCCCGGACCCCACGTCCGTCTTCGCGTCGGCGACACCGGGAGCGGGATGGACCCATACGTCCTCGAGCACGCCGTCGAGCCCTTCTTCACCACCAAGCCCAAGGGCGAGGGTACCGGGCTCGGCCTCGCCACCGTCTACGGCATCGTCACCCAGGCGGGCGGGTTCCTCCAGATCTCCTCGACGCCGTCGGAGGGGACGCAGGTCAGCGCGTTCCTCCCGGCGACCGACCGGGAGGCGACCGACCCGGCCCCCGTCCCCGACGAGCCCACCCCGGCCGGCAGCGGGCGCACCGTCCTCGTCGTCGAGGACGAGGAGGCGATCCGGGAGGTGACCGCGCGGATCCTCACCCGCAACGGCTTCCGGGTCCTCACCGCCGCGGGCGGCGCCGAGGCGATCCGAGCCGTCGACGAGCACCCGGGGACGATCGACCTTCTCCTCACCGACGTCGTCATGCCCCAGATGACCGGCAAGGAGGTCGCCGCGGCGCTGACCGCGCGGATCCCCCGTCTCCCCGTCCTCTACATGTCGGGGTACGCGCATCCCGCGCTCACCTCGCAGGGAACTCTGGAGGCCGGGGTCATCCTCGTCGAGAAGCCGTTCGGTGAGCCGCAGCTGCTCGCGAAGATCCGGGACGTCCTGGACGGCGGATGACCGGGGAGGCGACGGTGGACGAGGAGCGCATCCGGGTCGTCCTCGTCGACGACCACGACATGGTCGCCGAGAGCTTCCGCCGGATCCTCGCGACCACCACCGACATCGACGTGCTCGCCGTCGCCGGCACCGCGGCGGCGGCGGTCGAGGCCGCCCGCGTCCACCGGCCCGACGTCATCGTCATGGATCACCATCTCCCCGATGGTCGCGGCTCCGCAGCCGCGGCGCGGATCCGCGCCGAGCTGCCCGACGTCCGGATCGTCGTGCTCACCGGCACCGACGACCCGGACGCGCTCGCCGAGGCGTTCGCGGCCGGGTGTGTCGGGTACTTCGAGAAGACGAGCGCCTTCGACGAGCTCCCCGCCGCGATCCGCGCCGCGGCCGCCGGCGGGGCCGTGATCTCCCCCCGCCACCTCGACCGCCTCCGGCAACGCGAGCGCGTGTCCGCTCCCGCGGGCGCACAGCTGACGCCGCGCGAGCGCGAGGTGCTGCTCCTCGTCTCCGAGGCGCTTCCCAACGCGACGATCGCCGCGCGCCTGTCGCTCAGCGTCAACACCGTCCGCACCCACGTGCAGGTGATCCTCGAGAAGCTCGGTGCCCACTCCAGGCTCGAGGCGGTGACGGTGGCGCGCCGGCGGGGCCTGCTCGGCGACTGACGCAGGGACTACTGCACGTGCAGTAGTCGACGTCATCCAGGCGCATCTTGTGGCGGTCCCCGGTCGGTCCCGACGATTCCGGACATGCAACATGGGAACGGAGCGGCGCCCGAGACGGCGGTCCGCGTCCTGATCGTCGAGGACCACCGGATGTTCGCCGAGGCGCTGATGCGCGCCCTCGCGCGCGTGCCCGGCGTGTCGGTGGTCGGCGCGGTGACCTCGGCCGCGGAGGCGACGCGTGCGGTGCGGAGGACGCAGCCGGACGTCGTGCTGCTCGACCAGCAGCTCCCCGACGGCATCGGGACCCAGGTGGCCGGGACGATCCGCGCCTGCAACGCCGGCACCCGCATCGTCCTCGTCACCGGGAGTCACGACGACGCGCTCGTCCGCGAGGCGGCGGCCGCGGGGTGCTCGGGCTTCGTCCTCAAGTCGCAGAGCGTCGGCGAGCTCGTCGAGGTGGTGGGGAGAGTGGCGCAGGGTGAGACCCTCGTCCCCCGGGCGGTCCCGCGCGAGCTCACCGCCCGGATCAACCGGACGGTGCGTCGCAACGCGTTGGGGCTCAGCGCCCGTGAGGTCGAGGTGTTGCAGCTGGTCGCGGGCGGGGCCTCGATCGCCGGCATCGCCGGGCAGCTCAACGTGTCGCTCCACACCGTCCGCAACCACGTCCAGAGCGTCATCCGCAAGTGCGGCGCCCACTCCAAGCTCGAGGCCGTCGCCCTCGCCCTGCGCGAGGGCGTGATCCGCACACCGATCCGGTCGATGCCGGCATAGATACATGGAGGTTCGATGATGCTCAGGCGGGAGCAGCACGCGGTCACACGGGTGCTCACACGAGGCGCGGTCGCCCTCTCGGGGGCGGCGCTCCTCCTCTTCAGCGGCAACGCCCTCGTCTCGGCGGCGATGGCGCCGCCGGCGGGTTCGCCGTCCCCACAGGGCGTCGGCGCGCCCGAACCACCGCAGCAGGCCGACTACGTGCCGGTCCCGGTCGAGGTCGTCCCGCCGGCGCCCCAGGACAACCCCGCGCCGAAGCACGCCGCGCACCCCGCGCGCAGCCGTCACGCGACCGGGCACTCCCGGCCGGACGACATCATCGTCGTGCCCGCACCCGCCGGAGGGGCGCACGCCGAGGCCGTGAAGCTCGACCCCCTCGACACCTGCATCAGCTGCACGGCGGCGGGAGCCGGCCCCCGCGGCTCCAAGGCCGGAGCGGTCGCGCTGCGCCTGCTCGGCAACAACATCACAGCGGGGCACAGCGACAGCACCTCGGCCGACAAAGGCGCGCTGATCGCGATCCCCGCGAACCCGCTCCTCAACCTGGCGATCGCCGACTGGACGACGCGGGCCAGGGCCACGGACGACTCCTCGTCGTCGTTCGCGCGCGCCGCGCTCGTCGACCTCCGGATCGGCGGTGACGAGACCTCGCGCGACGGGGTCCTGAGCGTCGCCGTCCTCGAGGCGGTGAGCGAGGCGCGGTGGACGGGACCCGTCTCCCACGGTGACGGGGAGAACAACGGTGTCCGCCTCGCCGCCCTCGACGACGCGCTCGTGATCATCCTGCTCCACTCCGAGGCGTCGAGCGACCACACCGGCAAGACCTACGTCGCGTCGATCAACAGGGCCGAGCTCCTCAGCTCCGAGCAGACCGGGCCTCAGGGCATCCCGATCGACGTCCCCGGCGTCGTCCGGCTCGGGCTCC
>DATKEY010000050.1:0-19517 GCA_035544475.1 Candidatus Dormiibacterota bacterium | reverse complement strand
TACGTCGTCGACGTGTACCGGGGGACGATCGAGCCGGCGTCGCGGCTCGACTTCGCCGTCTACCTCGCCTTCTTCCCCCACGTCGTCGCCGGCCCGATCGTGCGCGCTCGCGAGTTCATCCCCCAGCTGCGACGCAGCACCGCCGAGCCCCGCCTCGACGGCGGGCGGGCGATCTGCCTGATCCTCGGGGGGCTCTTCAAGAAGA
Organism: Candidatus Dormiibacterota bacterium; assembly: GCA_035544475.1. Lineage (GTDB taxonomy): Bacteria > Chloroflexota > Dormibacteria > Aeolococcales > Aeolococcaceae > CF-96. The sequence continues at coordinate 19,312 of DATKEY010000050.1, read as the reverse complement.
TCGTGCTCGCCGGCTTCCTCTCCACCGCGATCGTCGACCCGGTCTTCGGCGCCCCGGCGGCGCACTCCCGGCTCGAGGTGCTCGCCGCCGTCTACGCGTACGCGGTGCAGATCTGGGCGGACTTCAGCGGGTACACCGACATCGCCATCGGCTGCGCGCTGCTCCTCGGGATCCGCTTCCCCACGAACTTCGACTCGCCGTACACCGCCACCTCCCTCCAGGACTTCTGGCGGCGCTGGCACATGACCCTCTCGCGCTGGCTGCGCGACTACGTCTACATCCCCCTCGGCGGCTCACAGGGATCGGGTCTCCTCACCGCCCGCAACCTGATGCTCACCATGCTCCTCGGCGGCCTCTGGCACGGCGCCGCCTGGACCTTCGTGGTCTGGGGTGGCATCCACGGCGCCTTCCTCATCGCCGAGCGCCGGCTGCGCGCACGCCGGCCGCCGGGGCGGACCGGCGTCGACCGCGCGCTCGCGCGGCTGCTCACCTTCCACGCCGTCTGCCTCGCCTGGATCTTCTTCCGAGCGGACTCCGTCGGCACCGGCGTCACCCTGCTCGGCCGCCTTCTCACCGGCGGTGGCCCCGCCACCCTCGTGACCCTGCCGGTCGTCGTCGCCATCGCCGCCGGGATCGGCGCGCAGTACGTGCCCGCCGGCACGGTGGGACGGCTGACGGCGCGCTTCACGCAACTCCGGCCGGCGTTCCAGGGCGGCGTCGCCGCCGCCGCCCTCGTCGGCATCGGCGTGCTCGGTCCGCAGGGCGTCGCGCCGTTCATCTACTACAGGTTCTGAGGTGGCGGAGCGCCGGCCGATGCGACCCCGACAGCTGCTCCTCGTGATCGTGATCGCCCTGGGGCTCGCCGCCCTCATGGACGCGCGCAGCCTCGAGCGGAGCGCGCAGACCTCGCCGTTCGGGCTGCGCCGTACCGTCGAGCTCGCGGTGCTCCGCCCGCTGGCGGCGGTCAGCGACCACCTCGCCCTCGACCGCCCGCGGATGGCGCTCGACGCCCTGCTCCACCGCTCCGACGACGGCGGCCCGGCGCCGCCCGAGCCGGCGTCGCTGCCCCCGCCCCAGCAGGTGCGCGTCGCCTCCACGGGACTGCGACTGCGGCTTCCCGCGACCGGAGAGGCCGGCGCGCCGGCGCCGGGGCCGCGGGTGCGCACCGCCGCCGACCCTCTCCGCCTCTGGGTGGGGGGCGACTCCGTCGCCGGATTCCTCTGCTACGAGATGCAGGCGATCGCCGAGCACGACCCGTCGCTGGCGGTGAGGACCCACTTCCAGATCTCCACCGGCCTCAGCCGCCCCGACTACTACGACTGGCCGGCGCACCTCGCCGAGGACACCGCCGCGGGCAACCCCGAGGTGGTCGTCTTCCTGGTCGGCGCCAACGACGACCAGCCGCTCGAGACGCCGGGCGGGGGAGTGGCCGACTTCGCGACCCCCGGCTGGACCGCCGAGTACAGCCGGCGCGCCGGTGCGCTGATGGAGCAGCTCCGGCGCGAGGGCCGGACCGTGGTCTGGGTCGGGCTGCCGGTGATGCGCTCCCGCGACTTCGGGGCGCGGATGGACGTGATCGACGACGCCGTCCGGCGCCAGGCGGTCCGCCGTCAGGGGGTGCTCTTCCTCGACAGCCGGCCGCTCTTCTCGGATGCGAGCGGCGCCTACGCCGCCTATCTCCCCGACGACACCGGGGCGCTCACCCTGATGCGCGCCCCCGACGGGATCCACCTCTCCCCCCAGGGCGGCACCCGTCTCGCCGAGGCGGTGCTCCGCGTGATCCGCGAGCACGCCACGGACCCGGCCCTGGCGCTGCCGCGCACGGGCCGGGCCCGCTGAACCGCGGACGCCCTCGCGGCCGCGCCCCCTGACGACGGGGGCGCGGCGTTGATGGCGGCTGTTGCTAGATCCTGGCGCCGCGGGCGAGCCTGCGCCCGGCGACGAGCGCGCCCCCGCCGAGAGCGACGAGCACGAGCGCACCGCCCAGCGGCAGCTCGGCGCCCGTCTTCGGGGTGGCGACCGCCTTGGCGGCCGGCGCCTTGGTGGCGGTCACGCCGGCCACACCACCGCTGCCGGCGGGGGGAGCGGCCGCGACCGGGGCGGCAGGAACGGGAAGCGCGACCGGGACCGGGCAGGTGATCACCGCGGCGTCCTTGACGTCGCTGTCGTCGTCCTCGGAATCCTTGTCCGAATCGTCGTCCTCGTCGTCCTTCTCCGTGCCGGACTTGCCGGGGTTGCCGCAGTAGACGGGGGACGGCACCTTGCTGACCGGCGTGGTCGCCTTCGGAGTCGGGGTCGCCTTCGGGGCCGGCGCCGCCTTCGGGGTGGGCGTCGCCTTCGGGGTCGCGGCCGCCTTCGGGGTCGGCGTCGCCTTCGCCGTCGCCGTCGACTTGGCCGCCGTCGGAGTCGATGCGGCGATCGCGGTGGACGCGCCTGCTCCGACGAAGAGCAGCGCCACCCCAGCGGTCGCCACGGCTGCAAGGCCACGGGCAAGCGTCGAGAGACGCAGTCGATCCATCCAATACCCCTCCCTGATTCACGTATCGACGCGAGCACGTCGAACGGTCCGAATGTCCGAGGATGCTAGCAGGGCCGTCCCGGCGATCGCCGATCCCAATTCGGGGAAGCGTTCAGGAAACGTTCAGGCAGGGTGGGCCGCGCCACCGGAGTCGGAAGAACGGGGAGGGACCCCGGAGGGACCCTCCCCGAAGGGTAGGCGGCACGGCTCCCGCGACGCGGCGCTCGGAGGACGGGCGGTGGGGAGCTGTGCCCTACCGTCCAGTCGGTCGGCAGGATAGCTCGCACCTCGTTCATCCTGACGATGTTTTCGCGAAAATGTCCGGACTGTTAGCCGCTGGTGTCCCGCGCCTTAATTCGGTGCCATCGCGAAGGTTTCGCCTCCTCTGCCGCGTTGAACGTGCGGATGGGATGACAGGAGGGAGCGGGTGAGTTCCGGCTTCGCCGCCTCGGTGAGTTCGCCGGCCCCGGCCGTCGAGGTTCTGCCCGAGGGCGCCCTGCGTGGCGGCCCCTCCGGGCCGATCGGTGAACGCACCGCGTTCGTGATCGACGCCTCCTCGAGCGTCCAGCTCATCGCCCACACCCTGCTGGAGATCGCCGGGTTCAGCGTCGAGGCCTTCGGCTCTCCGCGGCCCGCGCTCGAGCGCGCCGTCGAGGTCCGGCCGGACGTCGTCGTCCTCGAGCCGCGAAGCCCGGAGGTCGACGCCATCGCCACGATGCGCACGCTCGCCGAGCTCCACGGCGCCGACGCGGCGCCCGTGATCTGGTGCACCACCGTCGAGCCCGGCCCCGCGGCGGTCGAGGACGGCGCGCGGCTCGGCCTCCGCGGTGTCCTCGTCAAGCCGTTCCGGCTCGAGGCGCTGACCGCGCTCGTGCTCCGCGTCTGCCGCCGCGCCGACCGCGAGCGCCGCCTCGCCGGCCTGGGGATCGCCCCCGACGAGATGGCCGGGCTGATGCTGAGCCCGGATGCCACCCGGCTGTGGACCCGCGCCGAGATCGAGCTCGCCGACGCCGCCAGCCGGTCGCTCTCACTCGTCGCCGTCGGCGCCGACAGCAGCGAGGTGACCGCCGCGGTACGGCGCGCGGTGCGCACCGTCGACACCGTCGGGAGCGCCCCGGCGCACACGCTCCTGGTGATGCTCCCCGACGTCGACGAGGGCGGCGCCACCGTCGTCGCCGATCGGGTCGCCGCCGGGGTCCGCGCCATCGACCCGCGGCCGGTGGTCGGCAGCGTCACCCGCCGCGACGGCGAGAACGACACCGATCTGCTCGCCCGCGCGGTGGTGCAGGTGATCCTCAAGCGGGTGGGCTGATGCGGCCGTGGTGGCGGGACGCGGTGCTGTACCACGTCTACTGCCGCTCCTTCGCCGACTCGAACGGCGACGGGGTCGGCGACCTCCGCGGGATCGTCGAGCACCTCGACCACCTCGCCTGGCTCGGCGTCGGCGGGATCTGGCTGTCGCCGACGATGCCCTCGCCGAACGCCGACTGGGGCTACGACGTCGCCGACTACCGCGACGTCGACCCCGCGCTGGGGACGCTCGACGACCTCGACGAGCTGGTCGCGGCGGCCGGCCGGCTCGGCATCCGCGTCCTGCTCGACCTCGTCCCCAACCACACCAGCGACCGCCATCCGTGGTTCCTCGACGCCCGCTCCTCGCCCGAGTCGGCGCACCGCGACTGGTACGTGTGGTCCGACCCCGGCCCGGACGGGGCATCGCCGAACAACTGGCTGAGCTTCGCCGGCGGCCCCGCATGGACCCTCGACGAGGCCGCCGGGCGGCTCTACCTGCACAACTACATGCCCGGACAGCCCGATCTCGACTGGTGGAACCCGGAGGTTCGGGACGCCTTCGACGGCATCCTCCGGTTCTGGTTCGACCGCGGCATCGCCGGCTTCCGCATCGACACCGCCAACCGGATCGTCAAGGACCGGCTGCTGCGCGACAACCCGCCGGCGCGCGATGCGCTCCACCGCAGCGTCACCGGGATGCCCCTCGAGCAGCGGTACAGCGCGAACCGTCCCGAGGTGCACGAGGTGCTCCGCCGCTGGCGGCGGATCGCCGACGGCTACAGCCCGGCGCGGCTGCTGCTCGGCGAGACCTTCCTCTTCGACCTCGCCGCGATGGCGGGCTACCACGGGAGCGGCGACGACGAGCTCCAGCTCGCGCTCAACCTCCCGTTCATGTTCTCGCCGCTCGACGCGGAGGCGATGCGCGACGCGGTCTCCCGCACGGCGGCGGTCCTCCCCGACGGCGCCTGGCCGCTGTGGACGGGGTCGAGCCACGACGTGTCCCGGCTGGCGACGCGCTGGTGCGGCGGCGACCCGGCGCGGGTGCGCTGCGCGCTGCTCCTGCTCCTGACCCTGCGCGGCACCCCGCTGCTCTACTACGGCGACGAGATCGGCATGGGGGACACCGCGGTGCCCCCCGACCGGGTGCGCGACCCGCTCGGCCTCCCCGGCTCGATGCGTGCCGGCCGCGACGGCGCGCGCACCCCGATGCGCTGGAGCCCCGGGCCCGGCGCGGGGTTCACCACCGCCGGCGTCGAGCCCTGGCTGCCGATCGGCGCCGAGCCGGGCGTCGACGTCGCCGGCCAGCGGGACGACCCCGGCTCGATCCTCCATCTCTGCCGCGACGCCGTCCGGCTGCGCGCCGCCACCGCCGAGCTCCGCGAGGGCGCGATGACCTTCCTGCCGGGGCCGCGGGGGGTCCTTGCCTGGCGGCGCGGGGATTCGGTCACCGTCGCCCTCAACCTCGGTGACCACCCCGCCACCGTCGGCGGCGTCGAGGGCACGGTCGCGCTCGGCACCGACCGGGACCGGGACGGGACGGAGGCCGGAGGCGAGCTCGCCCTGGGCGCCTGGGAGGGAGCCGTCGTCATCGCGTGACCGGCCGGCGACCGTTCCGGATGTATCGTCGCGGCGTGCTCCACGCCGACCACGTCCCGACCCCGGCGGAGATCCGCGAGGCCGCCGCACGGCTGCGGCCGGTCGCCATCGCCACCGCGCTCGAGGTGTCCCCCCGGCTCTCCCGCGAGCACGGGTGCGAGGTCCTGCTCAAGCGCGAGGACCTGCAGATCACTCGCTCGTACAAGATCCGCGGCGCCTACAACCTCGTCGAGCAGCTCCCCGACGTGATCCGGGGCCGCGGGGTGGTCTGTGCGAGCGCCGGGAACCACGCGCAGGGGGTCGCGTACAGCTGCGCCAGGCTCGGCGTTCCCGCGTTCGTCTTCCTACCCCGGAGCACCCCCCGCCAGAAGCTCGCGCGCATCCGCGAGATCGGCGGCGAGCACACCCGCATCGAGCTCGCCGGCGACAGCTACGACGAGGCGGCGCAGACGGCGATCGCCTTCGCCGACACCAAGGGCCTGCCGGTCGTCCCCCCCTTCGACCACCCCGACATCATCGCCGGGCAGGGCACCGTCGGCCTCGAGCTCGTCGAGGCGGCGTCCGGACCGCCCGACGTCCTCGTGGTGCCGGTCGGCGGCGGCGGGCTCATCGCCGGGATCGCGGCGTACGTGCGCGCCGAGCATCCGTCCGCGGTGATCGTCGGCGCCGAGCCGGCGGGCGCCCCGAGCATGACCCGCGCGCTCGAGGCGGGGCACCCGGTGTGGCTGAGCAGCCTCGACCCCTTCGTCGACGGCGCCGCGGTGCGCCAGGTCGGCGAGCTCCCGCTGCGCATCACCGCGGAGATGGTCGACGCCGTCGTCGAGGTCGCCGAGGGCGCGGTGTGCACCGCGATGCTCCGCCTCTACCAGCACGAGGGCATCGTCGCCGAACCCGCGGGAGCGCTCTCGGTCGCCGCCCTCGACCAGCTCGGCGAACGCATCCGCGGCCGGCGCGTCGCCTGCGTGCTCAGCGGCGGCAACAACGACGTCAGCCGCTACGCCGAGGTGATCGAGCGGAGCCTCGTGCACGAGGGCCTGAAGCACTACTTCCTCGTCGAGTTCCCGCAGCGCCCGGGCGCGCTGCGCGGCTTCATCGACGGCGCCCTCGGCCCGGGGGACGACATCACCTTCTTCGAGTACACGAAGAAGACGAACCGCGAGAGCGGGCCGGCGCTCGTCGGCATCGAGCTCGCCCGCCGCGAGGACCTCGAGCCGCTGCTCGAGCGCATGAGCCGGACCGGCATCAGCTACCAGGCGCTCGACTCGACGAGCCCGCTGTTCTCGTTCCTCGTCTAGCGGCGTTCAGCGGGCCGCGGCAGGCACCGCCTTGAGCGCCGGCATCACGTCCGACGCGAAGAGGTGCAGGTTGCGCTCCGCCTCCTCCGCCGGCATCCCCGCGTAGGAGCACACCGCGACGAAGTGCTCGTTGCCGAGCAGACCGCGGATGTCGTGGATGCGGTCGAGGCACTGCCGCGGGGTGCCGTACACCTGCAGATCGGTGAAGAAGCGCACCGCGTCGTCGGTGCCGTGGCGCTCGAGCGACCGGGTCAGCCCCCCGTAGTACTCGTACCCGCGGGTCGCGGCGAAGTGGCCGGCGGCGATCTCGTAGTGGCGGAGGACGGAGTGGTAGTAGCCGCCGATGTAGTGGTGGCCGAGGTCCTCGGCGCGGGCGGGGTCGCGGTCGCAGAACACCCATGCGACCCCGACCGGCGGCGGCGCCTCGACGGCGTTCACCTCGCGGAAGACGGCGCGGTAGGTGTTGAGCTCGGTGACCACGTCCTCGTACGGCTTCTGGGGGACGATGAGGATCCCGAGGCCGAGCTCGGCCATGATCCGGCTCGACTCCGGCGACACCGCGGCCGCGTAGGTCCGCCCCCGGAACGAGGCGAACGGCGACGGGCGCAGCTCGCGGCGCGGTTGCTGCACGAACCGCCCCTCGTGCTCGATCACCCCCTCCTCGAGGCCGCGGAGCACCATCTGCGCGGACTCGACGAAGCGCTCGCGCGACTCGCCCATCGGCACGCGGTAGCCCTCGAACTCGACCCGTCCCAGCCCCCGGCCGAGTCCGAGGATCACACGGCCGCCGGACAGGTTGTCGAGCATCGCGATCTGCTCGGCGACGCGCATCGGGTCGTGCCAGGGGAGCACGACGACCATCGAGCCGAGCTGGAGGCGCGACGTCCTTCCTGCCATGTACGCGAGGAACTGGAGGACGTCCGGGCACATCGTGTACTCGGTGAAGTGGTGCTCGACGCCCCAGATCGAGTCGAAGCCGAGCTCCTCGGCCTGATGGGCGAGGGCGAGGTCGGCACGGTAGACCTCGCGGTCGGGTCGCCCCTCCGACCCCTGGAAGATCACCGACAGCCCGACGTGCACTGGGTCGAGAGTCTACGGATCTCCACGCTGAGGGTGAACCGCCCGCGAGTACCGGCGACGCGTTCCTCCGATCAGGTACAGGTGAGGGCCCGCGCCGAGGTCCCGGCTGCCATGATCGGGTCGTGACCGACCAGCGACTGAACCAGATCCGGTTCACGGCCCAGGGCATTCTCGACGGGAAGGAGTGGCGGATCCAGCCACAGGACGCTCTCGACCTCATCGCCGAGCTCGACCGGGTGCGCGGGCTCTGCAACCGGATGCAGGACGAGCGCGCACAGATGGTCGATCTGCTGCTCGACGCCCGCGTCGTCGAGGGCAGGCTCGTCGACGGACGGCCGGTCGAGAACCTCGACGAGCACTGGGCGGGGATCGAGGCCGTGCTCGCGCGCTGAGTGCGCGCCACATCTACCGGCGTCGCGGACCCGGGGGTAGGCTGACCGCGATGCTCCACGAGACCGTCCGGCCACGTCCGCTTCGCACCCTGGTCGCCGCCGCGCGGCTGACCGACCGTGAGCGGATCGTGCGCATCCTCGACCGCGCCGGCGGCTACGACGTGGTCGCCGAGGCGGGCGACGGCCGCACCGCGGTGCGGATCGCGGGTGAGGTCGACCCCGAGCTCGTGCTCCTCGACCAGCAGCTGCCGGTCGTCGACGGGATCGACGCCACGCCCGCGGTCCTCCACCGCGCGCCCGGCGCCGTCGTGGTCCTGCTCACGTCCGGGGGGTCGGACGCCGGCGGTGTCCTCGCGGTTCGCCACGGCGCCCGCGCCCACGCCCCCCTCGACAGCCCCGCCGAGGTCCTGCTCGCCGCCCTCGGCGCGGCCCTGCCCCGGGGAGTCGTGAGGGCCACCACGCCCGAACCGGCGACAGCCGCGCCCCCGCCGTGGTGGGAGGCGATGCTCGCCGAGAGCTGACCTGGGCGGCCTCACCGCCTTGGGCGGGGACGGCCGCCCCAGCGACCATCCCCGCCGCGCGGAGAGAGAGGGGTGAGTGACTAGCCTGCGACGGCCAGCGCCGGATGGGCGGCGTGGCCGGATCGGATCTCGACGGTGCTCGGGTGCACCTCGAGGGCGCCGCGGATCACCGTGCGCCAGCGCTCCCAGGTCGTGAGCACCTGCTCGGGGCGGGCGACGAAGGGCACCCACTCATCGGTGCCCGGACGGCGCACGGCGAGGACCACGGGGGGACGGCGGCCACTCGACGCGGGACCGACGACGATCGCGGGGACGGGGCTGGAAGCGATGCCACGGGCGGCGACGAGCACGCCCGGATGGCGATGCCACTCCGGCTGGGCCATGGGAGGTCTCCTCTCGGCCCCGTGCACTCCTTCGGCAGCCCGGCTATCTCAGAGAGACCCGTGGCTTTGCGTCCCCGCCTCGCGACGGGTTTGCCAGTTTGTCGGGAGCCGACGGGCGCAGCCTAGCCGCCGTGCGATCGCAGCGGCGCGCGGAGCCGGTGACAAGCGGGTGGCGATGGTGACGGACGGCCGCGCCTCGACGACGTGCTATACAGGGCGGCGCCATGGCCACCACCCTCGGCGTGCCCCGTGAGAAGGGGACCGGAGAGAAGCGCGTCGCCACCGTCCCCGCGGTCCTGCAGAGCCTGACCCGGATCGGGCTCGAGGTCGTCGTCGAGCGCGGTGCGGGCGAGGCCGCCGGCTTCCTCGACGAGGCGTACACCTCGAAGGGGGCCCGCGTCGCCGATCGCGCGGAGGTGCTCCGCTGCGGGATCGTCGCCGCCGTCGACGCCGCAGCGCTCGCGACCGAGCCCGACGGTCCGGGGCAGGGAGCGGTGCTCGTCGGCTTCTGCAACCCGCTCACCGACCGCGAGGCGGTCGAGGGGCTCGCCCGGCGCGGGGTCGCCACCCTCTCGATCGAGCTGATGCCGCGGATCACCCGCGCACAGAGCATGGACGCGCTCTCGTCGCAGGCCAACCTCGCCGGCTACAAGGCGGTGCTCATCGCCGCCGGCATGCTCCCGAAGATCTTCCCGATGCTCACGACCGCGGCGGGGACGGTCGCCCCCGCCCGCGTGCTCGTCGTCGGCGCCGGCGTCGCCGGCCTCCAGGCGATCGCCACCGCCCGCCGGCTCGGCGCCATCGTCGAGGCCTACGACGTGCGCCCCGCGGTGAAGGAGCAGGTCGAGAGCCTCGGCGCGAAGTTCGTCGAGCTCCCCCTCGAGGACAGCGCCGCCGAGGACGCGGGCGGCTACGCGAAGGCCCAGGACGAGAGCTTCTACCGCCGCCAGCAGGAGACGATGGCGAAGGTCGTCGCCGCCAGCGACGTGGTGATCACCACGGCGCTGGTCCCGGGGCGCCGGGCGCCGGTGCTCGTCACCGCGGAGATGGTGGCGGGGATGGCCCCGGGCTCGGTGATCGTCGACCTCGCCGCCGAGCAGGGCGGCAACGTCGAGGTCACCCAGCCGGACAAGGTGGTCACCGCCCACAACGTGTCCGTCGTCGGTGCCGTCAACCTCCCCGCGACGGTCGCGCAGCACGCCAGCCAGATGTACGCGAAGAACATCGCGACCTTCCTCGCCCACCTGGTGAAGGACGGCACCGTCACCCTCGACACCGAGGACCAGATCACCCGCGAGACCCTCGTCACCCGCGACGGGCGGGTTGTCAACGCCCGGGTGTGCGAGGCCCTCGGGATCGCCGCGCCGGCGGCCGACGCCGCCACCGCCTGACCCTGGCGCCGCCGTCGCTGTAGGACAAACAGTAGTTATACTATCTATATACGATTATCCAACATCTGCAACACGGGGAGGTGAGCGCGATGAAGGCGAGGAGGGCGAGGGGTCGCGCCGTGACGGCCCGTCACTCGGCCCGGGCACGCGCCGCCGTCGCCGGCGGGCTCGTGGCCCTGATCGTCATGCTCGTCGTCGCCGTCCAGAACACCAGCACCGCCGGCGTCCACTTCCTGGTCTGGTCGTGGACGGGGACGCCGCTCTTCGCCGTGATCGTGGTGTCGCTGCTGGTGGGCTTCGGGCTCGGGCTGCTCTTCATGCTCTCCCAGCGGCACGAGGGGACCGGCGCCGGGAAGCCCGCGGCCCCGGCGCGGCGGCGAACTCTGCGTGGCAGGCGGGCGGCCGCGCCCTCCGTGCCCCCGGAGCCCGTCCCCGCCGAGCCCACCGTGTCCGGGCCGCCGGCCGGGGTCTGAGCTCAGCCTCGGGCAAATACGGGCTCCAGGGCCGGGGCGGGCGCCGCCGCCGGCGACGGCCACCACCTCGCCGCCACCCCGGCGGTGAGCGCCGCGCCCCGCGCCGCCGCCTCGGCGCCCGCTCGCCAGACCGGGGCGTGGAGATGGCGCGCCTTGGCCCGCAGCCAGGGGAGGCTGCGGGCTCCGCCACCGGCCACCAGGACCCGTTCGGCCGGCCCGGTCAGGCGCGCGCAGGCGGCGGCCGCGCCGGCGGTGCGGCGGGCCAGCTCGTCGAGCACCGCGCCCCAGACCTCGCCGGCGGGGGCGGCCGGAAGACGGAGGGCGGCCCCGGCGAGGGCGGCCTCGACGATCTCGGCGCCGTCCACGCTTCCGCCCTCGATCGCGGCGGCGTCGAGCTCGGCGAGGGAGGTCCCGCCGAGGGCCGCGGCGACGGCGGCGAGGACCGGGCCCGCCCGGGGTCCCCGGCCCAGCGCCGCCCAGCCGTCCCCGCCGGGGCGGGCCGAGACCGCGACGCCGAGCTCGAGCGCGGCCCGCAGGACGTCGCCGTTGAGGCCGCCGTCCGCGGCGAGGCGGCGGACCAGCGACTCGGCGGTCCCGACGGAGTCGACGAGGTCGGCCGCCCGGGCGCCGCAGCCAGCGGCGGCGGCGAGGTGGTCGTGGCCCGCCGGGGTGACCGGGACGCCCTCGGCGAGCCCCCACCGGGCGGCGGTGGCGGCGCCCACCCAGCCGGCGACGCTCCCCGCGGGCACCACCGCGGGCAGGGCCGCCAGCGGGAGCCCGATCGCCTCCGCCACCTCGGGCAGGTAGGCGCGGGCGCCCACGTCGTACCAGCCGGTCCGGCTGGCGAGGCTGGGGTCGGTCACCGCCACCCCGGTCAGCGCGTGGACGCAGAGCTCGGGGACCCCGAGCCAGCCCCCCGGCGCCCGCCCCGTCCGCTCCACCCACCAGCCGAGCTTGGCCACCGACGACACCGTCCGCAGCCGCCTCCCGGTGCGGATCGCGAGCCCGTCGCCGAAGGCGCGGACCAGGCGCTCCACGACCTCCCCCCCGCGGGGGTCGAACCAGGCGATCACCGGCCCCAGCGGCCGCCCGGCGGCGTCCAGGGGGGCTCCGCACTCGCCCATCCCGGCGACGCCGACGGCGGCGGCGGCGCGCCGTGCCTCGCCGAGGGCGGCGACGACGCCGGCGACGGCCGCCAGGAGGTCGCCCACATCCATCTCGACCCCGTCCGAAGCGCGGGCGAAGGGGGTCGGACCCACGGCGACACGGCGCTCGACGCCTGCGGAGTCGACGAGCACCGCCTTGATCCGGGTGCTGCCGACGTCGATGCCGAGAAGCACGTCGCCAACCTTGTCGGGCATCGGATCACACTCGCACGCCGCCGTCTCTGTGCGCCACGCCCAGGGAATCCGGCAGGGCGCAAGTTGCATGCCGCACCTGCCGTTCACACCTACACGGGCAGTGCCGCCCGAACCGCCGGAGGCGGTCTCACAGGGTAACTGGGGCTCAGAGAAGGAAATGGCAGCGCCGCATCGCCGCACCACCGTCACCGTCACCGAAGGGGCCGGAGCCGCTTCCGCTCCCGGCGCCCCCTCGACCACGCTCGCCCAGTGGCTCGTCAACGTCAACGAGGACGACGAGATCCGCCGATACACGACGGGTGTCGCCCTCTGGCGGCTGATCGGCGACGCCGAGCGCCGCGCAGTGGTCGCCCAGCGCCTCGAGACCGCGTTGCAGCTGATGCAGCGCGCCGCGTAGGCCGCGTCACCTCGGCGGGGTCCCGCTTCATCGCGGATTCAGCGAGGTCCGTCGGTTCACAAGCGACGCGACCAGCCTGTACCCTGCCGGGGACATGCGCATCCTCGTCCTCGGAGCCGACGGCTACCTGGGGTGGCCGACAGCCCTGCACCTCTCGGCACGCGGCCACGACGTGGCCGCGGCGGACAGCCTGGTCCGGCGTCGCTGGGATCGTGCCTGCGGCACCCACAGCCTGGTGCCGATCTCGACCATGCCGCAGCGTGTGGCCCGCTGGGAGGCGGAGAGCGGGCGCCACATCTCGTGGCACCGCCTCGACGTCTGTGACCTGCAGGCGCTGCGCTCGCTGATCGTCACCGAGTCACCGGACGCCGTCGTCCACTTCGCCGAGCAGCGCTCTGCGCCCTACTCGATGATCAGCGCGCCGCACGCGATCGAGACCCAGGTGAACAACGTCGTCGGCACGCTCAACCTCCTCTTCGCGCTCCGCGACGTCGCCCCCGACTGTCATCTCATCAAGCTCGGCACGATGGGCGAGTACGGGACCCCGAACATCGACATCGAGGAGGGGTTCATCGACATCGAGCACAACGGGCGGCGCGACCGGCTGCCCTTCCCGAAGCGACCAGGCTCCTTCTACCACCTCTCCAAGGTGCACGACAGCCACAACATCGAGTTCACGTGCCGGGCCTGGGGCCTGCGCGCCACCGACCTCAACCAGGGCGTGGTCTACGGGATGTCGACCCCGGAGACCGACCTCCACCCCGCTCTCGCGACCCGCTTCGACTACGACGACATCTGGGGCACGGCGCTCAACCGCTTCTGCACTCAGGGCGCGATCGGCCATCCCATCACCGTGTACGGCCGGGGCGGTCAGACACGGGGCTTCCTCGACATCCGAGACACCGTGCGCTGCATCGAGCTGGCCGCGCTCAACCCGGCGAGTCCCGGCGAGTTTCGGGTCTTCAATCAGTTCACCGAGCAGTTCAGCATCCTCGACCTCGCCCAGCGGGTGCGGAGCGCGCGGAGCGCGCACGACCTCGACACCGCGATCGAGCACCTCCCCAACCCCCGCACCGAGATGGAGGAGCACTACTACAACGCGCGTCACCAGAAGCTCATCGACCTCGGGCTCCAGCCCCACCTCCTGGAGCAGACGCTGATCGACAGCGTGATCACCCGGGTTGAGCGGCTCCGTTCACGAGTACGGCCGGCTCTGTTCACCCCACGCGTCGACTGGCGGGCGCGCGAGCAGGCCTTCAGCGAGAACGGCAATGTGGCCGGACGGCGGGCGCGCACCCTGGTGGGCCGCCACTCCGCCCACCGCCACGAGGTCGGAAGGGCGCGCTCAGCGGGCCGTTGAGGACCCCGGTTACCGCCAGCTGCGACGGTAACGGACGAGCTCGCGGATGGCGCGGATCACCGCTCGAGGCCTCGCGCCCGAGCGGCGGCCGAGCTCCCGGGGATGATGGGGGACGGGGACCTGGACGATCGTCAGCCGCTCGCGCCGCGCCTTGCAGAAGAGCTCGGCGTTGATGAGCGCGCTGTGGGACTCGATCTCGATGGAGCGCAGGAAGTCGGTGCGCATCAGCTTCAGCGCGCAGTCGACGTCGCGCACCCGCAGCCCGTAGAGGAGACGGAGCGCGAGGTTGAACACCCCGCTCACCACCGAGCGGATGGCGGCGTCCTGCCGCTCCCTCCGCCAGCCGGCGACGAGGTCGGCACCGTCGAGGAGCGCCGGCACGAGAAGCGCGAGATCGGCGACGTCGAATTGGCCGTCGGCGTCGGTGAAGGCGGTGTACTCCATGCTCGCGGCCCGCAGCCCGTCGGCGACGCTGATCCCGTAGCCGCTCTTGCGCTCGTGCCGGATCACCCGCAGATCGAGCCCGTGGACGCCGGCGAGCTGCTCGGCGATCTCCCCGGTCCCGTCGGTGCTGCCGTCGTCGACGAGCACCACCTCGATCCGCCGGGCGATGCCGGGAAGGACCTCCGCCGCGTGGGGGAGGAGCAGCCGCAGGCTCTCGGACTCGTTGTGGGCGGGCATCACCAGCGTGAGGCTGTCGAGCCTCGCGATGTCGGGGAGGAGCGCCGTGACCGCCATTCAGCCCGTGATGATAGGCGGCCGATGACCCCCCTCCGTCGGGCGGGCCCCCTCCCCTGGGGGGTGGCGCTGCTCCTCGTGCTCCGGCTGCCCTCCTTCTTCGAGCCCCCCTGGTACACCGATGAGGCGGGGTACACGACCGCTGCGCGCGCCGTCCTCGACGGCCGCCGGCTCTACTCGCAGATCTGGTCGAACAAGCCGCCGCTCCAGACCTGGACGGTGGCCGCGACCGTCCGCCTGCTCGGGACCTCGGAGGCCGCGCTCCACACCCTGACCCTGCTCGTCGGCCTGGTCATCCTGGCCGGCGTCGCCCATCTCGCGCGCCGGCTGATGTCCCCCCGGCGGGCCGCCGCGGCCGTCCTCGTGACCGCCCTGCTCCTCGGGGTGCCGGTCACCGGCGCCCAGCTCGCCCTCCCCGACACCCTGCTCTGCGCCGCGACCACCTGGGCCGCCGCGCTCGTCATCCCCCGCCTCGCCGGGGTCACCCCCACACCGGCGGCGCGGCTGTGGCCGGTCCTCGCCGGGCTGGTCGCCGCCGCCGCCCTCGGCGTCCAGCAGACCGCGGTCGCCGACGCCGCCGCCTTCGGCCTGATGATCCTGCTGAGCCCCCGCGGCGGCCTCCGCCCCCTCCTCGCCTACTCCGCGACCGTCACCGGCGTCACCGCGACCTGGGTGGCGGTCTTCATCGCTCGGGCGGGGGCCCACACGGTCGCATACGCGCTCCTCGGCTTCTACGGGCAGTACAGCGCCGACGCTCTCCCCCCGACGGCGCTCGAGCGCGCCGCCCACGGGGTGTTCGTCGGCCTGGCGTTCGTGCTGCTGCTCGCCGGAGCGTGGCTGAGCCGGCGCTCGGCGCGCCCGCTGTGGATGCTCTGGCTGTGGACCGGCGCCACCCTGCTCGTGCCGGCGGCGGCGAACCAGCCCTATGCCCACCTGCTGACGCCGTCGATCGCCCCGGCGGCGCTCGCGCTCGCCGCCGGCCTGCGCCGGCCGTCGATCCGGCGGCTGCGGTCTGCCGCGACCCTGCGCTTCGCGCCGCTCGCCGCGGGCGCCCTCCTCGCCGCGGGGCACGCGAGCACCACGGGGCTCGACTGGGACCCGCTCGCGCTCCTCGGGATCCGGAGCCCGGCCCCGACGCTCGGCACGTACTACCTCGGCGCGCTCCGCACCCTGACCGGGAGGGAGGACCGGATCACCTGGGCGACCGACTTCGACGACAAGGTGCTCGCCGACGACCGGACGAGCGCCTGGATCCGCGACCACGGCTGGTCGCGCCACCGCGCGGTCCTGTGGAGCTCGGACGCCTGGCCCTACATCCTCGCCGACCTCCCCCTGCTGCTGCGGACGGCGCCGATCTACAACGACATCGTCCTCGCAGGCTCGCACCAGGCACTGGTGGACCAGGTCGCCGCCCTCGACCCCGAGCTGATCCTCACCCAGGACGGCGACCTCGTCCAGTTCCCCGAGATCTCGGCCCTCCTCGACCGGCGCTACCGGCAGGTGTACTCGGTGTTTCCCGACGCAGTCTGGTTACGTTCCGATCTCCCCAGCACCGCCCCCTCCCAGGTGCCATGATGTGATCTGTTCAACATGGGAGTCCGGAGACCGCGTGGGCTCATTCCCGGACCGGTCGGAGTGGTGCGGAGACTGCCCCGGCGGGTGCTGTTCGTGCTCGCCATCGTGGTCGCGATCCCGGTCCCCGTCGCCGCCCATCTCACCCCGCTGCCGGGCCTGCGGCACAGCGACAGCCTCGCCGCCGCCGACCTGAGGATGAGCGGCGAGGACGGCACCCTCGCCCTCACCGAACGCTCCTACCGCCTCGCGCTCGACCCCCACACCGGGCGGGTGACGGTGGCCACCCTCGACGGTCGCGAGTACACCGGCTTCCCGCTGGCGATGAGCGGCGGGGCCCCGCTCCCGAAGGGCGTCCACCGCGTCAGCCGCCGCTCCGGCGGGACCTTCGAGACGCGGCTGCTCGACGCCGGCGGGCGGGTCGTCGACGAGGCGGTGCTCCAGCCCTCGGGCGACAGCTTCACGGTGAGCTTCGCGGCGCTCCCGCAGATGCTCGGTCCCCGCCCGATCCGGTTCTTCGACGACGGCACCTCCGGCATCGAGCTCTCCGAGACCACCGGCGGCTTCACCCCCGACCCCACCCTGCCGCAGTTCACGCCCCACCCGGCGGTCTCCATCTCGGGGCGCACCCCCTTCGCTCCCCCACCCTTCCAGATCCAGCTGCACACCGCGCCGGGGTGGTTCGGGGTCGGGCTCGTCGACGTCCCGGCCGCCACCTCGATGAGCCTCGCCGCCGACGGGGGCGTCGCCGTCGACTACCCGCTCGCACTCGCGCGCGCCGGAGACGACCTCGGTGCCGGGCCGCCCGAGGACGGGCTGGTGCGCTTCCCGGAGTTCGCGGTCACCCTCGCCCCGGATCCGCTCAGCGGCCTGCGCGCCTACCACGACGCGCTGAGCTCGCGTGGGGAGTCGGCGGCGGCGTCCCCGCCGGGCAGCCGGCCGGGATGGTGGTCGCAGCCCATGGTCGACACCTGGGGAGAGCAGGTCGCCACCAAGGCGGCGCGATCGAGCCCGCTCTACACCGGCGAGTGGGTGCGCGACTTCGTCGCCGAGTGGAAGCGGCGCTTCGGCGCCGGACCGATCACGGTGGTGATCGACTCCCGCTGGCAGGCGGAGATCGGCAGCGCCGTGCCCGACCCGCGCTTCGGTGGCGCCGCCGGGATGCGCGAGCTGATCGACGCCCTCCACGCCGAGGGCGACCGGGTGCTGCTCTGGTGGCCGATCTGGGCCAGGAACGTCCCCCGGGTGCCGCCCCCGACCGCGGTGTTCCGCCGCTCCGCCCCCGCGGCGCAGGTCGTCGACCCCACCGCGCCCGGGTTCGACGATGCGACCGCCGCGGCGATGACCACTCTGCTCGGCTCGGGCCCGGGCGGCCTCGACGCCGACGGGCTCAAGCTCGACTGGTGCTACGACATCCCGCTCACCCTCGCCGACCCGTCGCTGGGATGGGGCGCTGCGGCGCTCTACCGCTACCTCGCGGTGCTCCACGCCGACGCCCACGCGGTGCGCCCGGAGGCGATGGTCGACGCGAGCGCGGCGGCACCCCAGTTCGCGTCGGTCACCGACGCGGTGCGCCTCTACGACGCCTGGAGCCTCGCCGACTGGAACCGCCGCGCGGCGGTGGTGAGCGCGGTCGATCCGGAGTCCCTCATCGACGGCGACGGCTGGCAGGCGACCTCCTCGGACCTCGTCGCCCACACCGTCTCGAGCACCGTCTACGGCACCCCGGCGGTGTACTTCGCGACCCGCCTCGCCGACGGCCGGCCGATCCCGCCCGCGCTCGCCGAGGAGCTCGGGACGGTGGTCGCGCTCAGCCCCGACAAGGGCCAGGGGGTCGCGATGTCGCTTGCAGGCGGCGACTGGGAGTACGTCGCCGGCTCCACCGTCCGGGCCCGCACCTTCTCGGGTGGCACCGCGCTGCTGGTGTGGCGCAACGCCGGCTGCGGCACCGCGGTGTCGACGGGCGCCGGCCAGGCCGTCCTGCCGCTCGGCGCCGCCCGCGGGCTGGTCGTCCGCGACGCCGCCGGCAAGGTGGTCAAGGTGACCCACCTCGCGACCGGGATCGGGCTGGCGATGGTCGCCGGGGAGCGGTACACGCTGCAGCGGGCCGGGAGTTCGTGCTAGTCACTGGGGCATGAGCACCACCGCGACCCCCGTGACCCCGGAGCTCGAGGCCTACCTCCGTCCCCTCTTCTGGCCCGAGGACGGCCTGCTCTCCGACCTGGCCCGCGACATCGCCGCCCGCGGACCGCAGATCCAGGTGTCGGCGGAGGAGGGACGCCTCCTCGCCCTGCTGGTGACCGCCGTCGGGGCACAGCGCGTGCTCGAGGTGGGCACCCTCTTCGGCTACTCCGGGGTCTGGATGGCCCGGGCGCTGCCGCCGGGAGGCCACCTCGACACCATCGAGTTCACGCCCCTGCACGCCGGCGCCGCCCGGGAGTGGTTCGAGCGCGCCGGCCTCGGCACCCGGGTCACCGTCCACGAGGGGGCGGCCCTCGAGGTCCTGCCCCGGCTCGAGGGGCCCTACGACCTCGCCTTCTTCGACGCCGCCAAGGCGGAGTACTGCGACTACCTCGACCACGCGCTGCGGATGGTCCGCCCGGGTGGCCTGATCCTCGCCGACAACGTCTTCTGGAACGGACGGGTGGCGTCCGCGAGCGACGACGAGGACGTTCGCGGCATCCGTGACTACAACGCGCGGATCGCCTCCGATCCCCGGCTCAGCTCGTCGGTGATCCCGGTCGGCGACGGGCTCTCGGTGTCGGTGGTTCTGTAGCTACCTGTTGTCGGCGTCCGGGGTCTCGGTGGCCCGGGGGTGATGCCGCCGGTCGTGTCGGGAATCCCGGTCGTCCTCCTCACCACCCCCGCCGCGGCAGTCCCGCTGGTGGTACTGGTCGCAGCCGCCGGTGTAGTGGGATCCGTGGGAGCCGTTGTAGTTGCCG
>DATKEY010000049.1:0-24378 GCA_035544475.1 Candidatus Dormiibacterota bacterium | reverse complement strand
GACGACGTGGCCGAGAAGCTCGGTGACCTCGGTCACACGACCGGCCTCATCATCCCGTGCGCCCCTCTCGTCCTCGCCACAACGCGGTGTCACGATTCTGGGGATCGGGCGGCCCCCGCTCGGTGAAGACGTGTGAAGCTTTCACACCATCCGGTGACGGCGCGATCACGCCCTATCCGGCGAGGGTGTAGCTTCGCAGGGGTGGCTCGGCCGGGACCCTCGGGTAGTTGGTGAGCTCGCTCGCGATCGTGCCGAGCGCGTCGGCGTACTCGCCGGGGAACCTGGTCGGGTCGACCCCGGGCATGAAGGTCTGGGTGCAGACGTCCCGCGAGACCCGGGCGGGGTCGGCGGGGCCGTCGTGGGTGAGCGCGTCCATGGCGATCGCGTACGCGACCGGGTCGTAGGTGCCGACGGCGAGGTGCTCGCCCTCGAGGTCCTGGGGGCAGATGTCCTGGAGCGCGACGTTCGTGATCCGGCCTGCGCCGCCGTGGAGCGAGGTGGTCCCGGTGTCGTCGAGGTTGGGCTGCACGAACTGGTCGGTGCGCGTGTAGATGTCGGTGTAGGAGATGCCCGCGAAGGTCTCCTGATACGAGTTCATCGCGTCGACGTAGTTGGAGTGGTACCGCTGCTGCCAGATCGCCGGCGCGCAGGCGGGGACGCACATCGTGTCCACGATCATGCTCCCGTGGTTGGTGGCGCCGAACGCGACGTAGTGGTCGACCATCGGGCGCAGGTCGGGCCAGAAGCGCAGCGCGAAGCGCGGCTCGGTGCCACCCTGGCTGTGGCCGAGCACGTCGACCCTGCGACCGCTGATGCGGTGCACGTACCGGATCGCGTAGACGACGTACTCGGCGGACACCTGGATGTCGCTCATCGCGTTGTTCGGCAGCGTCACCGCACAGTACGGCCACCCCAGCCGGCTCAGCGCCGGGAACCAGTTCCAGCCGAAGTCCTCCCTCGGCGTCACCGTCGTGCCGGGCACGAAGAGCGCCACCTCGCGGCCCGAGGCGGTGGCGTTGGCGGTGCACTGCACGCTCTGGGCGAGCACGGCCTCGGGCACGCTCAGCGCCGGCCCGGGGCGGTCGACCGGGGCGAACACCGGGGTCGCCTGCGCGCCGCCCGGCCCGCCGGGAGAGGGGCCGGCGATCAACCCGGCCACGGCGAGCACGGCCGCAGCCCAGAGCCTCCCCGCCACCGCTCCCTCCTCCACCTCGCGCGACACTTCGCCTGAATGTATCCCAGAGGCTACAATCCTTCAATATGTTGCGTCAAGCTCGTGCGACGATCACCTCCGTGAGCCACGCGCCGACCGCGCTCGAGCGGCAGCTCGCCGCCCCTCCCCCCTCGGCCCTCGAGGCGTTCCGCGAGGCGCGGCGCCGCTTCCTCGCCGGGGAGCGGATCGACATGGGGTCGCTCGCCGCGGGCCTCGGTGTCAACCGGGTCACCCTCTACCGGTGGGTGGGCAACCGCGAGCGGCTCCTCGTCGAGGTGATGTGGTCACTGGCCCGTCCCACGCTCGACCGCGCCCGCGCCGAGGCGCACGGGTCGGGCGCAGAGCGCATCGTCGGCGTGAGCCTCGCGTTCATGCGCGCCGTCCTCGGCCACCCGCGCTTCGCCGCCTTCGTCCACGCCGAGCCCGAGCTCGCGCTGCGGATCCTCACCCGAGGCGACACCGGGCTGCAGGGCCGGTTGATCGGCTACTACGAGACGATGCTCCGCGAGGAGGTCGACGCGGGGCGCGTCTCCACCTCGCTGCCGGTGCACGAGCTCGCATACATGATCGTCCGCACCATGGAGTCGTACGTGTACACGGACCTGATCACGGGTGAGGAGCCCAACCCCGAGAAGGGCGCGATGGTGCTGCGCGTCCTGCTCCGCCCGTGACGAGCTGGGACGACGTCGCCGCCGCCGAGCCGGGGTTCGCGGCGCGGGTGCGCGCGCTCTTCGAGTCGCAGAGGCACATGACCCTGGCGACGCTGCGCCGCGACGGCTCGCCGCGGATCAGCGGCACCGAGGTGCGCTTCGCCGACGGCGAGCTGCTGCTCGGGATGATGCCGGGGTCGCGCAAGGCGATCGACCTCGGGCGTGATCCGCGGCTCGCGCTGCACAGCCCGACCGTCGACCCGCCCGTGGACGACCACTCCTCGTGGGTGGGAGATGCGAAGATCGCGGGCCGCGCGGTCCCGGCGGGCGATCCCGACGCCGACCGCGACGCACCGCATTTCCGCATCGACATCAGCGAGGTGGTGCTGACCCGCGTCGGCCACCCCGCCGACCACCTCGTCATCGAGTCCTGGCACCCCGGCCGCGGGTTGGAGCGCACCGAGCGGCGCTAGACCCCGACTATCGGTGCTCGGGGTTGGCGAAGTCGAACCGGCAGCCGGCGTCCCAGCCGGCGCGCTGGTTGCCGTGCGCGGGGATGCCGCCCGCGTCCTTCAGCATCCGCGCGACGTGGAGCAGGTTCCAGGTCATGAAGGTGGTGTTGCGGTTGGTGAAGTCGTTCTCCGGACCGCCGGATCCGGGGTCGAGATAGGACGGTCCCGGCCCGGCCTCGCCGATCCATCCGGCGTCGGCCTGCGGCGGGATGACGAACCCGAGGTGCTGCAGCGAATAGAGGACGTTCATCGCGCAGTGCTTGACGCCGTCCTCGTTGCCGGTCACGAGGCAGCCGCCCACACGCCCGTAGTACGCGTACTGCCCGGCGGCGTTGAGCCGGCTCGAGTTTCCGTAGAGCCGCTCGATCGCCTTGGTGCAGATCGAGGACTTCTCCCCCAACCAGATCGGCGTGCAGAGGACGAGGATGTCCGACGCCTGCACCTTCTCGAAGATCGCAGGCCAGTCGTCGACGGCGTATCCGTGCTCGGTCATGTCGGGCCAGACGCCCACCGGGACCTCGTGGTCGACGAGGCGGACCTGGTCGACGGTGACGCCCTGGCGGCGCATGATCTCGATGGAGAGGCGCGCCAGCCCCTCGGTGTGCGACACCTCGGGTGAGCGCTTGAGCGTGCAGCTGATGAAGAGCGCACGCAGGTCGGAGAACTCCCAGCGGCTCGCGGCCGCCGGCGCGTCGTGGTTCTCGGTGAGGGTCACGGCGCGCAGGGTACGGCCCCTCGGTTACGTGCGGGTGACGGGCTGCGACCCGGACCGGCGCCGTCCGGCGCCGGTCCGGGATCCCAGGAGTAGTTGCCCTGTCAGCAGCCGAACTGCGCGGTCAGGGTCTGCGACACGGGCTGCGACCGAGTCCACACGTTCTTCGCGACCGTGTACGCGCGCTGGTCCTGCGCCTGCGCCTGCTGGCGGATCTGCACGAACGGGGCGGCGCACAGCTTGCCGGTCTTCGTCAGCTGCAGCGTCTCGGGGTCGACACCGCCGGCGGCGCCGACCTGGATCGTCCCGATCCCCGGAGCGTAGAACTTGCGCTGGTGTCCGCCCTTGGGGTCGTTCGGCGCGAACTCGTCGGTGACGAGCACGTTGTCGTAGCAGCCGGCGGTCACGCACGCGTGCTGGCCGGTCTGGAACACCGTGGCGCAGTCCTCGAAGCCGACCGTGGGGGCGATGCCCTGGCGGTAGGTCGGCGTCCCGGTCTGCGGGTTGGCGAGCATGATGATCCCCGCGTGCGCCCCGGCGACCGACGAGAGCCACGTCGCCGGCGCGCCCGTCACCTGTCCGTTGCTGTACTCCTCGGGGTACTCGCCGAACAGCCAGACCTGCCCGGAGTTGTCCTGCGCTCCGAACCAGAGCTCGGACTCCTGGAGCTGGCTGTCCTGGGTGTCCTGCTCGTAGATGAGGATCGTGCGCACGCCGTCGATGACCTTGGTCAGGTCGGTGATCGTGTCGGTGATGCGGTGCGGATGCTTGACCCCGCTCTTGTCGATGACGACACCGTCGAGGAAGGTCTGCGTCCCCGGGACGAGCGGGTTGAAGGTGCTGGTCACGGCCGGGCTCCCGGGGAAGCTCTGCGGATCGAGCACCGGGATCGGTCCGCAGTTGCTCGAGCCGTTGGGGTTGCCCGAGCTCGAGCCTCCCCCACCGGGCGGAGCGGGCTTCGCCCCATTGCCGTGACCTGCGGCGGTGGCGACGCCGTAGCTCGCGGCGACGACGAGCGGCAGTGCGATCGCCGTGACCCACGCCAGGCGGATACGTCGCTGACGGGACATCCGGATTCCTCCCTTGGGCTGCGCCGGCGCCTGCGTCGGCCGCGCTGCCCCCTCACCTCTTCCTCGGAAATGACCTTAACGAAGTGTGAATTTCCGTGTCAACCGTTGAGGCGTTCGTGGCCTTCTGTCAGCGTTTCCCGCGGTCGATCCCGGCGCGGGCCGCACGCTCGACGACCCCGGCCCAGCGGCCGAGCCGGCGCGCGGCGCGGTCCGCGAGAGGTGGTCCCGACGGCGGCGGCGGCGGCGCCGGCGGTGGCGTCCGCGGCGGCGGCGCGGGCCGCCGGCCGGACCGGTAGTCGGTGCGCAGGAGCAGGAGGACGAGCACGGCGGCGACCGGCTCGCTGACCAGGGCGAGCGACGCGCCCTCCGATCCCGGGGCGAGGGGGAGGAGGGCGAGGATCACGATCAGCGCGACGTCGAGGAGGCGGT
Organism: Candidatus Dormiibacterota bacterium; assembly: GCA_035544475.1. Classification (GTDB taxonomy): domain Bacteria; phylum Chloroflexota; class Dormibacteria; order Aeolococcales; family Aeolococcaceae; genus CF-96. Next base: position 19,792 of record DATKEY010000049.1, on the reverse strand, counting down.
GGACGCCGGTCGAGAACCAGCGCAGCACGCCGAGACGCCCACGGGTGACGAGCGCCGGCACGATCACCGCGCCCCCCGCGAGGAGGGTGGCACCCGACCCGGTCACGTGCAGCGAGAAGGAGATCAGCGCCACCCCGACGAGGACCTCCGCGACGCGATGGAGCTCGAAGGGCACGCGCCGCCGGGCCGGGACGCCCACCGCGGTCAGACCTCGAGGGCCTGCTGGAGCTCGTCCTGGTGGCGGGGGGGCACCGCGACGCCGTGGGCCTCGTGCCCGGCGCGGGTGTCGAGGACCCGCACCAGCAGCCCGCGGATCGCGTCGGCTCCCGCCGCCACCCGCGAGCGCACCCGGCCGTCGGGGCCGATGAGCACGGCGCTCGGGGTCGGAAGCGCCCGGTAGGCGAACGCGACGGAGTTCTCGGGATCGAGGAGCACCGGTTCGAGCCCGTGGCCGCTCGCGTGGGCGCGGTTCTCCGCCTCGTCGCCCCGGGCGACGATCGCGACCGTCACCCGCGACGCGTGCTCGTGCTGCCAGTGGGCGAGATCCGGGAGGAGCGCGCTGCACGGCCGGCAGGACGGCGACACGAAGAGGGCGAGCACCGGCCGGCCGGCGCGGGTGAGGTCGTCGAGACCGACCGAGCCCCCGGACACCGCGGGCAGGGTGAAGGCGGGCGCCGCGGCGCCGACCTCGAGCCCCTCCCCGAGTCCCGGAGACCCCTCGAGCGCCTCGATCCGGAGGAGGAGGCGTCCCTGCTGGTGGAGCAGCTGGAGGATCAGCCATCCCTGGGCGGCGAGCGCGAGGGTGACGGCGACGGCGGCCGCGAGCCCGAGGCGCTCCCGGGTGGAGAGGTCGCCGATCCAGGCGACCGCGGTGACGACGCCGGTCCCCGCGCCGCCGATCACCACGAGGGTGGCCACGAGACCGAGGAGAGCATTCCGCACCAGCGTCCCCGCGCCGATCGGCGCCGCGTGGACCTGTCCGAAGCAGTGGCAGTCGGGGGTCCTGCCCCGGGCGAGGGAGGCGGCGATCGCGACCGAGAACACGGCGAGGAGGAGCAGCGCGCCCACCGCCCCCGCCCGGGCGGCGCCGTCGACGAGCAGGCAGCCCGCCACCGCGAGCTCGGCCGCCGGGAGCAGAGCGGACAGGGCCGGGATCGCCACGAGGGGCGCGCCGAAGTCCGCGAGCGCGGTCCGGGTCCCGGCGCGATCGCGCAGCTTGGCGAGCCCGGCGATGGCGAACACCACCACGAGGACGAGCCGCATGGCGACGAGGAGGCCGGAGGGCATGATGCGGTCGAGCTTAGCCCGGACCGCCCGCCCGTATCATCGCGCCATCGACGCCGAGCTCCGCCACGCGTCGATCGACATCCGAGGAGCTGCGCTGATCAGCCCGCCAGCGCCGCGCCGAACCGCGCCGCGACGAAGCGGCGGCCGAGCTCGAAGCCGTCGTCGAGGCCGACGAGGAAGCCGGCAGGCAGGCCGGCGAGCCAGCGCGCGCCGGCGTCGGGCGACTCGAGGAAGAGGACGTGGTGGCAGAAGGTGGTGATGATGTCCTCCGCCCACTCGCGCTCCGGCCGCAGGAAGGAGAGGACGGTGGGCGCGGGATCGACGGTGCGGATCCCGGCCGGCGCCACCGTGAGCGAGATCTCCCGCCCGGTCTCGGGACAGCGCGAGCTCACCTCGAGGGCGCGGTCGAGCACGGGCGCGAGGAAGAGCGTGTCCCAGGCGCACCAGGTGTGGAGGTCGCGGCCGCCGGCGCGGACGCGGTGCACGGTCTCGGGGAGGCAGAGCCCCCAGAAGCCGACGATCCCACCGGCCCCGTCCCGGAAGACGCCCGGCCAGGCGTCGAGCATCCGCGCGACCTCGGCGGCGGCGATGCCGGTCCGCTCGGCGAGAACGTGCTCGGCGACCGGGTCGCCCTCGGCAAGGGTGCGGTAGAGGGTGACCGCGAGCCGCTGTCCGTCGGGATCGAGCCGCGGCGACGCCTCGATCAGCGCCGCGGCGAGGTCGTCGACGGCCGGAGCCGGGGCGCCGTGCGTCACATCCACTCCGGGCCGATGCGGTCGCAGCTGGCGAGGTGCTCGGCGCGCGGCCGCGCGACCTCGGCGCCGCGCTCGAGGAGCTCGCCGAGGCGGGGGATGCTCAGCCGGTAGACGACCTCGCGTCCGCGGCGCTCGGTCTCGACGAAGCCGCAGTGGCGCAGGCAGGCGAGGTGGGTGCTCACCCGCGGCTGCAGGCCGCCGACGGCGTCGACGATCTCGCCCACGGTGCGCTCCCCGTCGTCGAGCAGCTGGATGATGCGCAGCCGGGTCGGGTCGCCGAGCACGCGGAAGAGGCGGGCGAGAACGGTGGGGTCGGTGGCCACGGCGGCGGTTCGGCGGGGCATCCTGCCTCCTTCATATCCGGCTGACCGTATACTACGATGCATCCGGCCAGCCGTATGCATCTGCATTCCCGGAGGAGCGAGATGGTCGCAGACCAGGAGCGGTACGACCTCCTCGTCCTCGGCGCGGGGGCCGCGGGCTTCGCCGCCGCGATCCGGGCCGCCGAGCTCGGCGCGAGCGTCGCGCTCGTCGAGTCCGGGGTCGCCGGCGGCACCTGCGTCAACACCGGCTGCGTCCCGTCGAAGGCGATGCTGGCGCCCGCCGAACTCCTCTTCCGCGCCGGCCACCATCCCTTCGCCGGCATCGCGACCCAGGCGGAGGGCGTGGACCTCCCGGCGCTCGGCGCCGCCCGCGCGGAGCTGGTCGAGCAGCTGCGGCGGGAGAGGTACCTGGAGGTCGCCGAGACCCGGGGCTTCGGGATCCTGCGCGGGCGCGCCCGCTTCGAGGACGACTCGACGATCGCGATCGACGGGCGACGCCTGACCGCGAGCGCGTACGTCGTCGCCACCGGCGCCTCGCCGTCGATCCCGCCGATCGAGGGACTCGCCGAGGCGGGGTGTCTGACGACGACCACGGCCCTCGAGCTCACCGAGCTCCCCGAGGAGCTCGTCGTCGTCGGGACCGGCCCCTCCGGCCTCGAGATGGGCCAGCTGTTCCTCCACCTCGGCAGCCGGGTCACCTTCATCGAGACGCAGCCGTGGATCTTGCCGGCGGAGGAGCCGGAGACCTCCGCCGCGCTGCAGGGCGTCCTCGAGGACTCGGGTGCGACGGTGCTGACGAGCGCACAGGTCACCCGCGTGGCCCGCGACGGCGCGCGACGCATGCTGACCGTCGTGCACGCCGGAGGCGAGCGCACCATCGCCGCCGGCGCCGTGCTCGTCGCCACCGGACGGCGACCGAACACCGAGGACATCGACCCGGCGCGCGCGGGGATCGCGGTCGACGCCGTGGGCGCGCTCCGCGTGGACGCCGCGCTGCGGACGACCAACCCGCGCGTGTGGGCGGCCGGTGACGTCACCGGGCACCCCCAGCTCGTCTACCTCGCCGCCCGCGAGGGAGCGCTGGCGGCGTCGAACGCGCTCCTCCGGCGCACCGACACCCTCGACCTCCGCGCCCTGCCGCGGGTCGTCTTCACCTCGCCCGCCGCCGCCGCGGCGGGGCTGACCGCCGCCCAGGCCGAGGAGCAGGGGATCCGGTGCGACTCCCGGGTCCTGCCGATGAGCGCGGTCGCGCGGCCGCTCGTCGACCGCGACGCCCGCGGCTTCGTGAAGATCGTCGCCGAGGCCGGGACGGGACGGGTCCTCGGCGCGAGCGTGGTCGCCGCGGGCGCCGGCGAGGTGATCCAGGCCGCCGTCTACGCGATCCAGTTCGGCCTGACGACCGCGCAGCTCGCCGAGACCTGGGCGCCGTACCTCACCGTCGCCGAGGCGCTCCGGCTCACCGCCCAGACCTTCACCCGCGACGTCGGCACCCTGAGCTGCTGCGCCGCCTGAGCGCGGTGCGGCGCCGTTGTGCCGCCGGCACAAGACGGCGGGCGACGCCTGGGGGGATCCCCATTGAGACGGTCGTGGGCGCCGCGTACGGTGGTGACATGACCACGGACGACACACTCGAGCAGCGGGCCGGCGCCATCGTCGACCGGACCGTCGAGGTGATCTTCGACGAGGTTCCCGGGTACGGTGCCGTCGGCGACCCCGGTCTGCGCCGCGAGGTTCGCGATCACGTGGCCGACCATCACCGGGCGCTGGTGCGGTGCGTCGCCGAGGAGCGCCGGGTCACGGCCGAGGATCTGCTCTTCGTCCGTCCGCACATCGTCCGGCTGGCCGCGGTGATCTCCGCCGCCGACTATGCGCGGGCATGCCGCGTGCACCTGCGCGTCGCCGTGGACGTGCTTCTCGAGGAGATGCGCGCCCGAGCCGGCAGAGTGACGCCGGTCACCCGGATGGTCGGCCGCGTCGTCGACCACATCGACCGCGCCGCCACGTACGCGGCGGAGGTGTACGTCGATGTCGACGAGCACGAGCTCGCCGGCGGGGAGGCGGTCCGTCGCGATCTTCTCGAGGACCTGATCGCCTCGCGGCCGCTGACGCCCGGACCGCGTCAGGAGGCGGCACGGGCTGCGGGCCTCGAGCCCGCGCGGCCCTGTGTCGTCGCCGTCGCCGTCCCCCGAACCCCGGTCGAGGACGACGAGGATCTGCGTGCGGTCGCCGGGGTGATCGCGCGAGCCTGCCGGAATCACCGGACGCCGCTGGCCGTCGTCCGGCGCGGCTCCATCGTCGTCGTCGCGACGGCCGGCGAGTCCCGGACCGGCGAGGTGGTCGACGCGCTCACCGAGACGTCCACCAGGCTCGGCCGTCGGGGGGTGACGCTCGCCATCGGCGTGAGCAGCGTCCTGCCGGACGTGAGTGCGGTCGCGTCCGGCCACGACGAGGCCTCGAGGGCCGCCCGGAGCCTGGGCCCGGAGGGCGGAGTCCTCGCGCTGACGGCGCTCAGCGCGTTCGAGTACCTCACCGGCTTCCAGGACTCCACCGCCGAGCGCCTCATCTCCCCCGCCGTCCGGCGCTTCGTCGAGCGTGACCGGCGCGGCGGCGGTGTCCTCGCCGGGACACTACTCGCCTATGCCGCGAGCAACCTGAGCGTCAAGGCGCTCAGCGAGCGCCTGCGCGTCCACGTGAACACCGCGCACTACCGCCTCGCGAGGATCGCGGAGCAGGCGGAGTGTGACCTCCGCCGGCTCTCCGACGTCCTCGAGCTCGTCATCGCGATCCGCCTCTCGCAGGCGGCGGGCGACCGGCCACCGGGGGTGTCGCCGTAGGCCTCCTCAGGAGGTCCCGGCGCGGTGGAACATGCCGCCGACCTTCTTCTTGAACTCGGCCGTCCGGTTCTCGCGCCGCACCCGGCGCGCCTCGCTCGCCGCCTTGTGCGCAGCGTCCTTCGCGGCCGCGACCTCGGCCTCGACCTCGGCGACGGAGATGCGGGTGACCGACCCGCCGAGCTTGCTCGCGATGTCGTCCGCGATCGCAGGACTCGTCTCGGTCATCTCGGCGAGCAGCGCGTTCCCGTTCGCGGGGATGCGCCGGCTCAGCGCGGTGAAGCCGTCGTCGGTGTCGGCCGCCTCACCGGCCTCGTAGGCGGCGCCGGCGACGATCCCGGTGCTCCAGCCGAGGAGCACGCCGAGCGGCCCGGCGATGATCCCGACCAGGGCGCCGACGGCACCGCCGACCGCGGTTCCCTGTCCCACCGTCGGCGTGTAGCCGTCGGCGATCCGGACCTCTCCCTCGGCGCTGCGCTCGACGACCGCGGCGCCCGTCACCCCGGGCTGCCCCTTGATCTCGCTCAGCGCCTCGAACGCCCTGCTCGGATCGGGGAAGGTCATGATCAGGACGTTCTGCTCGTCAGCCATCTGCTCTCCTTCTCGGGCTCGTCGACCGGGGCGCGTCGGGCGCCCCGACCGAGGGTATGCCGCCACCGCGCGGCCGGCCACGGCGCCGCCCCACAGTCCACCGCATCCTGGACTGTGGGGCGCTCACAATGCCACGGCGTGACCCCGGGGGCCAGGGGTACAGCTCAGTCGCGGCCGGTCCCGACCGCGTCCACGAGCGCGAGCGCCGCGACGAGTTCGGCCGTGCGCTCGGCGAGCGGGTGGCCCAGGAGCTCCTCGACGCGACGCAGTCGGTAGGTCACGGTGTTCTCGTGCACACCGAGGCGTCGCGAGACCCGCGCGGGGCTCGAGCCCTCCTCGAAGTACACGCGCAGCGTCGCCGCGAGCCGCCGGGTGGGCTCGTCGTCGCCGGCGAGGGGGCCAAGCTCCTGGATGACGAAGCGGCGTGCGTGGTCGAGGTCCTCGGTGAGGAGCGCGAGCAGGGCGACGTCCTCGTAGCGGGTCACCGTGCCGCTGGGATGTCCGGCGAGTCTCGCCACCCTCCGCGCGAGCTGCGCCTCGGCGTGACTGCGCCGGAATCCGTCCACTCCGTTTCCCGTGCCACCGAACGCGATCCACGCGGCGAGCGTCTCGCCGGGGGCGGCGGGAACGCGTTCCAGCCGGCGGAGGTCCAGGTCGCGGTTGAAGCCGATCCAGCCCGCGAGGAGGTCCGGACCGAGAGGGACGAGCAGGGCATCGGGCGCACCGAGCTCCGTCGCGCAGCGCATCCCCACGCGTTCGAGCGCCGCCTGGCCGGGCGTACCGAGATCGCCGGTCTCGCCCCAGACGACGAACGCGGCGTGCCGTCGTGCGAGCGCGTACCGCAGCCGCCGGCCCGCCTCCTGCGCATCCGTCATCCGCCCGGCGAGGAGCGCGTGCACGGTGTCGGCGCGGACCGCCGCGGCGCTGCGCACCCAGCGTTCACGCTCCTCGGTGTACTCGCGGGTGAGCGTGTCGGAGACCGCGTCGACGTACGCGTAGGAGAACCAGTTCCAGTAGAGGAGCACCTGCGAGAGCATCGCCTGGTCGCCGACACGCACGACCGCGAGGTCGAGCAGCAACCGCCACGCCAGCGCGTGCCCGACCCGGTAGGTCCGCAGCAGGGTCGCGAGCGACACACCCTGGCGCACGAACGCCTGCGCGTACTCGAGCGCCTCCGCGGGGACACCGCCCACGCGCGGGTCGGCGCCCTGGCGCATCCGTCCGAACAGGAGGATGAGGTTCGAGCGACAGCTCGCGCGCGTCGCATCGAGCAACCCCGGGGTCTGCTCGACCTCGGGGATCGCCGCGTGGATCTCCTCCGCCATCCTGTCGGCGAGCTCGTCGATGCGCGGCTCGATCTCGGCGACGAGCGTGGCCACGACCTCGATGCACGCGGGCGTGGGTTCCGGTCCCGCGACCCTCTCCGGCACACCGGGCGGCGGCGCGTCCGGGGGCGCGTCGGTTGCGCGCGCTCTGCGCCGCGAGGTGTCAGCCACGGCGGAGGACCCGCAGCGCCGACCGGGCGGCGTTGGCCCCGCACATCCCGTGCACACCGCCGCCCGGTGGCGTCGCCGCCGAGCACAGGAACACGCCGGGGATCCCCGTCGCGTACGGGTCGACCCCGAGACGGGGACGGACGAGCAGCTGCCACGGGTCGTTCGCGCCGGTGGCGATGTCGCCGCCGACATAGTTGGCGTTGTACGCCTCGAGCTCGCGGGGGGTGCGCACGTGCATGCCGACGATGCGGTCGCGCACGCCCGGCGCGAAGCGGTCGAGCTGCCCGATGATCGCCTCGGTCGCATCGCCGGCGTACCCGTGGGGGACGTGCGCGTACGTCCACACCGGGTGCACGTTCCCGGCCGACCGCTGCGGGTCGGCGAGGTACTGCTGGGCGGCGAGGACGAAGGGCCGCTCGGGCATGCGCCCCCGGTGCACCTCGTGCTCGGTGTGGACGATCTCCTCGAATCTCCCGCCGAGATGCACGGTCCCCGCCCGCCGGCACGCGTCCGCGGCCCAGGGGACGCCGCCCTCGACGGCGAGGTCGACCTTGTACGCCGACGGCCCGTACCGCCACCGCGAGAGCTGGGCGCGGACCCTGCCGGGGAGCCGGTCGCCCGCGATCCCGACGAGCGCCTGGGGCGCCACGTCGAGGAGGGTGACCCGCGACTCGGGCAGCCGGCCGAGCGAGGTCACCCGCACCCCGGTCTCGATGCGACCGCCGTGGCGGAGCAGGAGCGAGGCCAGGGCGTCGGTGATCGACCGCGAGCCCCCCGCCGCGACCGGCCAGCCGGTGTGATGACCGGCGGCGACGAGGGTGACGCCGACCGCGGCGCTGGTGGGACGGTCGAGCGGGTACATCGCATGGGCGGCGACCCCGCCGAACAGGGCGCGGGCCGGATCGGTGCGCAGCCGGCGTGCGACCCGCGTCGCCGGCTGGATCGCGCGAAGCCCGAAGCGGGCCAGGGCGACGGGGTGGCGGGGGACGTGCAGGACGGGCTGCAGCAGCTCGGTGGCAAGGGCGTCGAAGCCGTCCGACGCGGGGCCGAAGAGCCGCCGCCACTCGCCGGCGTCGCCGTCGAGGCCCTGGGCGGTCGCGTCGAGGGAGCGCCGCAGCACGCCCACGCTCCCGTCGTCGAGCGGATGGGCGAGGTCGAGCTCCGGCCACCGCCACCGGAGCCCGTGGTCCTCCAGGGGCAGCGAGCGCAGGAAGGGTGACGCGACGGCCATGGGATGGACCGCGGAGCAGACGTCGTGCAGCACACCGGGACAGGTGAGCTCGGCGGTGCGGGTTCCTCCGCCGATGCACGGGGCCGCCTCGAGGACGGTCACCGAGAACCCCTCCCGTGCGATCGCCACGGCGGCCGCCAGCCCGTTCGGCCCGGACCCCACGACCACCGCGTCGACGGTCATGGTCCCGTTGTAGAGCTTCGGCGGCCGGTCGTGCACGCCACGGGGATCGTCAGGCGGGGACCGCCGCGGGCGCCGGCTCGAGGACGAAGTCGAAGGTGCAGCGGGCGGGGCCGCCGCCGCCGTCGCGGACGAGCCGGGCGACGAGCGCCGGCTTGTCGGTCCCGAGGACCGCGTCGCGGCCGAGCCAGGGGTCGCCCTCGATGTAGACCTGGGTGGTGAGGGTCCGGTGGCCCTCGCAGGTCAGCTTGAGGTGGAGGTGCGCCGGCCGGTATGCGGTGCGGCCCATGGCGGCGAGCAGGCGGCCGGTGGCGCCGCCCTTCGGGATCTCATAGGGCGTGGGAACGACGGTGAGCACCTCGAAGCGCCCCTCACCGTCCGTCGCCAGCCGCCCGCGCAGGTTGTAGTCGGGGTATCCGGGATGGAAGTGGGAGTAGCCGCCCTCCGGACTTACCTGCCACACGTCGAGCATCGCCCCGCCGAGCGGGGTGCCGCCGGTCGACCGGACCGTGCCGCTGAAGACCAGCCTCTCCCCGGGCTCGTCGGGGCGCATCGGCAGGACGTACGGGGCCGTGAGCATGGGAGCGCCGGGCACGTAGAAGGGGCCCTCGAGGGTGTTCTCGGTGCCGCTCACGGTGCCGTTGTTCACCTCGTCGACGGCGGCGCCGAGGTGCACGTCGAGGAGGAGCGGGATCTCGTTCGGCTGGGTGCCCGCCTCGGTGAGCCAGGCCACGAACAGGCGCCACTCGTCCTCGGTGACCCGGTGCTCGGCGATCACCCGGTCGAGGCTCTCCAGGACGTCGGTGACGATCGCGTCGAGGCGTGTGTTCTCCATCGCTCTCTCCTTTTCTACCGCGGCACGAAGGCCAGATGCTCGTGGACCGAGCGCACCGCGGCCGACCCCTCGCCGACGCCGGCGGCCACGCGTTTCGTCGAGCCCGACCGGAGATCTCCGACGGCGAACAGCCCGGGGCAGCTGGTCTCGAACGGGAGCAACCCCCGCCCGAGCGCCTGCCACCGCCCGTCCAGCTGATCGTCCGTCAGCGACCGGTCGGTGAGAACGAAGCCTCGATCGTCGAGGGCCGCGTATCCCGAGAGCCACGCCGACGACGGGTCGGCACCGATGAAGGAGAAGAGGGCGGCCGCGGGCAACTCGACTTCTCCCTCCGGCCCTGCGATCCGGACGCTGCCGAGCGTCTCGTCACCGCCGAGGCCGACGATCCTCGTCTCCGTCAGGACCCGGATACGCGGGTGGGTCTCCAGTCGTTCGGCCAGGTAGCGTGACATGCCGGCGTTGAGATCAGGGCCTCTGATCACGACCGTCACCTGGCTGTCCTGGTCGGCGAGGAACACGGCCGCCTGTCCTGCCGAGTTCCCGCCGCCGGCGACCACAACCGGGCTCCCTGCGCACTGACGTGCCTCGAGCTCGGTGGCGGCGTAGTACACCCCTCTGCCCTCGAACTCGGAGAGCCGATCGAGATCCAATCGCCGGTAGCGAGCGCCCGTCGCCGCGATCACCGCTCGCCCGGCGACCTCCGTGCCGTCGGAGAGGGTCACGACGAGATGTCCGGCCTCCTCTCGCAGGGACCTGGCCGTGCATGGAGCACTGACGTTGGCGCCGAACTTCTCAGCCTGCACCAGTCCGCGCTGGGTGAGCTCACCGCCCGAGATCCCGGTGGGGAATCCGAAGTAGTTCTCGATCCTGGAACTCGTGGCCGCCTGCCCTCCGGGAGCGATCTTTTCGACGCTGAGCGTTCGCAGACCCTCGGACGCGCCGTACACGGCGGCGGCGAGACCGGCCGGCCCTGCCCCGACGATGACCAGGTCGAAGCAGCGACCGGGAAGGCTTCCGAGGGTCAGCCCCAGGTACTCCGCCAGGTGTCCGGGGGTCGGCCGTCGAAGAACCGTCCCGGAGACGATGACGACCGGCAGCTCGGAGGGCATGACGCCGAACTGCTCGAGGATGGCCTCCACCTGGGGGTCGGCGTCGGGGTCCAACCACTCGTGAGGCAGCCGGCTGCGGGCCAGGAACTCACGGACCCGGAGTGACTCCGGCGAGAACCGGGAACCCACGACGCGTGTCGCGGCGGCCGCGCCGGTCAGGAGCGCGGCCCGGCGGAGCATGAACGTCGCCAGGATCCTGTCGCTGAGCCCGGGCTGGGTGGCGATGACACGTCGCAATGCCTCGACCGGAACCACCAGGACCTCGCCGGCCTCGACGACGCGGGCGGACACGAACACCCGCTGGCCGGTGAGCAGGTTCAGCTCCCCGAGGAAGCGTCCCGCGCGGTTGTGCCTGGCGAGCAACCGCTCCTCCCCGCCGGCGTCGATGACGATCTCCACCTCGCCGGACAGCACCACAAAGAAGTCGTAGGTGCTGTCACCCTCGCGATAGAGGTACTCGCCGGCCTCCACCCTTCGATGCGTCCCCAGCGGCTCCAGGAGGGCGATCTCCGAGGCGTCGAAGCTGGGAATCTGGGCGTCGTCGATCTCGACAGCGGGAAAGGGAGGGGGTTGGGGTGCCATGGCGGAGACGATACGCGGTGACCCCTCGACCACGGCTCGCGAGTGCCTCCTCCCCGCGGCCATCTCCGCCGCGGCAGGCGCGGCGGGAGGCGTCACCTCGCCGCCGCATCCGTCGCAGACGATCACACGATCGTTGCCGCGCGGGTTGGTCCATCGGGGCCTCTCCGGGGTTCTAACCACGGACGTTCACCCTCGACGTCCTCCCCAGTGAGGTTCCATCGAATGTTCAACCCGGCCAAGCTGCTGGCGCTGCTGACCACCAAGGGCGGCGCCGGGATCACGATCGCCACCCTGGCCGCCGGAGGCACGGGTGCCACCGTGATCGTGTCGCACGTGACCGGCCACTCCACCGTGCTGGTGTCGACGAGCTCCGCGACCACCACGACCACCACCAGCACCACCACCACCGCGTCCTCGCAGACCACGACGGCGTCGGGAGCCACGAGCACCTCGTCCGCCTCCACCTCGACCGGCAACCACGGCGACGCCGTGACCGCGGCGGTCGCGCAGTGCAAGGCGGAGATCAGGGGGACGTCGAGCACCACCACGGCGTCGGCGACGACGACCTCCACCGAGAGCGGCCACAACGCACACGGCATCGGGTGGTGCGTCTCCCAGGTGGCGAACGGCAAGGGGCAGACGGAGAGCGGGGCGGGACACGGCAACGGCGGCGGGCATCCCGGGCACTGACGGCGACTGACAACGTGAGCGGCGGGGAGGCCGACGCAGCCTCCCCGCCAGCCACGCACTCAGCCCGGCGCTCGATCGCCCGGTGCAGGTGACGGCAGATCCCAGGACGTGTGCGCCGCGGGCGGCGTGACCGTCGCCCAGCGTTCGGCGATCCGGTCGCCCTCGAACCGCCACATGACGAAGCCCTGGAAGCGCATCTCGTGCCCCGACGCGGGGTCCGTCCAGCGCCAGATGTTCCGGCAGACCACCCGGTCCCCCTCGGCGACCATCTCGACGATCGTCAGGTGCAGGTCGGGCATCGCCTCGTACATGCCGAGCATCATCTGCTCGTCGCCGTCGACGTCGGTCGGCTGTCCACCCGGACCGTCGTGGTCGAGGAAGGCGGCCGTCATGTTGCGGCGGATAACCTCCGCGTTGCGCCGGTTGACGAATTCCTCGAAATGGGCGGCGACGAACGCCTTCATCTGGTCGGGCGACAGCTCGGTGCCCATGGTCAGGTGCCCTTCGTTTCCGGGAGTGGTCATCCCCGGAGTCTCACCGTCCCGGCGCCCGTCGTCTTGACCGGGATTGTTGACGGGGATTGACGGCCCGCCGGTCAGCGGACCGTGCGTGCGTAGGCGCCGGGTGTGATCCCGACCACCCCCTTGAAGGCGCGGGTGAGGGCACTCTGTTCGCTGTAGCCGACGGCCAGCGCGACCTCGCTCAGGGGCACCCCCTGCGTGATGAGCTCACGCGCGCGCGCCATCCGCACCCGCATCTGATACGCGTGGGGCGTGGTGCCGAGCTCACGCGAGAAGGCGCGCAGGAGCGAGAAGCGGTCGGTGCGCGCTACGGCGGCGAGCTCGTCGAGAGTCACCACGACGGCAAATCGCTCCCGGAGGAGCTCGACGGCCAACCGCACGGCCTGGCCGTTCCCGGTCCTCACCGGCGCCGGCGGCCGCGGACCATCCGGTGCCAGAGCGGCGAGGAAGGTCAGCAGAGCCTCCTCGGTCTCGAGCGGCTCGGCACCGCCGGCGGCGTCGTACAGGCGCGCGAACTGGCGCTCGATCCCGGGAACGCGCTGGGGGCCGCGCCGGAACGACCTCGCCCCGGCGCGTAGGCGCAACTCGTCGCGAAGGACCTCATCGAGGTCACAGTGGACCCTGACGATCCGCATCGCCGCGCGCATCTCGGACCGCGGGCGGAGCACCCACGCCTCCCCGGGCTGTCCGACGGTCAGCGACCCAGGCTCGCACGTCGCACGCACACCCCGCGAGATGAGCTCGGCGTCGCCCTCCACGGAGTCGAGCATCGTGAAGCAGGTGTACGCCTCGGGCACCGAGACGCACGCGGTGGTGACGGTCGGGTAGTGAGCCGTCTCGAGGGCCGGGGTCACGGACCGTCGCCCTCACCGGCGACGCGCGCGAAGCATGCCAGCACCGTGGGCCAGCCGTTCGCGTACTGCTCACGCGACTCGCGACCGGTCGACCCCAGTCGCTCCCACGCGCGATGCTCGATCTCCACACGGGTGAGGTTCGTGTCCTCGACGACGAAGCGGACGACGACCTCGGTCGAAGCCACCCACTCGTCGTGCCGCCAGGTGAAGGACACCGATCGCGGACGGTCCCAGGTCAGCACCTCGCCGATGGCGTGCTCCGTTCCGTCGTCGTATCGCTCGTAGAAGCGCCCGGTGACGACGGGTTCGAGAACCACCGCCTCCACACGCCCCGGACGGAAGCTGTAGCGGTCGTGCGGCCACCAGCCGGTGAGGTCGCCGGTGAAGAGGTCGAACGCCGCGCCGGCGGAGAGGCGAACCCGGGTCGAGAGCCGGATGGGCTCGATGAGGTCGGGCAGTGGCCGCGAGGTCACGACCGCCATTGTCGGTCACCGCCCTCGGCGAGCTCCGCGAAGTTGCTCAGCGCGTCCGCCCAGAACCCCTCCAGAAAGCCGCGCAGCGCGCTCAGCCCCTGCGGATCGAGGGTGTAGATCCGCCGGGTGGCATCGGCACGGTCGATCACCAGGCCGGCCTCCTTGAGCACCCTGAGGTGCTGGCTCACCGCCGGGCGGGAGACCGGCATGTCCCTGGCGATGTCCACCACCGCCATGGGCCGCCGGCGAAGGCGCTGGAGGATCAGCCGCCGGGTCCGATCGCCGAGGGCGTCGAGGATGGCCTCCTGATCCGGAGTGAATAGTAAGTCGTGACTTACGGTGCCTTGAGACTTACCATCCACGCCGGCAACGGTAACAGAGCCGGCGGCCGCCGTCCAGAGGCGGCTGCCGGTCCGACCACGGAGGAACGCCACATGGCCACGCCCGCAGTCCCGGCGTCCATGGCCATCTTCACCACGCGTGAGGCGGCGGAGGAGTTCGTCCGCGGCGACCCGTTCGTCCTCGAGGGACTGGTCGGCACGTGGTCCATCCGCGAGTGGCACGAGGGATTCGGCCTGTAGTGTCGCCCGGAGACGTTCGTCACCACGCCACCCACCGCTAACGGCGCCATAACCACCTCGCGCGGCGGTGCTGGCATGCTCTCACGACACGTCAGGGTTCCCTGGCCGAGGGGTGGTGGAGATGAGCATCCCGGCGAACGGCAATGGGCTGAAGGTCGAGACCCGAGAGGTCGACGTCTCCTTCGGCACGATGCGAGTGCTGCGCGAGGTCAGCCTCAGGGCGCCCGCCGGTGAGGTGACGGCGCTGATGGGGCCGAGCGGCTCGGGGAAGAGCACGCTGATCCGCTGCATCAACAGGCTCAACGACACGGTTCCCGGGTTCCGGTCGCGAGGCGCCATCCTCGTGGACGGTCTCGAGGTGACCACCACCCAGGCGAATCCCGCCCTCCTCCGCCGCCAGGTCGGCATGCTCTTCCAGCGGCCGAACGTCTTCCCGATGTCGGTGGCCGAGAACATCCTCTACGGGCTGAAGCTGTGTGGGCGGCTCGTACGCGACGAGGGCCGGCGGATCGTCGAGAGCACGCTGCGCCAGGTCGGGCTCTGGTCCGAGGTGCAGAAGCGGCTCGACCAGTCGGCGCTGCAGCTCTCCGGCGGACAGCAGCAGCGCCTCTGCCTGGCGCGGGCGCTCGCCGTCGACCCCGACGTGATCCTCATGGACGAACCGACATCGGCGCTCGATCCGAAGTCGACGACCCTGCTCGAGAAGCTGATCCGTCAGCTCGTCCCCGAGCGAACCGTGCTCATCGTGACCCACAACATGCAGCAGGCCCGGCGGGTCAGCGACGTCGCCGCCTTCCTGATGGCCGACGACGACGGCGTCGGCGAGCTCGTCGAGCAGGGTCCGGCGAGCGAGGTCTTCTCCTCGCCGAGGGACCCGCGGACGGCCGACTTCGTCGAGGGCGTGGTCGGCTGACCCCGGCCGGTCAGGGGGCCGGGGTGCGCTGGGCCGCCACCCTGCCGACCCGCTCCGCGACGGTCACCGCGTTGCGCGCGTGGTCGGTGGGCACCGGCCGGCCGAGCAGGCCGTAGACGGAGGCGCCGTCGACCGTCTCCACATCGAGGAGGAGGTCGACGAGCTTGTCGAGCTCGGCGCGATGTGCCCGAAGCAGGGTGATCGCGCGTTCCTCCGCCTCGCGGAGCAGGCGGGAGACCTCGGTGTCGATGGCCGCCTGGGTCTGCTCGGCGAAGGGCCGGCTCGAGAACCCCGCGCCGTTGCTGCCGAGGAAGGCCGAGCCGCCGCTCGGGTATCCCACCGGCCCGAGCGCGCTCGACAGCCCGAACTCACGGACCATCTTGGTCGCCAGGTCGGTGGCGCCCGCGAGGTCGTTGGCGGCGCCCGTCGAGCCCTGACCGAGCACGACGAGCTCCGCCGCCCGGCCGCCGAGACGCACCGCGAGGCTGTCGTGGAGATAGTCCTCGCCGTAGAGGTGACGCTCGACGAGCGGGAGCTGCTCGGTGACGCCCAGCGCCTGCCCCGCGGGGAGGATCGTCACCTTGGCGACCGGGTCGGCGTGGTCGGAGAGCGCGGCGACGAGGGCGTGGCCGGATTCGTGGACCGCGACGGCGTGCTTCTCCTCGGGCAGGAGCACGTTCGATCCCTCGCGCCTGCCCAGCAGGACGCGGTCCCGCGCCGCGTCGAAGTCGGCGGCGGTGATCACCTCGCGGCCGTCGCGGACGGCGAAGATCGCCGCCTCGTTGGCGAGGTTGGCGAGGTCCGCCCCCGAGAACCCCGGGGTTCCGCGGGCGATCGCGTCGAGGTCCACGTCGTCGTCGAGCTTCTTGCCGCGGCAGTGGACGGCGAGGATGGCGGCCCTCTCGGCGACGTTGGGGAGAGGGATGGTCACCTGGCGATCGAAGCGCCCCGGGCGGAGCAGCGCCGGATCGAGGATCTCGGGCCGGTTGGTGGCGCCGAGGACGACGATCCCGGTCGCCGGGTCGAAGCCATCCATCTCGGCGAGCAGCTGGTTGAGGGTCTGCTCCCGCTCGTCGTTCGAGACCACCGCGCCGCTCCCGGCCCGGCGCTGGCCGATCGCGTCGATCTCGTCGACGAAGATGATCGCCGGGGCGCGCTTGCGGGCCTCGGCGAAGAGGTCGCGCACCCGCGCCGCGCCGACGCCGACGAACAGCTCGACGAAGCTCGATCCGGTGACCGAGAAGAAGGGGACGTCGGCCTCGCCGGCGACCGCCCGGGCGAGGAGCGTCTTCCCCGTCCCCGGCGGACCGACCATCAGCACGCCCTTGGGCGCCACCGCTCCGGCACGCCCGTAGCGATCCGGGTTGCGGAGGAAGTCGACGGTCTCGGCGATCTCCTTCTTCGCCCCCTCGTAGCCGGCGACGTCCGCGAAGGTGGTCTTCGGCCGCTCGGCGTCGAAGACCTTCGCCTTCGACCGGCCGACCCCGAGCGCGCCCTGGACCTGACCGGAGGCGTTCCGCGAGAGCCGGAACCAGATGTACCCGATGACGAGGAAGGGCAGAAGCGACAGGAGCACCGACAGGATCTGAGTACCCGTCCCGGGCCCCGGCGTCGTCGCGGTGATCGTCACCTTCGCGGCCTGGAGCTCGCCGAGCAGCTCGGGCCCCGCGAGCTGGACGGGGATGACGGTCGTGTACTGCTGGCCTCCGTTCAGCGTCCCCGTCGCGCTGCCGGTCGAGGGGTCGATCGTGACCGTGCTCACCTTGTGGGCGCCGACGTCCTGGAGGAACTGCGAGTACGTCAGCGTCGTCGGCTGCGAGCCGCCCCGGGTGGGCAGGACGAAGAACAGGACGATCCACAGCCCGACGGCGGGGAGCCACAGCCAGTGCCGCCACCACGGCGGGGGCGGCGGGGCGACCGGCGACGACCGGTCCTTCGGTGGCGGAGGAGTGGCTGGTCTGGTCATCGGCGTTCCCCACTGACCGCCGTCCCGCGAGTCGGGAACGCCTGCGGCACACCAAGGGTACCGCGGCCATATGCTCGGGGACCCGACCCGGGACGACGATCGGACTGGAGGTGCCCGAGCCATGCCCCTGCACCGCGGTGATCTCGGTCACGTGCGCAGGTCCCTGCAGGATGCGTCGAACGCCTTCCTGACCGCCGCCAACCCCGTCCTCGGCAACGTGGTGGCGCCGGACACGAAGATCGGCGACGGCGTCCTCCCCGCGGACGTCGCCTATCAGCTCGTCCACGACGAGCTGCTGCTCGACGGGAACGCCCGGCTCAACCTGGCCACATTCGTGACCACCTGGATGGAGCCACAGGCGGAGCGGTTGATCGCCGAGTGCATGCAGAAGAACATGATCGACAAGGACGAATACCCGCAGACCGCCGAGCTGGAGCGGCGGTGCGTCGTCCTGCTCGCGCACCTCTGGAACGCCCACGAGCCCGCGGGAACGATCGGCTGCTCGACGACCGGATCGTCGGAGGCGTGCATGCTCGGTGGGCTCGCGCTCAAGCGTCGCTGGGCCGCGCGGTCCGGTCGCGACGCGGGGCGGCCCAACCTGGTCATGGGCATCAACGTCCAGGTGTGCTGGGAGAAGTTCTGCAACTACTGGGACGTCGAGCCACGGCTCGTGCCGATGGAGGGTGACCGCTTCACGCTGTCGCCGGAGACCGCCGTCGCCCGCTGCGACGAGAACACCATCGGCGTGGTCGCGGTTCTCGGCTCGACGTTCGACGGCAGCTACGAGCCCGTCGCCGGCATCGCGGCCGCACTCGACGATCTCCAGGCCCGCACCGGGATCGACGTCCCCATCCATGTCGACGGCGCCTCGGGCGCGATGATCGCCCCCTTCCTCGACCCCGAGCTGATCTGGGATTTCCGCCTTCCGAGAGTGGCATCCATCAACACCTCCGGGCACAAGTACGGCCTGGTGTATCCGGGGGTTGGATGGGTGGTGTGGCGCGACCAGGACGCGCTCCCCGCCGATCTGGTGTTCAAGGTCAATTACCTCGGCGGGGAGATGCCGACCTTCGCGCTGAACTTCTCGCGGCCGGGCGCCCAGGTCGCCGCGCAGTACTACGTCTTCACCCGTCTCGGACGCGAGGGCTTCCGCCTCGTTCAGCAGGCATCGCGCGACGTCGCCATGGAGCTCGCCACCGACCTGGAGAGGCTCGGACCCTTCCGCCTCCTCACCCGCGGTGGCGAGCTCCCCGTGTTCGCGCTGACGACGCGGCCCGAGGTGCGCGGCTTCGACGTGTTCGACGTGTCACGGCGGTTGCGCGAGCGCGGCTGGCAGGTTCCCGCGTACACCTTCCCGGAGAACCGGACCGACCTGTCGGTCCTTCGGGTCGTCTGCCGCAACGGCTTCTCCCGCGACCTGGCGGGCCTGCTCGTCGAGGACCTCGAGCGCGTGCTCCCCGATCTGGAGCGCCAGGACGGCCCCCAGCAGCGCCCCCCGGGGGTCACCGCCTTCCACCACTGAGCCGGCGCGCCCGGCTTCCCGGGGCCGGCGAGGCGGACGGCGGCGGCGGCGGCGAGCATCGTGGTACGCTGCGAGCAGTCGACCCCACGTGGGGTCGCCGGTCGCTCGTCGTTCCCACCTTCTCGAACCGGACGCGCGCTCGTGGGCATGGTCGTAGGGAAGGTGCTTGGAGACAGACGGATGCTGACGGGCAGTGTCAAGAAGGTCGTCGCCGATCGTGGCTTCGGCTTCATCGCCGCGGACGACGGCACGGAGTACTTCTTCCATCGCAGTGGGCTCGACAGCTCGCTCGCGTTCGAGTCGCTCGGCGCCGGCGAGCGCGTGACGTTCGACATCGAGCGGAGCGACAAGGGTCCTCGCGCGCAGCACGTGCGCCCGGCGTAATCGCTGCGTGACGCGTTTCCGGTCACCGTGATGTGCGGTGGCCGGAAGCGCGCCGGCGCTCGAGCCCCGACGTGGGCGGAGCGGGGATCCTTCCGTACATGAGGGCAGGCTGGGCTGCGCCGTAGTACGGCAACAGATGCGCGCGTCTCACGCAGCATGTGTCAGGATCACCATGCACGAGCGCATCCGCGCGGCAGTTGTTGCCAACACGGCGGCGAGCGGCGGCCGCGGGGTCGTCAAGCCGACGCCGCCGGAGTTGATGGAGGACGCCGGGACGGGGCTGGACTACGGGACCCGGCCGGACCGGATTCCGGGCGATCTCGTCCCGAACGACCGGTTCTTCATCCGCAGTCACGCGCCCACCCCCCGAGTGGACGTCGCCACGTGGACGCTGCGTATCGAGGGCGCCGGCGTGCGCCGCCCGGTCATCTTCACGTACGGTGAGCTGTGGGACCGCTTCCCGCTGATCTCGGTCACCCGGACGATCGAGTGCGCGGGGAACCGCCGGGCGCTCCTCGGTGAGGAGCTCGGGACCACCTTCGAAGGCACCCGATGGGGACGGGGCGCGATCGGTACGGCCGAGTGGACCGGTGTCCGGCTGCGTGACCTGCTCGACCAGGCAGGCCTCACGCCGGGTGCGCGCGAGGTCATGCCCGAGTCGCTCGATG
>DATKEY010000048.1:0-2170 GCA_035544475.1 Candidatus Dormiibacterota bacterium | reverse complement strand
CGGCCGAGGCGGTCGCCGAGCCGCCCGAGGAGCGGGACCGTCGCGGTGACGGTGACGAGATAGACGCTCAGGGTCTGCTGGGCCGCCGCCGGGGAGATCCCGAAGTGGCGGGCCATCGGCTCGGCGGCGACGGCGACGATGGTCGCGTCGACCATCCCGATGAAGGCGCCGACGACGAGCGCGATCCGGAGTGCCCGCCGCGAACCGGCCCCCGTGGCGCCGGCGCCGGACGCCGGCGTCGGGGCGGCCCCCCTGGCCGGCGCCAGCGAGCTGCGTGCCACCTAGGACGTCTTGAGGGGCAGCCGCGGGCCGCTGGGCATCACCGGGCCCGCCGAGGCGCGGAAGTTCTCCTTGCTCACCTCGGCGGCGATGTGCGACGCGACGTCGCGGAAGACGGTGCTCAGCGCGCTGTCCGGGGCGGCGACCATGATCGGCTGGCCGTCGCCGCCACCGAGGCGGATGCGGGGGTCGAGGGGGATCTCCCCGAGGAACGGCACCCGGTAGGTGCCGGCGAGCTCGCGCCCGCCGCCCTTGCCGAAGATGTCGGTCGTCTCGCCGCAGTGGGCGCAGATGTAGCCGCTCATGTTCTCGACGACGCCGAGCACCGGCACCTTGAGCTGGCGGAACATCTGAATGCCGCGGCTGACGTCGGCGATCGAGACGTCCTGGGGCGTGGTGACGATCACCGAGCCCGTGAGCGGGATGCTCTGCGCGAGGGAGAGCTGAGCGTCGCCGGTCCCCGGGGGGAGGTCGACGACGAGGTAGTCGAGCTGGCCCCACTCGACGTCGTAGAGGAACTGGCGGATGGCCCCGGAGAGCATCGGGCCGCGCCAGACGACCGCCTGGTCGGGCTTGAGGATGAGGCCGATCGACATCGCCTTGAGGCCGTAGGCGGTGAGCGGCAGGATCCGCTGGCCCATCGCCTCGGGCTGGCCCTTGAGCCCGAGCATGATCGGGACGTTGGGGCCGTAGACGTCGGCGTCGAGCAGGCCGACCCGCGCCCCCGCCTGGAGCAGCGCGAGGGCGACGTTGACGCTGAGGGTGGTCTTGCCGACCCCGCCCTTGCCGGCGCTGATCGCCACGACGTTGCGCACCCCGGGGATCTCCTGCCGGCCGGGCACCCCCCGGGTGCTGGTGACGTTGGCGTCCCAGCGGATCTCCACCTTCTCGATCCCCGGCACGGGGCCGACGAGCGCGGCCTCGATGTCGCGCTGGATGCGGTCCTTGAGCGGGCACGCGGGGGTGGTGAGGACGATGCGCATCGAGGCGACGCCGCCCTCGACGCGGATGTCCTGGACCATCCTCAGGGTCATCAGGTCGCGGTTGAGCTCGGGCTCCATCACGGTCCCGAGAGCGCGCTCCACCGCCTGAATCACCGTCGCGTCGGCCATGCGTCGAGTATAGCCGTGGGCCCTCCGAGGCCCTGCCGGCACGGCTGCGGCTAGTCTGAGGACGTGCAGGCTCCAGAGCGGGCGGAGGTGCTGGTCGTCGAGGACGACCGCGCCCTCCGCCAGGCGATCGTGACCAACGCCGAGCGCGCCGGATACGCGGTCACCGCCGTCGGCGACGGGCTGGCGGCCGGCGAGGCGATCCGGTCGGGGCGCTTCGACGTCGTCCTCCTCGACATCGGCCTGCCCTTCGTCGACGGATGGCGCATCCTCGGCGCGCTCGAGGGGCGGCGGGCCCCGTCGGTGATCGTCATCAGCGCCCGCGGCGAGGAGGCCGACAAGGTGCGCGCCCTCGACATGGGCGCCGACGACTACCTCGCCAAGCCCTTCGGCGCCGACGAGCTGCTCGCCCGGCTGCGGGCGGTGCTCCGGCGGGTGCGCCCTCCTGCGGGTCCTTCGCTGGTGGTCACCGCGGGCGAGGTGAGCGTCGATCTCGGGGCGCGCTCGGTGACCCGCTCCGGCCGCGAGGTCGCCCTCTCCCCCACCGAGTACCTGCTCGTCGCCGAGCTCGCCCGCCACGCCGGCACGGTGATCGACCACCGTGCCCTGCTCCAGCGGGTGTGGGGGCCGAGCTACGCGAACGAGCGCAACTACCTCTGGACCTTCATCCGCCGACTGCGCACCAAGCTGGAGGCCGATCCCGCCTCGCCGCAGGTGATCGTCACCGCCGGCCGCCATGGATACCGCTTCGGCCCCGCGGGGGGCATCGCTCCTTGAAAGTG
>DATKEY010000047.1:0-12000 GCA_035544475.1 Candidatus Dormiibacterota bacterium | reverse complement strand
TCGAGCAGGCAGGCGTCGATCGCGGCGCGCGCCTGCGCGGCGTCGTCGCACACCGTCACCCCCTTGCCGAGGGCGAGGCCGTCGGCCTTCACGACGCAGGCGCCGAGCTCGGCGGCGAACGCATGGAGCCGCTCGCGATCCTCGACACCACCCGCGCACCAGCCCGCGGTCGGGATGCCGGTCTCGTCGGCGAGCAGCTTGGTGAACTCCTTCGACGACTCGACGCGCCCCGCGGCGCGGGTGGGACCGAACACCGCGATGCCGCGCTCGGCGCAGCCGTCGGCGAGCCCCGCCGCGATCGCGGCGTCGGGGCCGATGACGACGAGGTCGACGGCGCGCTCGGTCGCGAGTCGCAGCATCCCGGGGACGTCGTCCGCCGCGACGGCGACGTTCTCGGCGATCGTCGCGGTGCCGCCGTTGCCGGGCGCGCAGATCAGCTCGGTGCCGGGGTGCTGGAGGCATCCCCACGCGAGAGCGTGCTCGCGCGCACCGGACCCCGCGATCAGGACCCTCATTCCCACTCGATCGTCGACGGCGGCTTCGACGAGATGTCGTAGACGACGCGGTTCACGCCCTCGACCTCGTTGACGATACGGCGGGAGATCGCACCGAGGACGTCGTACGGAACCTTCGCCCAGTCGGCGGTCATCCCGTCGTCGCTGGTGACGATGCGGATGGCGACGACGTTCGCGTAGGTGCGGCCGTCCCCCATCACCCCCACCGAGGAGATCGGCGTGAGGATCGCGAACGACTGCCACACCTCACGGTAGAGGCCGCTTCGCTTGATCTCGTCGATCACGATCCAGTCCGCGGCGCGCAGGGTCTCGAGGCGGTCGCGGGTGACCTCGCCGATGCAGCGGATCGCGAGCCCCGGTCCCGGGAACGGCTGGCGGAAGACGAGGTCCTCGGGCAGACCCAGGGCGAGCCCCACCTTGCGCACCTCGTCCTTGAAGAGGTAGCGCAGCGGCTCGACGAGCGCGAAACGCAGGTTCTCGGGGAGGCCGCCGACGTTGTGGTGGGTCTTGATCGTGCGGGCGTTGTGGGTGTCGCGCGCGGTCGACTCGATGACGTCGGGATAGAGCGTCCCCTGGGCGAGGTAGTCGACCTGGCCGAGACGGCGCGCCTCCTCCTCGAAGACGTCGATGAAGGTGCGACCGATCCGCCGCCGCTTCTCCTCGGGGTCGACCACGCCGGAGAGCGCGGCGAGGAAGCGGTCGCACGCGTCGACGTGGACGAGGTCGATGTGCCGCTGCCGCGACATGATGTCGATGACCCGGTCCGCCTCGGCGCGGCGGAGCAGCCCGTTGTCGACGAAGACGCAGACGAGCTGATCGCCGACGGCGCGGTGCACGAGCGTCGCCGCGACCGCGGAGTCGACGCCGCCGCTCAGCGCGCAGAGCACCCGCCCGTCCCCCACCCGGGAACGCACGTCCGAGACCGCCATGTCGATGAAGGAGGCGGGCTCCCAGGTGCCGCTGCAGCCGCAGACGCGGTAGAGGAAGTTGCGCAGCACCTCGCGGCCCAGCGGGGTGTGCACGACCTCGGGATGGAACTGGATGCCGAGCCGGCCGGCCGGGCCCGCCATCGCCGCGCACGGCGAGTTGAGCGAGTGGGCGACGGCGCGGAACCCCGGCGGCAGGCGGGTGATGACGTCGCCGTGGGACATCCACACCGGCAGCTCGGCGGGGAGACGCTCGAAGAGCCCGCCGGCCTCGTCGACGACGAGAGAGGCGAGCCCGTACTCGCGCCGCGCCGCCGGCTCGACGGCGCCGCCGAGGTCCTGGGCGAGCAGCTGCATGCCGTAGCAGATGCCGAGGATCGGCAGGCCGAGCTCGTAGATCTCCGGGTCGGGCCGCGGCGCGCCGGGCTCGTACACCGACGCCGGACCGCCGCTGAAGACCAGCCCGCGCGGCGCCCGGCGCCGCACCTCGTCGGCGCTCACCGTCCCCGGGACGAGCTCGCAGTACACCTTCGCCTCGCGCACCCGGCGGGCGATGAGCTGGCTGTACTGCGAGCCGAAGTCGAGCACGAGCACCGTGTCGTGCGCCGCCGCCACCGACGCGGTGGCGAGTTCGCCGCCGTCGGTGACCACGGTCATCAGCTGCCCATTCCGACGCGCTGGGCCCGCTGCTCGGTCTTGCCCTCGGTCTTGATCGACGGGGCGATGACCATCTCGGTGTCCTGGAACTCGCGGATGGTGCGCGCCCCGCACACCCCCATCGCGCTCTTCAGGGCGCCGACGAGGTTCATGCTGCCGTCGTCGACGTGCGCCGGGCCGAAGAGCACCTCCTGGAGAGTGCCCTTGATCCCGGTGCGGATGCGCGTGCCTCGCGGCAGGTTGGGATCGGGCGTCGCCATTCCCCAGTGGTTGCCGTGCCCGGCGGCCTCCTCGGTGGCGGCGAAGATCGAGCCGATCATCACCGCGTCGGCGCCGCTCGCGAAGGCCTTGGCGACGTCGCCGCCGATGCGCATCCCGCCGTCGGTGATGATCGCCACCCGCTCGCCGCTGCGCCGCAGGTGGTCGTCCCGCGCCGCCGAGCAGTCGCTGGTCGCGGTGACCTGGGGGACGCCGACGCCGAGCACCGCGCGGGTGGTGCACGCCGCGCCGGGGCCGACGCCGACGAGCAGCCCCTTGATGCCGGTGTCCATGAGCTCGAGCGCGGTCGCGTAGTCGACGCAGTTGCCGACGACCACCGGGATGTCGAGCGCCGCCGTCAGCTCGCGGAAGGACAGCTGGCGGTACGACTTGCTGACGTGGCGCGCGGTGAGCACCGTGCCCTGGACGACGAGGACGTCGGCCCCCGCCTCCTGCACGAGTGGACCGCGCCGCTCCGCGTGGTTGGGGATCGAGGAGACCGCGCACCTCACGCCGCCGTGCTTGATCTGCTCGATGCGCTGACCGATGAGGCCGTCCTGCACCGGCGCGGTGTAGAGCTTCTGGAGGAGGACGTTGATCTTCTCGGGCGGGGTCTCCGCGATCTCCTTCAGCGCCTCGCTCGGATCCTCGTACCGGGTCTGCAGCCCGTCGAGGTTGAGGACCGCGAGGCCGCCGAGGCGCCCCATGGCGACCGCGAAGGCGGGGTTCACCACGCCGTCCATCGCCGCGGCGAGGATGGGGATGTCGAACGTCGAGCCGTCGAGGTCGAAGGAGACGTCGATCTCCTCGGGGTTGATGGTCACCGTGCCGGGGACCAGCGCCACCTCGTCGAACCCGTAGGCGCGCCGTGCCCGTTTCCCTCGTCCTAGCTCGAACTCCATGCGACCTCCACTGCGACGGCCGCGCACGCGCAGGCCACGGTCTCGGGAATGCGACGAGCGCCCAGCGCAGCGGTGGTGGGCCGCACTGGGCGCTCGTCTCCCCGAGGAGCCGGCGATGTCCTCACCGGCAGGGGCATGCGCTGCGGGTCGTCATGGCCATCCAGGTGGGGACGAAGCATACCAGACGCACCGAGGAGAGGGCCCTTCCGCCACCCCATGTTGTGCCCGGTCCTCGCCCTACCCACCAGATGTGGTGCGGGTCAGGGAGTGGGCGACGGAGTGGGCGAGGGCGTCGGCGCGGGGGTCGACGACGGCGTGGGTGATGGCGACGGCGTGGGCGTCGGGCCCGGGCTCGGCGACGGCGTCGGTGACGCCGGCGGGGATGGCGGCGGCGAGTACGGCGGCGGCGAGGGTGGCGGCGTCACCGGGACGATCGGCGCGGCGGTCGGCGTCGTCGGAGGCGTGGGCTGATTCGGCGTCGGATGGGTGCCCGGCGTCGGGCTCGGCTGCGCAGTCGGCGTCGGCGACGGCTTCGGGGTCGGGGTGGGCGCCTGCGTGGGCGGCGGGGTCACCACCGCGAAGGGCACCGACGCCGCGGTCGGCGCGGGCGTCGACGGGGCGGTCGTCGGGTTCTCGACGAGCTTCGCGCGCCAGACGAGGCGGTCGTAGTCCTGGAACCACGGGGTGCAGGTGACCAGGGTGAGCTCGGCGTCGTCGGTGGGCCCGAGCTGGGTCACCTTGTCCGGGGCGAGCGTCTGCTCCGAGGTGACCTTGTAGTGCCAGACCCGGCAGCTCCGGTCCTTCACCTCGACGATGCCGCCGACCCCGAGCTGGTCGATGTTCTGGAAGTGCGGCTCGCGGTGGAAGCCGATGATGTCGTTGCCGAGCTCGCCCGGCCCCGCCGAGCCGTTGTAGTGGACCATCGAGCGCTGCAGGAGGAGGTCCCAGCCGCCGTCGCCGGCGACCCCCGAGTACCCGTACTGCGGGAGGGTCGGGAAGCTGACGAGCGCGTACGACTCGGCGGGGCTGTCGGCGCCGCAGGTCGTGGTCCCGGCGAGGTCGGCGGTGTCGGGCAGACCACCGACGAGGTCCTGCGAGCCGCCCCTGTTCCACTGCGCGAGCGCGTTGTTGTCGGCGACCCCGCGGTTGTGCACCGCGAGGAGCGGGACGGCGACGATCCCGACGCCGGTCGCGATGAGCGCGACGCCCGCGAGTGAGAGCAGGTGGCGCGGACGCGGCCGTCCGACCGGGACCGGCCGGTTCACCAACCAGACGAACGGGGCGGCGAGCACGGCCAGCAGCGGGCGCAGGCGCGCCCGCATGCGACGCCGCCGGGCGGGCGCGTCCCCGGCCACCGCGCGGGCGAGCTCACCGATCTCCTGACAGTCCTCGGCGAGCGACTCGCGCGCGCCGGACCATCCCTTCCTCTCGGTCGCCATCGCGATCCACGGTACACCGGCGTCACCGCTTCATCACCGCTGCAACCGATCCGTCACGCGGCGGGATTCGCGAGACGGATCAGTTCCTTCCGGCGCCCTCGAGCAGGCGCGGGCGGACGGGCTCGGTGCCGTTGGGGCTGGGGGGCGGCACCTCCGGACCGGGCGCGGCGCCGGAACGGCCGCGGGCATAGTCGCGCAGGACCTCGCTGCTGCTCCGGCGCGGCTCCCAGCCGAACTGATCACGCAGCCGGGAGATGTCGACGACGCGGCCGTAGCGGATGAGCCGGAGCAGGTGCGGCGGCCAGTCGAGCAGCCCCAGCCTCTTCAGCGCGAGCGTCGCGATGCTGCCGCCGACGGGCGGGATCACCGGGACGCAGTGCCGGCCGAGGATCCGCGCCGCCTGGCTGAGGATCACCGCGCCGGGGCCGGAGACGTTGAAGGCGCCGGGGTGGTCCTCGACGGTCGCCCGGTAGAGCGCCTCGACCGCGTCCTCCTCGTGGAGGAACTGGAGGCGGGGATCGAAGCCGAGGACGGTCGGCACCACCGGAAGACCGAAGTACGCCTGGAAGGGCGTCTGCAGCAGCGGACCGAGCACGTTCGTGAAGCGGAGGACGGTGACCGTGGCCCCCGGCTGGCGGAGCGCGAAGTCGCGGACGTACGACTCGACCTCGACGATGTCGCGGCTGAAGGCGTCCTGGGGCGGGGTGCGCCGGGTCATCTCCTCGGTCCACACCGACGGGTCGTCGGGCTCGCTGCCGTAGATCGCCGTGCTCGACTTCACGAGCAGCTTGCGGACCGGGCTCTCGGCGCCGCTGCATGCTGCCAGCAGATTCATGCTGCCGATGACATTGGTCTCGTGGGCGACGCGTGCGCTGGTGCGCCGCGGGTCGACGATCAGGTTGGTGTGGACCACCGTGTCGATGCCGAGCGCCCGCACGAGCTTGCCGACCAGGCTGTGGCGAAGGTCGGCGCGGATGAAGTCGGTCCGGCTGAGATCGTGGGCGGGCTCGCGGACGTCGATGCCGACGATCTGCTCGACCATCGGGTCGGCCTCGAGCCGCTGGGCGAGCTCGTAGCCCCAGAAGCGGCTCACGCCGGTGATCAGGACCCGCAGGCGACGCATGGGCCGATGGTAGCAGCGGCCTCTCGACGCCCCGCCCCGAGTTCGGCGTCTCGGTTCGAACGATGTCCTGTAACCAGCACGTGGCACTGTGTTGTGATGCGTTGCGATAGACCAGTTCGCACACTTTGGACCCGATGGACCGCCTCACCACCGCTACCACCTTGGACCTCCTCAGCAGCCAGGACCCGACCGACCAGGCTCCCGCCGGCGAGACCACCATCCTGGTCATCGACGACGACCCGACGATCGGGACGATGCTCACCATGCTCGGCCGCGAGCACGGCTTCACCGTCCAGGTGGCCACCGACGGCTTCGAGGGGCTTCGCCTCGCCGAGCAGTCGGACGCCGACCTCATCGTCCTCGACCTCAACCTGCCGCGACTGACCGGCCTCGACGTCTGCCGTCGCATCCGGTCGGCGGGGATCGAGGTGCCGATCGTCATGGTCTCGGCGAATCACGACGTCGTCGACGTCGTCGTCGGTCTCGAGATCGGCGCCGACGACTACGTCACCAAGCCCTTCGAGCTGCGCGAGCTCGCGGCGCGCATCGGCGCCCAGCTCCGCCGCCAGCGCCGCAGCGCCGCCCAGGTGCGTCCCGGCCGCCTCAAGTTCCCCGGCCTCGTCATCGACTTCGGCCGCCACGAGGTGCTCCGCGACGGCGAGGCCGTCGGCCTGACCCCGACCGAGTTCAACCTCCTCGCCCTGCTCGCGACCCGTCCCGGCCGCGTCGTCTCCCGCGCGGAGATGATCCAGCAGGTCTGGGGCCAGGGCGCCGAGCTGGATGCGCGAAGCGTGGATGCTCACGTCTACCGGCTCAGGAGAAAGATCGAGCCGAACAATGAGCACCCGACGTACGTCCATGCGGTGCCCGGGGTCGGGTATCGCTTCGACTACCGGCCGGTGGGTGGGTCGCTCAGCCCGGCCTAGGGTCGGCATGGACGCGACCGGGGGCTGCGTCGTCGGGCCCTCGGCCGAGGCACCACGAGCAAGGCTGCGCGTTGCTCGACATGCCCATCGCACTCCCCAACTGGGTGCGTGCCGCACCTATGGGTAGATGCCTCTCACCGCAGTCGCCCGGGCGACCCGGTCCACCGCAAGACGGTAGGCGGCGTCCCTGACGCTGCAGTTCTGGTTCGCGGCGACGGTCATCACGTGCTCGTACGCTCGGCGCATGACCTGCTCGAGGCGGCGCACGACCTCTGGTTCCTCCCAGAAGAAGGCCTGGAGGTCCTGCACCCACTCGAAGTAGGAGACGACCACGCCGCCCGCGCTCGCGAGGATGTCGGGGAGGACGCGGATGCCGGCGGCATCGAGCACGGGGTCGGCGTCGAGGGTGATCGCGGCGTTCGCGCCCTCGGCGACGATGCGTGCGCGCACCCGGGGGGCGTTGCCGGGGTGGATCTGCGACTGCACGGCGGCCGGAACGAGGACATCGACGTCGAGCTCGAGCAGCTCGGCGGGGCTGATGACATCGCCGGCGCCACTGTCCGACACACGGCCGCCGGCGGCGACGTGCGTGGCGAGCGAGCGCACGTCGAGGCCGTCGGCGCGCATCACCCCGGCGCGGCTGTCGGTCACCGCCACCACCCGCAGACCCGCGTCGGCGAGGCTCTCGGCGCACGCCGCGCCCACCGGTCCGAAGCCCTGGATCGCGACCGTCGCACCGTGTGGATCGATGCCGAGGTCCTCGAGCGACCACAGCGTGACCATCGTCAGGCCGCGGCCGACCGCCGAGTCGCGCCCCATGGTGCCGCCGATCTCGACCGGCTTGCCGGTGATCGAGGCGGGCACCGAGTAGCCCGCGTGCATCGAGATCGTGTCCATCATCCAGGCCATGACCTGCGGCGTGGTCCCGATGTCGGGCGCGGGGATGTCCTTGTCGGGACCGATGAGCACCGCGATCTCGGTCGTGAAGCGCCGTGTCAGCCGCTCGAGCTCGGCGAGGCTGAGCCGGCGCGGATCGCAGATCACCCCGCCCTTGGCGCCGCCGAAGGGGAGGTCGACCACGGCCGACTTCCACGTCATCACCATCGCCAGCGCGCGGATGTCGTCGAGGGTGACCGTCGGCGTGTAGAGGAGCCCGCCCTTCGCGGGTCCGCGGACGATGTTGTGCTGCACCCGGAAGCCGGTGAAGACCGCATGGCTGCCGTCGTCGAACTCGACCGGGAAGTGGACGGTGAGCTCCCGTTTGATCTCGCGCAGAACCGCGCGCATGCCGGGATCGAGCCCCAGCGCCTCCGCCGTGGCCTCGACGCGCCGCTGTGCCTCGACGTAGATCGACGTCCCGGCGGGCGGCGTCGAGCTCACCTCCGCTCGCCCCGCGTCCGCGGCGACGCGTCGCCGATGGCGGCCGCGAGCGCGTCGACGCGGGTGGCGAGATCCTCGAGGCGGCTCGCGAGCGCGGCGACCTCCTCCGCGGTGGCGATGTTGAGGTTGTGAAGGCCGGTTGTGACCACGTCGTCGACTCGGTTCTCGAGCTGCTGGGTGGTGCTCGCAAGGCTGTCGGTGGCGCGCTGGCGCAGCTCACGAGGCAGCGTCAGCGAGGCGCGCACCAGGGCGATGAGCTGCTCTCCGCGTTCACGGACGGCATCGACGAGCAGCGGCTCGGCGGCCGGCCCGCGGCGCTGCCTCTCGAGATCGAGAAGGATCTGGCTGAGCGTCACCGCGGTGATGTCCTCGCCGCTGGTGCGATCGACCACCCGGACCTCGTGCCCCTCCCGCAGCAGCTCGGCGATCACCTCGAGGGTCACGTACCGCCGCGAGAAGGTGTCGTAGAGCTTGCGGTTGGCGTACTTCTTGATGACGTGCGTTTCCAGCGCCCGCACTCCTGAGAGGATCCCCCGAAAGCGCGACTATACGGGAGGGAGGGCCCGTGCGCCCATCCCCTGCCGTTCACGGGGCCCTGCAACGCGCTGCCGGAGGGCGTCCCAGTGAGGCCCCGAACGCCGTGTCGTCGCTGTGTCCGACGTCCACGACAGCGCCGCCGGAAGCGTCGCACAGGCACTCCGGAGATCGGCGACCAGTCGTCCGCGACCCCGATGCGCAGTCGCGAGGTCGTCGTCGATGCTCACGAAGAGGGGTCCTTCGATTGACAACGCCCACTGCATCCACCATGCTATGCCCGCCTGCACAGGGCAGCGTGTTTTCTCCACGTCCTGGCAGATACGCGAACCGTGGCGATCCACCGACGGATCGCACCACCGGAGGCCCAAGATCACATGGCGAGAACTAGACGGACAGCAGGAGTACCCGCAAGCGTCACGCGGACTGTGAAGCGCGTGGCCACACGCCGGAGCGCCGGCGGGGGCGACCTCGTCAAGGCGGTCCAGGGACTGGTCAAGGCACTGCCCATCGCCGACCTCGACAAGCGCCTCGGCGCACTCGAGAAGTCGGTGCAGCGGCTCGAGAGCGAGATCCGCAAGGCGGTGGAGCGCGTCGGCGGCGCTGTGCGTCGCGGCGGCGCGACCACCACGGCGCGCCGTGCCGCCGGCACCGCGCGCCGGGCGACCGCGGGCACCGCGCGGCGGGCGACCACCGCGCGCAAGACCACGGCTCGCGCCACCGGCGCCCGGAAGACCACCGCCCGCGCCACCGGCGCCCGCAAGACCACCGCGCGCGCCACCACCGCCCGCAAGACCACGGCCCGCGCGACCACCGCGCGCAAGACCACGGCTCGGGCGACCGGCACCCGGCGCACCACCGCGGCTGCGAAGCCGGCCGCCGCGCGCCGCACCACCACCCGCCGCGCCGCCACCGCGAGCGCCGCTCCCAAGGCGACGACTCGTCGCACCGGCACCCGCCGTGCGGCCGCGTCCGCGTCGGCGGCGCCGAAGCGGGCGACCACCCGTCGCGGCACCACCCGTCGCGGCGTGACCGCGGCGGCTCCGCTTCCCGCGGCGCCTGCGGCACCCGCGAGCTCCTGAGGCCCTCACAGGCTCAAGGACCGAGCAGCCCCCGCCATCCGGCGGGGGCTGCCGTCGTTAACCCGCGTCGCGCAGAAGCTCGCGCAGCACCCCTCCCGCATGGCGCACGGCCCCGGCGTCGATGCCGAGGTAGGTCATGCAGCGAAGCAGGTGGTGGTCCATGACCGCGGTGAGCACCCCCCGCGCCGCCGCGCGCTCCGACACGAGCGACGCCGGCGCCACGGTCTCGAGCATCACGATGTTCGTCGGCACCTGGGGGCGCAGCACCCGCGCCCCCGGGGCGTCTGCGAGAAGGTCGACGAGCAGCCGGGCGTTCGCGTGGTCCTCGCCGAGCCGGTCGACGTTGTGCTCGAGCGCGTGGAGGGCGGCGGCGGCGATCACTCCGGCCTGGCGCATGCCGCCTCCGAGCCGCTTGCGCCAGCGGCGCGCCTCGTCGATGGTGTCGACGTCCCCGGCGAGCGCCGATCCCACCGGTGCGCCGAGGCCCTTGCTGAAGCAGACGGACACGGTGTCGCAGTGCTCGACGAGCGTCCGGGGCGGGCAGTCGAGGGCGACCGACGCGTTGAAGAGGCGGGCACCGTCGCAGTGCACCCGCACACCGTGCCGGTGGGCCGCCCCCGCCGCCGCGGCGACGGCGTCCGCGGCGACGGCGAGACCGCCGCGGCGGTTGTGGGTGTTCTCGAGGGCGAGCAGCCGGGAGCGCGGGTGGTGGATGTTCGGGGGACGCACCGCCGCCTCGACCGCGGCGGCGGTGGGGACTCCGCCGGGGGCGTCGACCGCGCGAAGCTGCACCCCGGCGATCACCGCGCCGCCGGCGACCTCGTAGACGACGAGGTGTCCCTCGGCGTCGGTGATCACCTCGTCGCCCGGCCGCGTCTGTGCGGCGACCGCGCAGAGGTTCGCCATCGTGCCGCTGGGGACGTACACCGCGGCGCGTTTGCCCAGCCGCTCGGCGATCGCCTCCTCGAGACGGCGGACGGTCGGGTCCTCGCCCCAGACGTCGTCGCCGACCTCCGCCTCCGCCATCGCGCGGCGCATCGGCGGGTCGGGCACCGTGAAGGTGTCACTGCGCAGATCGACGCGTGGCTCCGCCATGGGGGGCGAAGGTTACGCCGCGCTGACCCGTCCGTGGTCGAACCGGACCCGGTCGCGGCCGTCGCGCTTGGCCTCGTAGAGGGCGGCGTCGGCACGCTCGAGCAGCCGCTCGGCACCGCCGCCGCGCACCTCGGGGAAGGCGGCGCCGCCGATGCTCACGCCGAGGCGGACGGGGACCTCTGAGGGGCCCACCCGCAGCTCGACGGCGGCCACCGCGGCCCGGATCTTCTCCGCCACCTCGCGGGCGTCGCGGCCTCTCGTATTGGCCATGACGATGACAAACTCGTCGCCGGCGAGGCGGGCGGCGAGATCGGAGCGGCGGATCGTCGCCGAGAGGGTGCGGGCGAAGGCGCGCAGCGCCTCGTCCCCCGCGGCGTGGCCGTGGGTGTCGTTGATCTCCTTGAGGCGGTCGAGGTCGAGCATGAGCACCGAGAGCGGGGCACGCGCCCGCTCGGCGATCGCGAGCTGCCGCTCGAGGTGCTCGACGAGCGAGCGGCGGTTGGGCAGCCCGGTGAGCGAGTCGGTGCTCGCCTCGATGGTGCGCACCGAGAGGATCCGGTCACGCTCGACGGCGAGCGCGAGCCGCTCGGCGGCGTCGGAGAGCTGCACCCGGTCGGCGTCGATGAAGCCGCGGGGGCGGTCGGCGATGGCCACGAGGCCGCGCATGCCACTGCCCATCAGCAGCGGCGCCGCGCAGAGCCGGCGGATGCCGCAGCGCGCCTCCTCGCTCTCCGGGGGGACCGCGATGTCGACGGTGCGCCGCCGGCGGAGCCTCGAGACCAGGGCGAGCGGGCCGTCGCCGTCGAGCAGCCTCTGCGCGTCGGGGCGGTCGAGGCCGACGTGACAGACGTAGGGCCTGGGGAGGTGGTCGCCACCGATCACCACCAGCGCCGCGGCCGCACGTGTGGTGGCGGTCAGCTGGCGGCACACCGCCTCCAGCCGCTCCGGCAGCGGCCGCGCGGCATCGAGGTGGGTGGCGACGGCGGCACGCGCCTCGGCGCCCTTGAGCATCTGCCAGTGGCGGGTGAAGAAGTGCCCGGTGACGAGCACGAGGATGATCACGATCGACGCCCAGCTGATCACCAGCCCGGGGGTGATGAGGGCCCCCGGATCGCTGAACACCGGGCTGACGAGGAGCAGGCGATCGCCGCCGTCGAGCAGGC
>DATKEY010000046.1:0-14262 GCA_035544475.1 Candidatus Dormiibacterota bacterium | reverse complement strand
CCTTCCTCGCCTCGGGCAAAGCCGGCTACCTGACCGGTGTGGTCGTCGCGGCCGATGGCGGCCGCACCGCCATCCCGCGCGCGCCCTCCGATCCCTACCAGAAGTTGCTGATGGTTATGGCGCCGGCCGGGTTTGGAAGATCGGCCATCCAATTTCTGTTTGCCACAACGACTCGTTTTTGGTATCGGTGGGACCGACGAGGTAGTACTCGCGAATTGGTCCGTCGACCGCGAGCGCATGCTTTGTCACATAAGCGGCGAGGGCGCCGTAGGTCCGGTCCACCTCGGTATTGGAACCCAGGTGGACGGTCATTGCCAGCTCTGCTGGCGGGATGATGCTCGTGCTGACGCGTCCAACCGGGTGCGGCAACGGGTCGCACGGAAGGAAGATCGTGACCCGTCCCCGGTCCTCCGTGAATAGCTTTGTGTCGAAGACGCCCCCGAGGGGCCCGGCGGGGCTGATGTCCTGGGCCGACAGCGTGGCGGCCACTTCGCCCATAGCTCCCCGATACCAGGCCACAACGTCGGCCTTGTCGACGATGTCTGTGATGACAGCGGCGGGCGTGGCGGCGACATGACGGTGATCGATCGGAACGCTGCTGTATTGGGGCCGATCCAGCAGACCTCGCAGGGATGCGACTGTTTCCTGGGTCCGAGCGAGGCTGGACTCGAGTCGGGCCAGATGGTCGGCGATCACCCGGTTGCGGGTCTCGACGTCGGGAGCTTGGAGCACAATCTGGATGTCCTCGAGCGGCATCTCCAGGTCGCGGAAGCGGCGGATGACCTGCGCCGTGACGATCTGTTCTGGGGCGTAGCGCCGGTATCCGCTGTCCACGTCCACGTCGACCGGCTCCAGCAGCCCGAGCTCGTGGTAGTTGCGAAGCATCTTCACGCTCAGGTGGGTGGCCCGGGAGAAGTCACCGATGGTGAGGGTGGGGATCACGACCGAAGTCTGAGTCTCCCCCGGTGGGAGAGTCAATCGGCGAATCCGCGCTTGACCCTCCCACGGCGGGAGCGGAGAGGGTGTTGTCAGGCGGCCAGGCGAGATCCCCGGGCCAAGCGACTGAAAGGAGCACGACATGCCGGACGCGAACGAGCTGCTTCGCATCCAACACGAGGTGACATCCGAGCGGGACCCTGAAAGGCGGCTTGCGGCCATCGAGCGCGCGTACGTCGAAGACTTGGCGTTCCTGGATTCAGAGGCCACAGTCGTGGGCCGGCAGGCTTTCAGCGACCGCGTTCAAACATTTTTTGACGACGCTCGGGCGGACTTCGTGGTGGAGGAGGACGGCCCGGCGTACGTCGGTCCCGACACCGCCTCCCAGCCTTGGCGGTTCGGCCCGCCCGGCAATCCCGTGATCCGCGGGATGGACGTACTTACCATGCGTGGCGGCAGGGTGACCGTGGTGCGTGGACTTGTCGCGAGCTGGTTGACCAAGAGTATCGAGTGATCTGGAGCGTAAGAAGATGAGAATAACGACAGCAGCCATCGCGCAGTGGCAGGAGGTCAGCCTTCCTGGCAAGATCGTGGGCGACATCCGCGTGTACTCTCACGATGTCCCGCGCGAGGAGACAGACTTGACCGGGACGACGGTGGAGATGTTCGACGGCGCCCGAGCCCTCTGGCACTCTCACCCTCGCGGCCAGATACTCTTCGCGATCTCTGGTCTTGGCCAGATTCAGGTGGAGGGGGGCGATGTCATCGAGCTGCGGCCTGGTGACTCGATCTGGGCACCCCCTGGAGAGCGTCACTGCCACGGCGCGGCGCCCGCCCACGATTTCACCTTCACTTCGGTCGAGCCTGTCGATCCAGCCACCGGCTCGGTCGTCGAGTGGTGATCTTTGTTGACCGTCACCTGCGCCCTCCATGCCCGGCCGTCAGGGCCCCTACGGAACCGGCTTGTCCGACCGTCGTCGTCGATCTCGAGCACGGCGGTCGACCCCTGACGACGCAGGCCGACGCGGCAGGTTTGGAGGCGGCGCGAGGCCGCGGGATGGGGCTCGGCAACCTGGACGGCCGTGCCCGCTCGCTCGGCGGCTCACTGCAGATCAGCGCCCGGGCCCGCGAAGGGACCACGGTACGGGTCACCATCCCGGCCTGACCGCAACGGGTCGTGAGAGCTGGCCGAGGCGCTCTGGCGTGAGCCCGATCCGGTGGCCGGCGCGAGGAGGTCGTCTGGGGTGTCCGGGCGGACGAGATCCGCTATCTGCGCTCCGTCCCCTGAGAGGGCGCGCGCATACGCTTTTGTTGGAAGCGCGTGTCATGACTTTTCCACACAAAGGTTGGTGCAGCGCAAGTAAGCTCTGGAGTACATGGACTCAGGCCGACTGCTGCTCGTCCAGGCGCAGACGATGGCGACCCGGCGGGCAGGCTCCAGGGGGCACGTGCTGGCGCCGTGGGAGCCGGGCACGCGGTACGCCGGTGGGCAGCAGGACTGGTGGGCGCGGTGCCGGCGCTGCGACGGGCTCGTCTGGGTCCTCGGCCTCGAGGACGGCAGGGGGGTCATCCAGGACGTCCCCGAGGCCTGCGACACCCTGACCTCTTAACCGCCTCGCCCCACTGCAGTTAACAGTCGCAAGACGGCCGCGGTCCGCCCGTTGGAAGCGTTGGGCAGAGGCTGTCCGGTCTCGCAGGAGCGCGTCAGCATCGCCGATGCGGAACCGCAGCAACGCACGGGAACACGTCGACGCTCTGCCCCCTCACACCCTTGTCCAGCTCGAGGCGCGGGACCGTCCATCCTCCCGCGTCCTCGAGCTCTGGCGGGGTGGGCCTACCCGGAGCGCACCGCCGAGAGCACCGCTGCGGCGGCGTCGCGATGGGTGTCGAGCTCGGGTGTCCCCATCCGCAGGATGAGGTGGCGAGCCCCGGCGGCCGCATAGGCGGCGACCCACTCCGCGGCGGAGTCGACGGTCCCGGTGTGACACGCCTGGACGCCCGCCATCACCGCGCCGGGCACCCCGTAGTAGCCGAGCATGTAGCGGTCGAGCTGCTCCGCCGCCGCCCCGGGGCGGTCGTCGACGGTGATCGTCAGGTACGCGGCGGTCTCGATCGCGCCCGGGTCGCGGCCCATGCGCTCGGCCTCCTCGACGACGACCGCGCGCGCGGCGGCATAGGCCTCCGGGGTCGGGGTGAAGGGCATCCAGCCGTCGAAGAGCCGGCCGGCGAGACGCAGCATCCGCGGACCGTTGCCGCCGAGCCACAGCCGCGGACCCCCGGGCGTGGCCGGCGTCGGGAGGAGCTCGACGTCCCCGGCATCACCGCTCCAGAGCCGGCGGCACCGGTCGACCTCGTCGAGCAACGCGGCCACCCGCCGGGTCGAGGGGACGCCGACGGCCGCGAGCTCGGCGTGGGTCCCGGGGACGTCGGCGGCCGCCCCCACCCCGAGGATGACCCGGCCCGGAGCGAGGCGGTCGAGGGTGGCTCCGATGTGCGCGAGGGTGAGGGGATGGCGGAGGAGGGGGAGGAGCACGGCGGTGCCGAGCTCGAGGCGTGGGGTCGCGGTGGAGAGCGCCGCGAGGACGGTGAGCGGCTCGAAGCGGGGACGGGCGAGGAGGGAGTCGCCGACCCAGGCGGAGTCGAACCCGGCGTCCTGGGCGGCGCGCGCGGCGCCGAGCACCACCTCGGCGTCGGCGCCGCCCCAGAGGAGCGCCTCGCGCGACGGCAGGAGCAATCCGAGTCTGCTCACGCCCGGAGGCTACGACTCGGGAGCGGCGGCGCGCCGGGCCGCCGGCCGGTCAGGAGCCGAGGCTGCCGCTCGAGGACAGGTCGAGCACCGACTCCCATGCTGCCTGGAAGTCCCGCGAGGGAAGGGCGGGCTCCGGCGCACCGGGCGCGGTCGCGACGGCGGCCGTGGCGGTCTGCTCGAACATCGCGTGGAGGGGAAGCTCGCAGTCGTGGCAGACGATCCAGATCATCCCCGCGGCGTTCACCGGGCGCTCGAGCCGGTGACGGCGTCCGCAGTCGTCGCAGGTGATGGTGATCCGGGTCATGTCCGAGTTCCTCCCTTCGTGGATGGCCGGGGCGGTGGCGCCCGCCGGCTCCATCAGCCTCTCAGGGAGGGTTTGCGACCGCGGTGAAGCCCACGTTCAGAGATGTGAAGACGGTGCCGCGATCCTGTGAACTCGCCTGGTCACACCTCGGCGAGGAAGCGGCTGCGGGCGCGCAGCAGCGCGACCACGTCGGCCGGGGCGCGGTGCGGGGAGCCGGAGTCGAAGGGGGGCTGCGGGTCGTACTCGATCCCGAGCTGGATCGCCTGGGCGACCTGGTCGCCGGCGATCCGCGCCGCCAGGGTGAGCGCCATGTCGATCCCGGCGGAGACTCCCGCGGCGGTGACGAGCCGGTGCTCGTCCTCGACGACGACGCGCTCGTCCACCGGCTCGGCGCCGAGCGCGCGGAGCTGGTCGATCGCGAGCCAGTGGGTGGTGGCGCGCCGGCCCCGGAGCAGCCCGGCGGCGCCGAGGATGAGCGAGCCGGTGCACACCGAGGCGGTCCATGTGGTGGTGGGATGGACCTCGCGCAGCCAGTCGAGAGCCGCGCCGCCCGCGCGCACCGCGACCTCGCCCGGACCGCCGGGGACGACCACCACATCGGGCGACCGCATCTCGTCGAGCCCTCGCTCGGCGACCAGGGTGAGGACGCCGGTGTCGGTGGTGACCGGTCCGGGCGCGCTGGCGACGAAGGCGGTCGTGGAGCCCGGGAGGCGGCAGAGCACCTCGTACGGGCCGACGGCGTCGAGCGCGGTGAAGCCGGGGTAGACGAGGATCGCGATCTCCATGCTCCTGCCTCCGACTGTCTCGCCGCCGTCGCCGACCAGGATCGGGTCGGGATCGACCAGAACTGCTGCGGTGCGTACCCCGGTACGCTACCCGGATGAGCGACTTCACCACGCGGATCATCGAGGAGTTCCGGGCCAACGAGGGGCGCGTCGGCGCTCCCTTCCAGGGCGCCACCCTCCTCCTCCTCCACACCACCGGCGCTCGCAGCGGCGAGGAGCGCGTCAGCCCGGTCGCCTACCTGCGGGTCGGCGACGAGCTCGCGATCTTCGGCTCGAAGGCCGGCGCGCCCACCAACCCGGCCTGGTTCCACAACCTGGTCGCTCACCCCGCGGCCACCGTCGAGGTCGGCACCGAGACCTACCCGGTGACCGCCCGGTTCGCCGAGGGCACGGAGCGCGACGCGATCTGGGCCCGGCAGAAGGAGGTCATGCCCGGCTTCGCCGAGTACGAGACGAGGACCACGCGAACCATCCCGGTCGTCCTCCTCCGCCGCGCCGGCTGACCCTCTGCGATCAGCCGGCCTCGGCGCGCAGCGCGATCGCGAACGCGGTGCGCTCGGCGACCTCGGCCCGCGGTGCGTAGCAGCTCACCCAGCCGCGCTCGAGGATCCCGGCGTGCTGTCCGTGGAGCAGGGCGACGCGGGCGGACTGCACC
The DNA here is from genome assembly GCA_035544475.1 of Candidatus Dormiibacterota bacterium. Taxonomy (GTDB): domain Bacteria; phylum Chloroflexota; class Dormibacteria; order Aeolococcales; family Aeolococcaceae; genus CF-96. Next base: position 8,833 of record DATKEY010000046.1, on the reverse strand, counting down.
AGGACCAGCCAGGTCACCTCGGGGTAGGCGGCCCGGGCGCGGTCGAGGTCGGCGAAGAGGTCGACGCGGGCGAGATCCCAGACGATCGCCTGCTTCCCGGCGGCGAGCATCTGGGCGAGCGACACCACCTGTCGCCCTCGGAGTGGCACGTGCTGGGGATGGAGGCCGAGGATCCGGTCCTCGATCTCCAGGATCTCGACGACGTCCCGGGCGCGGCGCCGGCGGTCCCTCGGGCCGGCGCGCTCGCCGAGGCGGATGTTCTCGCCGCAGACGAGGCCCGACTGGAGCACCGGGGGGTCGAGGATCGCCCCGAGCGCCGAGCGTGGGGGCAGCGGGCCGCGGCCGAGGTCGTACTCCTCGTCTCCCATCCGCACCCGGCCGCGGCCCGGCTCGGTGCTCATGAGCACGCGGACCAGGCGGCTCTTCCCCGCACCCTCGCGGCCGGCGAGCACCGCGGTCTGCCCCGGGGGGATGCTCAGCGTCGCGCCGTGGCCGGCCGCTGCGACCGGGGCGACGTCCTCGAGGGAGAGCCCCACCTCCGCCGCCACCGCGCCCCTCCGTGTGTCCGGGGCTCCGCATCATAGGCGGGGGAGGGGGCCGGCCTCAGAACCCGTGGCGGACCCGGGGCGACGGCCGCCCGACGAGGTCGACGGGGAGGGCTGCGCGCACCGCCGCGACGATCGCCGAGTCGGAGCTCATCACCGGGACCGAGCGGTCGGCGCCGGCGCGCTTCGCCAGCCGGGCGCCCGCGCTGCGGGTGAGGACGACGATCGTGGACTCGGGGACCCGGGAGCGGATCGGCGCCGTCGCCTCGATGCCGCCGAGCTCGGGGAGCTCGGCCTCGATGACGACGAGATCGGGCTGGTGCCGCTCGGCGAGCTGCACCGCGGTCACCCCGTCCGAGGCCTCGGCGACCACCGTGTAGCCGCCCGCCGACCGGAGCAGGTGCGCGACCCGCCCACGATTGCCGTCACCGGCGGCGACGAGGGTCCTGATCCCCATCTGGCCTCTCCAAGGACATGACATGAGAACTATAACATCAGGCGAACCCGGAAGGGAAGGTCGGCTGCGCACGACCCCCCACTGAAAGATGCGGGGGCGCCGGCCGTTATGAGTAGCAGGAAGGATGCCCAGTGCATGCCATGGCAGCAGGGTGCCGTCCTGGAGATCGGACATGGTCACGGTCGGCATCCGCGAGGCGGCACGACTGCTTGGTGTCAGCACCGACACGATCCGGCGCCGGATCGAGCGTCGTGATCTGCCTGCGCACAAGGACGCGAGCGGCCGCTGGCTCATCGATCTCGACGACTCCCTGATGGCGCAGGCGGCCCCGGCCGCGCCCGAGATGCCGAGCGGCGACCGTGAGGAGCTGATCCGGCTGCGCGCCGAGAACGAGGCGCTTCACGTGCTCCTCGACGAGGTGCGCACCTCGCGCGACCGTACCGTCGAGGCCGAGGCGGAGTTGCGCCGCATCATCGCGGTGCTCACCCTCCGCCAGCAGGGCCTCCCCGTCCCCGAGCAGCCCGAGACCGAGATGATCGGCGCTCCCGAGCCGCCGCGGCGCTGGTGGCACCGGCGCCGTCCCGAGGGCGAGGTCCAGGCCGGGGAGCGCCTCCAGGACACCCGCGCCGACGACTGACGTCGGGTCACGGTCCCTCGCGCGTGCGGCGTGCATGGGCAGGGTGCATGGGCATGCCCATGGCGGATGCTCAACCTTCCGCACGTTTCCGTGTATACTCGCCGTATCTGAACTTTGTTCCCCCCCCTCTCGGGGCGTCCCTGGATTCCGGGGGCGCCCTTTTTTACGCCAACTGACGCAAACGTGCGGCCTGCATAGGCAGGAGCCGAGTCGACGTCAGTGCGGGGAGCGCTCCTCGGTCGCGGCCGCGCCGTGGCGCCCGGCGCCGCCGCTGAAGCGCGCCGCACCCGCGCGCGTCTCTCCCGAGTGCACCACCTCGATCCCGTGTCGGAACTCGTTGGCGTGCGCCGCGTCGAGGTCGAGCGACCACTGCTCCAGCGTGCTGAGCCGGTCCGCACGCATGCACCGCTGGGGCAGCGCGGCGAGGTCGTGGGCCAGAGCCCGGGCGGCGTCGAGGGCCGCGCCGGCGGGCACGAGGCGGTCGGCGAGCCCCCAGGCATGGGCCTCGGCGGCGCCGACCGGCCTGCCGGTGAGGATCATGTCGAGCGCCCGGCCCTGACCGACGATGCGGGGCAGGCGGATGGTCCCGCCGTCGACGAGCGGCACCCCCCAGCGTCGGCAGAACACGCCGAACACCGCGGTGTCGGATGCCACCCGGAGGTCGCACCAGAGCGCGAGCTCGAGACCACCGGCGACCGCGTGACCCTCGACCGCGGCGATCACCGGCTTGCCGAGGGTGATGCGGGCGAGCCCGAGGGGGGCGTCGCCGTCGGGGGCCAGCCGGTTCATGCGCGCGTCGCCGGCTCCGATCGCGTGGAGGTCGGCGCCGGCGCAGAAGACGCCGCCGGCCCCGGTGAGCACGGCGACGCTGCGCAGGGGGTCGGCGTCGAAGTCGCGGAAGGCCGTCGCGAGCGCCGCCGCCGCCGGACCGTCGACGGCGTTGCGCACCTCCGGCCGGTCGATGGTCACCACCGTCACCGGCCCGTCGTGCTCGATCCGCACCCCACTCATGGGCTTTCCCCTGGTAGTCCGAAGGCGTCCTCGGCGGCGCGGACGATGCCCACGTAGCCGGTGCAGCGGCACAGGTGGCCGCCGAGGCAGTCGATGATCTCATCGCGGCTCACCTCTCCACGTCGCGGCCAGAGCTCGGCGAGCGACATGAGGATGCCCGCGGTGCAGAAGCCGCATTGCAGGCCGTGATGGCGGTGGAGCGCGTCCTGGAGCGGGTGGAGGCCGTCGTCCCCGGCGAGCGCCTCGACGGTGGTCACCTCGGCACCCTCCGCCTGGACGGCGAGGAGCAGGCACGACCGCACCGCCACGCCGTCGAGGAGCACGGTGCAGGCGCCGCAGACGCCGTGCTCGCAGCCGAGGTGGGTGCCGGTGAGCAGCGCCCGCTCGCGGATGAAGTCGGCGAGGGTGGTGCGCGCCTCGACCCGGGCGCTGACGCGCCGGCCGTTGACGGAGAGGACGACGTCCCTCACGCGGCGTCCGCCCCGAGGGCGCGCAGCGCCCGCCGGGCGACGACGCCGACGAGGTGGCGGCGGTAGCCGGCCGAGCCGTGGAGGTCGCCCGAGGGCCGGGCGGCGCCGGCGGCGCGTTCCGCGAGGCCGCCGGGCGGCCCGTCCACCCGGTACGGCCGGGGGGCGGCGCCGAAGACGGCGAGCCGGGCGTGGGCCCCCGCCGGATCGACGCCGGCCACCACCCCGGCGAGGGCGAAGTCCCCGGCGCGGCGGGCCACCTCGAGCACCCGCCAGGTCCAGCCCGCGGGGGGACGGAGCCGGAGCGCGACGGCGAGCTCGTCGGGCTCGAGGGCGGTCGAGAAGGGGCCGGTGAGGAGCTCGTCGACGGCGACCTCCCGCCGCCCCCGCACCGAGCGCAGCTCGAGGCTGCCGTCGAGGGCGAGGGCGACCGCGCACATCTCGGCCGCGGGGTCGGCGTGGCACACGCTGCCGACCACCGTGCCCCGGTTGCGGATCGCGGGATGGCCGACGAGCGCGAGCGCCTCGCCGAGGACGGGGAGCGCGCCCGAGCGCTCCACCGTCCGCTGGCGCGCGACGGCGCCGACGCGCAGCGTGCCGCCGGCCTCGACCTCGACCCCGCCGAGCTCCGCCCCCAGGCGGTTGAGGTCGACGAGCAGCGCCGGGCGCGCGAGCCGGAAGGCGAGCATCGGCATCAGGCTCTGCCCGCCGGCGAGCACCTTGGCCTCGTCGCCCGCCTCGCCGAGGAGGGCGATCGCCTCCTCGACACTCGCGGGCGCGGCGTGCTCGAAGGGGGGCGGCTTCAGCTCAGCGCCCCTCGTACTCGGGGTCCCGGCGCTCGAAGAAGGAGGTCACGCCCTCGTGGTAGTCGTGGGTGCTGCGCAGCATCGCGTACGCCTTGCGCTCGATCTCCATCGCCGCGCGCAGGTTGGTGTCCATCCCGTGGTTGAGCGCCGATTTCAGCGTGGCCAGGGCGAGCGGGGAGCGGGACGACAGCTCGTCGGCGATCCGCAGCGACGCGCTCTCCAGCCCCTCCGGGGCGGTCACCTCGCAGACGAGCCCGCAGTGGAGCGCCTCCTCGGCCCCCATCCGGCGTCCGCGCAGGATCATCTCGCGGGCGCGCGACCAGCCGATCAGCCGGGGCAGCCGCTGGCTCCCCCCCGACCCGGGCATCTGGCCGCGGGTCGACTCCGGCAGGGCGAACTCCGCCCGGGTGCTGCACACCCGGATGTCGCACATCAGCGCGAGCTCCATCCCGGCGCCGAAGCAGTAGCCGTCGACGGCGGCGATCACCGGCTGTGGCACGTCCTCGACGGCCGCCAGGTTCTCGCCAAGATGGGCGAATTCATACGGCTCGCGCTCGAGGAAGCCACGCATGTCGCCGCCCGAGCTGAAGTACCCGCCCGCTCCGGTGATCACGATCACCCGGACGTCGCGGTCGCGCCCGAGCTCGGTGACCCGGTCGGCGATCTCCTGGCGCATCTCCCAGGTGATGGTGTTGCGCTTCTCCGGACGGTCGATGACCAGCCGCGCGACGGGGCGGTCCGGCAGCCGCTCGACGACGATCTCGCTCATGAACTCTCCTCGGGGCCCTCTCGGGCGTGCAGCCATTCCCAGATCCGTCCGCCGTGCACCGGCAGTTCGGTCACCTCGATGCCGTGCGCGGACAGCGCATCGGTCACGGCGTTCGCGATCGCGGCCGGCGCCGCCATGCAGTTGCCCTCGCCGATGCCCTTGGCCCGGCTGGGGACGAAGTCGGTGTCGCCGGGCAGGTGGAGGATGCGCAGCTCGGGCATCTCCCGCACCGTCGGGCAGAGGTAGTCCATGAACGATGTGGTGAGCGGGTTGCCGTCGGAGTCGTAGACGAGCTCCTCGTAGAGCGCGCCACCGAGCCCGTGGGCGAGCGCCCCGGCGACCTGTCCGTCGGCGAGCAGCGGATTGAGGATGCGCCCGGAGTCGTGGACGCTCACGTAGCGCACGACCGACACCGCGAAGGACTCGGGGTCGATGTCGACGAGGCAGAGGTCGGCGACGCCGCCGTAGCAGATCGACGAGTCGACGGTGTCGTCGCCCGCCGGGCTGCGCGCGAGCTCGCTGCTGAAGGACGCGGTGACGCTGAGGAGTGGGTCGACGCCGGGGGGGAGCGACCCCGGGTCCCAGTGCGCCGTCCCCGCGACCCGCCGCAGCGGCACCGCGCGGTCGCTGCCCCGGGCGCGCACGCTGCCGCCGGCGAGCTCGAGGTCGGTGGCGGCGACCTCGAGCATCTCCGCGGCGATCGCGAGGATGCGCTCGCGGAGCGCGGCGCAGGCACGGTGGATCGCCGAGGCGACGATCGGCGCGAAGCGGCTCGAGTACGAGCCCGAGGAGACGTTCCACACCTGGGTGGCGGTGTCGATCGACGGGTCGACGCGCACCGCCGCCATGGGCACGCCCAGGGCATCGGCGACGATCTGCGCGGCGACGGTCTCGTGACCCTGGCCCTCCGGGGCGGTGGCGATGCGCAGCCGCACCCCGCCCATCGGGTCGAGCGTCAGGGTCGCGCTCTCGGTGCAGCCCGACTTGCCGAGGCCGGCGCCGCGCTCCTCCGGGGTGCGGGCCAGGTCGATGTAGCCGAGATTGGTGCCGGAGGGGTCGACGACCATCGCCATGCCGATCCCCGCGAGCCGTCCCGCCCGGCGGAGGCGGTCGCGCTCGGCGAGCATCCCGGCGTGGTCCCCCTCGCGCAGCAGGGCCTCGAGCAGCCCGGGGAGGTCGCCGGAGTCGTACACGCCGCCGGTCGCGGTGCGGTAGGGCATGCGTTCCGCAGGGATGAGGTTGCGACGCCGCATCTCGACGCCGTCGAGCCCGAGCCGCCGCGCCGTCATCTCGACGAGCCGTTCGAGGGTGAAGTACAGCTGCTGGCCGCCGAAGCCGCGATTGAGCCCGGTCGGCGGCCGGTTGGTCAGCACGGCCCGTGCCTCGACCGCGAGGTGCTCGACAGCGTAGGGGCCGGCGAGGTTGCCGAAGCAGCGATAGAGGGTGGCGGGCTCCGGAGGGCGGAGGTGGGCGCCGACGTCGTCGAGGATCTCCAGCCGCAGGCCGAGGATCCTGCCCTCCGCGTCGACCGCCGCGGCGGCGTGGGTGAGCCGGTCGGTGCCGGCCTGGCTCGCGACCAGGTCCTCCCAGCGATCGGCGGTCCAGCGCACCGGCACTCCGGCGAGGCGGCTGGCGAGGGCGATGATCGGGATGTAGGCGTAGACACCGGACTTGATGCCGAAGCTGCCGCCGATGTCCGGGGGCACGACCAGGCGCAGCCGGTTCTCGGGAAGTCCCAGGCTCGCGGCGATCAACGGCTGCATCACGAAGGGGCCGTGGAAGTTGCTCCACACCGTGGCCTCGCCGGCGGCCGCGTCCCACTCGGCGACCATGGCATAGCACTCGATGGGTGTCGAGCTGTACCGGGGGAAGCGGAAGCTCGCCTCGACCCGGTGCGCGGCGGCGGCGAAGGCCGCGTCGGGGTCGCCGTAGCGGAAGGAGCGGTCGCTGACCACCCGCCCCGCCTCGACGTCGAGCACGGGGTCGAGCGGCTCGTAGTCGACGACGACGAGGTCCGCGGCATCCTCGGCGAGGTAGCGGTCGCGGGCGACGACGACCGCCACCGGCTCACCGGCGTACCGAGCGGTGTCGAGCGCGACCGGCCAGTACGGGTCGGCGGAGCCGACGCCGACGCTGAAGGGGCGCAGCAGGCTCCGGGCGTCGTCGGGGGTGACGACTGCGAGCACGCCGTCGAGGGCGAGCGCCGCCGAGGCGTCGACGCCGCGGATCCGCGCATGGGCGTGGGGGCTGCGCACCACCGCGGCGTGGTGGATCCCCGCGGTGGGGGAGAGGTCGGCGACGAAACGGCCCCGGCCCCGGAGCAGCCGCGCGTCCTCGACGCGGCGGACCGGCTGGCCGACGAGCGGGCGCGAGAGGTCGACCTCACTCACGCCCCGGGAATCTAGCCGAGGCGGGCGAGCCGGCGCCGGGGGCTACGCGCTCCGGCGGAGCCGGCTGGGGCGGCGGCGGGGGACCGGCCGCGTCTGGGGCAGCGCCAGGGGGGCCCCGGAGTCGGGGCCGATCGCCTGCGGGGGGTTGGCGTCGACGAGGGCGGCCATCTCCGACGCCTCCATCGTCTCCACCTCGAGCAGCCGGCGGGCGACGGCGTCGAGGGCGTCGCGGTGCTCGACCAGGGTGCGGCGGGCGCGCTGCTCGGCCTCGGCGATCAGCCGCTCGACCTCGTCGTCGACGGCGAGCGCCATCCGCTCGGAGTGGTCGCGGCCGAGGCTGTCGGCGCCGGTGCCGCTGTAGGTGCGAAGGCCGAGCGGGCTCATCCCCCACTCCGTGACCATCCGCCGCGCGGTCTCGGTGGCGCGCATCAGGTCGTCCTGGGCGCCGGTGGTGACGTGCTCCTCGCCGAAGACGAGCGCCTCGGCGCAGCGGCCGCCGAGCATCGCGGCGAGCTGGTCGCGGAGCTGGGCGCGGCTGAGGAGCACCCGCTCCTGCTCGGGGAACGCCATCGTCCAGCCGAGCGAGCGGCCGCGGCTGACGATGGTGATCTTGTGCACCGGGTCGCAGTGGGCGAGCACGTGGAAGACGATCGCGTGGCCGGTCTCGTGGTGGGCGATGATCGAGCGGTCGCGCTCGCTGATGACCCGGCTGCGCATCGCGGCGCCGCCGATCACCCGGGCGATCGCCTCCTCGAGATGCTCCATGGCGACCGCGGCGGCATCGCGCCGTGCCGCGAGGAGGGCGGCCTCGTTGAGCACGTTCGCGAGGTCGGCGCCGGAGAAGCCCGGCGTCTGCCGTGCGACGGTGCGCAGGTCGACCTCGGCGGAGAGCTTCTTGGTGCGGGCGTGGACCTCGAGGATGCGCTCGCGTCCGGCGACGTCGGGGACGTCGACGGTGACCTGCCGGTCGAAGCGACCGGGGCGCAGCAGTGCGGGGTCGAGGACGTCGATGCGGTTGGTGGCCGCGATGACGATGATGTTCGAGCGCTCGTCGAACCCGTCCATCTCGACGAGGAGCTGGTTGAGGGTCTGCTCCCGCTCGTCGTTCGTCGTCATCCCGCTCCCCCGGCGGCGGCCGACGGCGTCAATCTCGTCGATGAAGATCAGACAGGGCGCCTGCTTGCGCGCTTGCGCAAAGACGTCACGGACACGGCTGGCGCCGACGCCCACGATCATCTCGACGAACTCCGACCCGCTGATCGCGATGAAGGCCACCCCGGCCTCGCCGGCGACCGCCTTGCTGAGCAGGGTCTTGCCGGTGCCGGGAGGGCCGGCGAGGAGCACGCCCCTGGGGATCGTCGCCCCGAGGCTGCGCAGCCGCTCGGGGTCGCGGAGGAACTCGACGATCTCCGCCAGCTCCTCCTTCGCCTCCTCGACGCCGGCGACGTCGGAGAACCGGACGGTGGGGCGGCTGACCTCGCGCTTCGGCATCGAGCCGAGGCCGAGGCGGCGGCCACCGGTGGCGGCACCGCCCCCGCGGGCGCGGAAGAGCATGACGAAGGTGACGATGATGAGGAGGACGCCGGCGGCGACCGGGAGAAGGGTGAAGAGCGTCCGCTCGCCGTCGCCGACCCTGTACCCGGTCACGACGGTGAGCCCGACGATGATGATCAGGGGGAGGGTGAGGAGCATCCCCACCAGGGAGAGCACGAGCAGCCGCAGGCGGGGATCACGCATGGACGCATGCTGAG
>DATKEY010000045.1:0-4233 GCA_035544475.1 Candidatus Dormiibacterota bacterium | reverse complement strand
ATCCTGCCCTCGGGCCCACCCCACCACGTCGCTCCCGGCGGGGTCGGCATCGTCGACGTCCGCATCCGCGTGGAGCCTCGCGAGCGGTGCTCGAGGCCCACCGCGCCGGGCGACTGGAGGTACAGGCGGCAGCGGACGTCGCGCCCGAGCTGAGGCTGCCGATCGCCGGCTGACGGTGAGTGTCGGGACCGGACGACCCGGAGGGAGCTATCCTGCCCGGACGATGGTCGAGGCGAAGAGCCGGAGCGCCCGGCTGCTCGAGACGGGTCTGGCGCTCGCCTCGGAGCTGTCCCTCCCAGTCCTGCTCCAGCGGATCGTGGAACTCGCCGCCGACGTCACCGCGGCGCGGTACGGGGCCCTCGGGGTCATCGGCCCCGACGGCGACCTCGTCGACTTCCTCACCACCGGCATCGGCGACGCGGAGCGGGCCGCGATCGGCGCGCTTCCCCGGGGACGTGGTCTCCTCGGGGCCCTGATTGCCGACGCCCGTCCCCTGCGCCTCGAGGAGCTGTCGAGGGATCCGCGGTCGGCGGGGTTCCCACCCCGTCACCCGCCGATGCACTCCTTCCTGGGTGCGCCGGTGCGGGCCCGGGGGAAGGTCTTCGGCAACCTCTATCTCACCGAGAAGCAGGGTGCGTCCGACTTCACCGCCGAGGACGAGGAGGCCCTCGTCACCCTCGCCACCCAGGCCGGCATCGCGATCTCGAACGCACGCCTCTACGAGGAGGCACAGGTCCGCGAGCGCTGGCTGCAGGCGGTCCGCGAGGCGACCGGGGCGATCCTGGCGGGGGCCGAGGTCGAGTCCGTGCTGCGGCTGGTGGCGCGCTGGGCCCGCGACCTCGCCGGCGCCGACCTCGCCACGGTGGTGATCCCCGGCGCTGCGGGCGAGGACATGCGGATCACCGTGGCCGAGGGGACGCACACGGACGGGCTCGAGGGGATGGTGGTGCCCCTCGACGGCTCCCTCGCCGGGGAGGTGATCCGGAGCGGCGAGCCGCTCGTGCTCGAGGACGCCTCCTCGGACACGCGCTCGTACCAGCCGATGGTCGGCTCGGGACGGATGGGCCCGAGCCTCTTCGTCCCGCTGACGGTGCGCGGGAGGGCGTTCGGGACCCTGGCGGTCGCCAACGAGGTCGGGGGGCGGAGATTCACCGACGAGGACGTGCGGCTCGTGGAGACCTTCGCCGGCCAGGCGTCGCTCGGGCTCGAGTACGGCCGCGTGCAGGCGGAGATCCAACGGCTGACCCTCCTCGAGGATCGCGAGCGCATCGCCAAGGAGCTGCACGACGGCGTGATCCAGGCGCTCTTCGCCGTGGGCCTGAGCCTGCAGGGGACGGCGGCGATCGTCGCCGAGAGGCGGGTCGGCGCGCGCCTCCAGGATGCGGTGAACGAGATCGACCGGGTCATCGGCGACCTGCGCAGCTACATCTTCGGCCTGCGCCCGCACGTGCTCGCCTCGTCGCGCGGTCTCGGCCCCGCGCTCGACCAGATCGCCCACGAGTTCCAGTCGACGTCGGGCGTCACCACGGTGGTGGAGATCGACGAGAGCCTCGAGGGTCCACTTGCGGACAACGCCGTCCATATCGTGCAGCTCGTCCGGGAGGCGCTGTCGAACGTGGGCAAGCACGCCCGGGCGCAGACCTGCCGCCTCAGCCTGCGGCGGGCGGGGAGCGAGGCCCTGCTCGAGGTCGACGACGACGGGACCGGCTTCGACGTCGCCGCCGCCCTCGAGAGCGGCGGCATGGGGCTCGGCAACCTGCGCAGCCGGGCAGGGTCGATCGGTGGGACGCTCGACGTCACGAGCGCCCCCGGCGAGGGCAGCACGATCCGGGTCACGCTGCCCCTCTGAAGGTCCGTCACTTCAGTGCACGGGTCACATGGGATACTGCCGAGGTATGGAACCTGGACACCGCATCCGGATCGTCCTCTGCGACGATCACGAGCTCGTCCGGCGCGGGCTGAAGAGCCTCCTCCACGCCGTCCCGGGCTACGAGGTCGTCGGGGAGGCGGGGGACGCCGACGAGGCGGTGAAGGCCGTCGACGAGCTCGACCCCGACGTCGTGGTGATGGACGTCCGCCTGCCCACCCGCTCGGGGATCGAGGCCTGCCGCGACATCCGCTCCGCCCATCCGAACACCCGGGTGCTCATGCTCACCTCGTACGCGGACGACGAGGCGCTCTTCAGCTCGATCATGGCCGGGGCGTCGGGCTTCGTCCTCAAGCAGGTGCGGGGGGCCGACCTCGTCGGGGCGATCCGCGAGGTCGCCTCGGGGCGCTCGCTGCTCGACCCCTCGGTGACCGCGCGGGTGCTCTCCCGGCTGCGTGGCGACGGAACCCAGGGCGGCGTCGCCGACCTCACCGAGCAGGAGTCGAAGATCCTCGACCTCGTCGCCGAGGGCCTCACCAACCGCCAGATCGCGGAGAAGGTCTTCCTCGCCGAGAAGACGGTGAAGAACTACGTCTCCAACATCCTCATGAAGCTCGGGCTCTCGCGCCGTGCGGAGGTCGCGGCGTACATGGCCCGCAAGCGGAGCAAGCAGAACCAGAGCTGGGAGTAGCGCCGGGCGCGCCGCCGTCAGCCGGCACAACGGCCCGGACCGAGGTGACATTCGCCTCTATGAGGGTTGCCGGGCCGGCCGCATGCTCTCCCGCATGGACGCGCTCCACATCGACGATCCCCGTCCTCCCGTCGCGGGGGAGCTCGTCGTCGCCGACCGGCCCGGGTGGCCCACGGGGGACTTCGACGACACCGTCCCTCACGACTGGCGAGCGCGGCGCCACCCCGCCGCCGGCGTCCCCGGGCCACGTTTCGGCCCCGGCGGCGACGAGGTGGAGCTGTGGGGCAAGACCGAGGCCGAGGCGCACCGCTGGCTGCGCACCCAGACCGGGTGGCCCGGGTACGCGCTCGTCCGGGTCCGGCGGCGCCACGATCCCCGCGAGCTGCGCGCGGCCGGCTGATAATGGACACGGGAGCCGACACCGCCGCCTCGCGCCGGACGTCTACCTCGGTGTGCTCGACGTCGTCGAGGATGGCGCCGTCCGCGACCATCTGGTCGTGATGCGGCGGATGCCCGACGAGCTCTGCCTCGCGACCCTGGTGTCGCGCGGCGCCGCCGTCGACGCGCATCTGCGCGCCATCGCCCGCGCGGTCGCCGCGTTCCACGCGCGTGCCGCCACCTCCGACGAGATCGCGACGGCCGCGACCGCGGACGCGGTTCGTGCCAACTGGGTCGCGAACATCGCAGGCGCGGAGCGGTTCACGGGCGGGCTGCTCGACGCCGACCTCGAGCGGCGCATCGAGCGGCGCGCGCTCCGCTATCTCGACGGCCGCGCACCGCTCTTCGAGCGGCGCATCGCCGAGGGCAGGGTGCGCGACGGCCACGGCGACCTCCTCGCCGCCGACATCTTCTGCCTCCCCGACGGGCCGCGCATCCTCGACTGCATCGAGTTCGACGACCGGCTCCGGCACGGAGACGTGCTCGCCGACGTCGCCTTTCTCGCCATGGACCTCGAGCGCCTGGGGCGGCCCGACCTCGCGTGCCGCTTCCTCACCCACTACCGGGAGTTCTCGGCCGAGACCCACCCGGCGAGCCTCGCCCATCACTACATCGCCTATCGCGCCCATGTCCGAGCCAAAGTCGCGTGCCTGCGCCATGAGCAGGGCGACGCGGCCGCGGCGGCGGAGGCGCGCCGTCTTCTCCACATCGCCTTCACGCACGCCGAGCGCGCCCGGGTGACCCTCACCCTCGTCGGAGGGCTGCCGGGGACGGGGAAGTCGACGCTCGGCGCCCGGCTCAGCGAGGCGCTGGGGTCGGTGCTCCTCCGCTCCGACGTCGTGCGTCGCGAGCTGTGCGGACTGCCGGCGACCGGGTCACCGGCGGGTTTCGCCGAGGGGATGTACGCTCCCGCGGTCACAGCGCGCACGTACCGGGAGCTTCTCCGTCGAGCGGAGCGGCTGCTCCGCCTCGGCGAGTCGGTCATCCTCGACGCGACCTGGACCGACCCACGCCGGCGGGCACGCGCCGCGCGGATCGCGACCTCGACGTCGAGCGACCTCGTGCAACTCGAGTGCCGGGCGCCTCTCGAGGTGGCGGAGGGGCGGATCGCGGCCCGCCGGACGGAGGCCCGCGACGTGTCCGAAGCGACCGCCGACGTCGCTCGGACGATGGCGAGCCGGTGCCGCCGCTGGCCGTCCGCCGTCGCCGTCGACACCACCCGGGACCGCTCCGAGGA
>DATKEY010000044.1:0-2526 GCA_035544475.1 Candidatus Dormiibacterota bacterium | reverse complement strand
CCGCCCTTGGAGGCGACGATCACGTAGTCGTCGCCGTCGCGCCCGTACATCAGCGGCGCGGTGCGCGGCTGTCCCGACTTGCGACCGGTGACGGTGAGGAGCAGGCAGGGGGCTCCGCGGAACTTGCCGCCGATCCTCCCGCCGGTACGGCGGTAGAGGGCGATGTGGGCGGCGCCCATCACCTTGGCGACCCTGGTGAACACCTTGTCCTGGTTCATCCGCGCAGCGCCTCCTTGAGGTGGTCGAAGAACCCCTTCCTCACCTCGGCGGGACGGCCGGTGCGGCCCTCCAGCTGCTCGTAGAGCTTGCGCTCCTTCGAGGTGATGTGTGTGGGGATGACGATACGCACCACGCACAGCTGGTCGCCACGCCGTCCCGAGCGCACGTGGGGGACGCCCATGCCGCTGATCCGGATCACCCGGCCGTCCTGCGTGCCCGCGGGCAGCTCGACGGTGTGCTCGCCGTCGATGGTCGGCACCGTGATGCGGTCGCCGAGCACCGCCTGGGGGACGCTGACCGGAAGCTCGTAGATGAGCTCCTGGCCGCGACGGGTGAAGTGCTGATGGTTCTCGATGCGGAAGGCGAGGTAGAGATCACCACGGGGGCCGCCGCGGGGACCGGCCTCGCCCTCGCCGGCGACGCGCACCTGGACGTCCTCGTCGACGCCGGCCGGGATCTGCACCTCGATCGTCTTGCGGACCTCGACCCGTCCCTGGCCGCGGCAGGTGCGGCAGGGCCTCTCGACGATCCGGCCCTCGCCGTGACACCGGGGGCAGGAGGTGACGTTCACGACCTGGCCGAAGATCGACTGGACCGCGCGACGAACCTGGCCGGAGCCGTTGCACTGAGGACACTCGACCGGCGAGGTGCCGGGCTCGGCGCCCGACCCCGAGCACTCCGGGCAGGTGTCGGCGCGGGGCACCTCGACGGTGCGGGTGGAGCCGAAGACCGCCTCGTGCAGGGTGATCTCGAGGTTCATGCGCAGGTCGGAGCCGCGCTGCGGGCCGCCGCGCGCCCGCCCCCGGCGGCCGCTGCCGAAGAACATGTCGAAGAGGTCGAAGGCGGAGTCGAAGCTGAAGCCGCCCATGTCGGGCATGCCGTCGCCGGCGTGGCCGAAGGCGTCGTAGCGCTGCCGCTTCTGGGGATCGCTGAGGCAGGCATAGGCCTCCCCCACCTCCTTGAAGCGCTCCTCGGCCTGCTTGTCCCCCTGGTTGCGGTCGGGGTGGTACTGCATGGCGAGGCCCCGGTACGCCTTCTTGAGGTCCTCGGGACCGCAGTCCCGGGCGACCCCCAGCACCTCGTAGTAGTCCCGCTTCGGCATCGCTACTTCGTGGGTCGGGAGGCGGCGGGATGGGCGACGCGGACCATGCTCGGCCGGATCACCCGGTCGTGGAGGCGGTAGCCGCGCTGCAGCTCGTCGACGACGGTGTCGTGCTCGACCTCGGGCGACTCCACGCCGGCGACGGCCTCGTGGACGCTCGGGTCGAAGCGGGTGCCGACCGACTCGATCGGGGTGACCCCGAGCGAGGTGAGCGCGTCCTCGAATTGGCGGACGGTCATGCGCACGCCTTCGAGGAAGGCGTTGTCGGTGCCCTCGGGGGCGTGGTCGACGGCGCGGCGCAGGTTGTCGAGCGCAGGGAGCAGGGCGCGGGCGGCGTCCTCGCTGCCGTAGCGGACCCGGTCGTTGAGCTCCTGCGCCTTGCGGCGGCGGAAGTTCTCGAAGTCGGCGGCGAGCCGGAGGTACTGGCTCTCCCGCTCGGCGAGCAGCGCGCGGACCGCGTCGGACTCGTCGCCGGCGGCCTCGACCGCCTCCGGGGCGGTGCCGTCCGGAGCCTCGGGCTCGAGCGGGGGCGGGGTGAGACCCGCCTCGGCGGGGGGCGCGGGGTCGCCCTCGGGGATGTGGTCCATGGAGGTTCCTGTCAGGTGGGCATCGGTCAGCCGAGCAACCGCTCGAGGGCCTGGCCCACCCGCTGCGAGACGTAGCGCACCCGCGGCGAGACCTGCGAGTAGCGCATGCGGGTGGGGCCCAGCACCCCGATGGTGCCACGAGCAGCGTCCCCCGCACGGTAGGTGGTCAAAACCAGGCTGCAGCCGCGAAGCTGCTCGACCTCGTTCTCGGCTCCGATCACCACATGGACGCCCTGCACCGCCTTGCCGAGGTCGAGCGAGGCGAGCAGCTGTCCGAGCGCCCGCTCCTCCTCGACGATGTCGAGCACCTGGCGGAGCCGGACGACGTCGCCGAACTCGGGCTGGTGGAGCAGGTTGCGCACCCCGTCGTGGATCACGACGGTGTCCTCGCCGGCGCCGTCGGAGCGCATCACCAGGAGCACTCGGGCGATGGTGTCGGCGCGGAGCGCCGATACGATCGCCTGCTCCCCGGGCCGCGGCGGGAGCGCCTCGATGGCGTCGGGATCGAGGCCGCGGAGCTCGGAGTTCAGCTCGGCGGCGATCCGGCTCAGGATCTCCTGGTCGGCGGGGACGCTGAGCGGGAAGACCTGCTGCTGGAGGAGGTTTCCCTCGAGCAGA
>DATKEY010000043.1:0-31008 GCA_035544475.1 Candidatus Dormiibacterota bacterium | reverse complement strand
GGCGTCGTGTCCCCGCCCGCGGGCGGGTCGCCGCGGTCGGGCTCCGGGATCACGACGGCGACGGGTGCCGCGGGCCGGGGCACGGTCGGGCTGCAGCCGGCGCCGCCGGCGGCCGCACCATCGACGGACTTACAGACGCGGCCCGGCACGGGGCCCCGCGTGACGCATCCCCTCGCGGCGGCGGCACGCACCGCGGGGCCCGTGCCGGGAACCGGGTTCTACCTGTTCGTCGTCATCGCCGCCGCCGGCGCTCTGCTGTGTGGTCAGCTCATCAGCTGGGTGGGAGTGAGATGGGCAAGGCCGTCCTGACGATCCTGCGGTCCCAGTGGGACCGCGTGGGCGCCCTCGTCGCCCTGCTCCTCGGTGGGCTGGCGCTGCTCAACGGCTGGTTCGGGGTGAGCGGCACGGGCCTCACCACCGAGCAGATCCCCTACATCCTGTCCGGCGGGCTCGTGGGGCTGTTCCTCTTCGGGATCGCCGCCGTGCTCTGGCTCTCCGCCGACCTGCGCGACGAGTGGCGCATGCTCGCCGACCTCGACGAGCACCTCGTCTCGGTCGAGGCGCGGCTCGAGTCCCTGGCGCCGCCGTCCGGGGCCGGCGAGACGGTGGAGCTCGGGTCGACGGACGCGACGCCGAACGGGCACACCGCGCCCGTCGACCTCGGGGTCCATGCACGGTGACGGCAGCCGTCGGCGAGCCCGTGGTCCCGTCGCACGTCGAGCCGTGGCGCGCCCGCGCCTTCGACCACCTCCAGGACCCCGATTTCCTCGCCGCGCCCTTCGCCACCTTCGACGCCCTCTACGAGGGACCCGACATCTTCTGGTCGTCGAGCTGGGGCGGGTTCTGGGTGCTCACCCGCGAGGAGCTGATCCGCGAGGTGATGCAGACCCCGGGGGCCTTCTCCAGCAACCCGGTCGGCATCCCCGGGACGCCGCGTGCGCGTCCACTGATCCCGCTCGAGCTCGACCCCCCGGAGCACACCTGGTTCCGCCGCGTCCTCGCCCCGCACTTCTCCAACGCCTCCGTCGCCGAGCGCGCCGGTCGGGTCCGGGAGATCGCCGATGAGCTCATCGACCGGATCGTGGTCGCGGGACGGTGCGAGTACATCGCGGACTTCGCGCAGCCGTTCCCCGCGACGATCTTCCTCTCACAGATGGGCCTGCCGCTCGAGGAGACCGGGCGCTTCCTGCGCTGGAACTGGACGATGGTCCACGCCTACGACGACCCCGCCGCGCGACAGGTGGCCGCGGCCGAGGTGGCGCAGTACCTCGGCGGCGTCGTCGAGGAGCGCGCGCGCAGGCCACGTGAGGACCTGATCAGCCACATGCTCGCCGCGGAGGTCCGCGACCGGACGATGACCCCGGACGAGGTCGTCAACGTCTGCTTCCTGCTCTTCCTCGCGGGACTCGACA
The DNA here is from genome assembly GCA_035544475.1 of Candidatus Dormiibacterota bacterium. Taxonomy (GTDB): domain Bacteria; phylum Chloroflexota; class Dormibacteria; order Aeolococcales; family Aeolococcaceae; genus CF-96. The sequence goes on along the minus strand of DATKEY010000043.1, from coordinate 29,596 downwards.
CCGTGACCGCCGCCCTCGGTTTCAGCATCCTCCACCTCGCCCGGTCCGAGCGCGACCGCGCCGCCCTCGTCGCCGATCCCGACTCCGTGCCCCAGGCGGTCGAGGAGTTCCTGCGGGCGTACGCCATCGTCCAGTCGACGCGCACCGTCGTCGCCGACATCGACTTCCACGGCGTGCGAATGCGGGCCGGTGACCGCGTGCTGGTCGGGACGACGCTCGCCGGCCGCGACCCCGCGGTGCATCCGCAGAGTGCGACCGTGGACTTCGACCGCCCGACGAAGCGCAACCTCGCGTTCGGCGCGGGTCCGCATCGCTGCCTCGGCTCGCACCTCGCGCGGCACGAGCTGACGACGGCGATCCTCGCGCTCCACGAGCGCGTCCCCGACTACCGGCTCGCGGACGACGCACAGCTGCGGTTCTGGGGTGGGGGAGTGCTCGGGGTCGAGAGTCTTCCGCTGGTGTGGAGGTGACGGTGATGCGAAGGGGATGGGCGCTGTTCGTCCTGGTCGTCGCACTTCCCCTCGCGGGGTGCGGCGGGAGCCGGCTCTCCCATGCCGAGCTGATGGCGATGGCCGGCGCCGGAGCCACCGCGCCACAGGCCGCCGGCGCGGTGGCGGACGGCGGTGCGGCCGCCGGCTCCGCCGCGAGCACGGGCGGCGGCGGCGGACCGTCGTCGACGGTGAGCGGAGCCCAGGGCGTGCCGGGCCAGGTCGCCCCGGCGCCCGGTGCCGGCACCACGATCCCCGGAACGGCCGCGTCCTCGCATGCGGCGGCGCCGGGCGAGACCGGTGCCCGGTCCTCGACGACCGGCGTCTCGCCGGCGGGCCCGCTCGCCCCCATCCTTCTCGGCAACGTGGGCAACTACAGCGGACCCGCGGGGTCGTCCCTCGCCGGCGCCGGTCCCGAGACCCAGGTGTGGGCCGCGTGGGTCAACGCCCATGGCGGGATCGCCGGCCATCCAGTCCAGGTCTACACCGCGGACGACGGGGCGGACCCGGCGAAGAGCCTGTCGATCATCAAGGACATGGTCGAGAGCCGGCACGTCGTCGCCTTCATCGGCAACGAGACGATCCTCACCTCCCAGGCGGCGATCGGCTACCTCGAGCAGCACCACGTGCCCGTCGTCGGCGGCGACGCGACCGAGACCGCATGGACGTCGAGCCCCGTCCTCTTCCCGGAGGGCACGACGAACTTCGAGCTCTACGACGCGCTCGCAAAGATGGTCCGCCGCAGCGGGCTCACCAAGGTCGCGCTGCTGTACTGCATCGAGGCGACCCAGTGCCAGACCAACGGCAAGTACGTGCTCGACCAGGGCGCGGCGAAGAACGGCGTCCAGATCGTCTACAGCTCCCAGGTGTCGATCACCCAGCCGGACTTCACGCCGCAGTGCCTCGGCGCGAGCAGCAGCGGTGCCCAGGTGATCTGGGCGATCGTCGACAGCAACAGCTACCGGCGGCTGGCGGCGTCGTGTCACCGGCAGGGGATCCACGCCCAGTACGTCGCCGCCCAGCTGGTGGTGACCAGCGACCTCGCGGACGACCCCGACCTCGACGGGATGCTCGCGTCGGTGCCGACCTTCCCCTGGGTCCTCGGCGACGGTCCGGCGGCTGCCGCCTATCAGCAGGCCAATCAGCAGTACGCACCGAACCTCATCCTCTCGTCCGCCGCGTCGATCTCATGGAGCTCGGGGCAGCTGCTCGCCCGGGCGCTCGCCCACCTCGGCGCCGCACAGCCGACGAGCGACGCCGTGCTGCACGGCCTCTGGTCGCTGCGCGGCGAGACGCTGGGCGGCCTCGTCCCGCCGCTCACCTTCACGGCCAACAAGCCGGCGCCGGTCAACCCCTGCTACTTCGTCATGGCCATCCACGGCGGCAGGTGGACGGCGCCCGAGGGAGATCACGCCGAATGCTGATGTTCACCGATCGCGTCGCGCTCGTCACCGGCGCCGGGTCGGGGATCGGGCGTGCGAGCGCGCTCGCCTTCGCACGCGAGGGGGCCCGGGTCGCGGTGTGCGACATCGATCGCGGCGCGGCCGAGGAGACGGTCGCGGCGATCGCCGACCAGGGCGGATCGGCGGCCGCGTTCGTCGCCGACGTCACCTCGCCCGACGCGGTCCGCGGCCTCGTCGAGGAGATCGAGACCGGGCTCGGGCGTCTCGACTACGCCCACAACAACGCGGGGATCGCCGGTCCGAGCGCGAAGATCGCGAAGTACCCGGAGGAGGACTTCCTGCGGGTGCTCACCCTCGACCTCGCCGCCGTCTTCTACTGCATGAAGTACGAGGTCCAGGCGATGCTCCGCAACGGCGGGGGGGCGATCGTGAACACCGCCTCCTACGCGGGCATCGTCGGCATCCCCCGGCTCGCGGGGTACGTCGCCGCCAAGCACGGCGTGGTCGGGCTGACGAAGACGGCGGCGCTCGAGTACGCGAAGGAGGGGATCCGGATCAACTGCGTGTGCCCCGGCTCGACGCGCACCGCGCTGACGGAGGAGTACATGCGCCGCCAGCCCGGTCTCGAGAGCGCGCTCGCCGGGGTGACCCCGCTCCAGCGGCTCGCCGAGACCGACGAGATCGCGAACACGGTGGTCTGGCTCTGCAGCGATGGAGCGTCGTTCGTCGTCGGGCACGCGCTGCCGGTCGACGGTGGGGCCACGGTCCAGTAGGGCGTGGACCTCGGGCTCGGCGGCGCATCGGTCCTGGTCGTCGGTGGGAGTGGCGCCCTCGGGCGCGCCGTCGCCGAGGTGCTCGCCGAGGAGGGAGCGGCCCCGTTCCTCGTCGCCCGTCGAGCAGAGCCGCTCGCGGCCGTCGCGGCGCAGCTCGAGGCGGCCGGGGCGCAGGTGCGCTGGCGGGCGGCGGACATGTCGGTGACCGCCGACGCCGAGGCCGTCGTCGCCGAGGCGGCGACCACCGCCGGCGGCCTCGACGCCGTGGCCGTGCTCGCGGGACCGATGGGACCGCGAGGTCGCCTGCACGAGCAGGACGACGCGGCGTGGGACTTCTACGTCCGTCTCGGGCTGATGCCGGTGGTGCGGACCCTGCGCGCCGCCGTGCCCCGGCTGATCGCGCGCGGCGGCGGCTCGGTCGTCACCACCGCGGCCTACTCCATCCGCGCGCAGAAGCCCGACATGGCCCACTACACCGCGATGAAGAGCGCGGTCGCGAGCGTGACCAAGAACGTTGCCCGCACCTACGGCGGCGCCGGGGTCAGGGCCAACGTCGTCGCCCCCGGCCTGCTCGACACCGTCGACGAGGCGCGCCGGGCGGACCTCGCGACCCGGCACGGGGTGGCGGTGGACGAGGCGCTGTACACCCACGGGGTGCGCACCCACGGGATGTCGATCGCCCTCGGCCGAGCCGGCCGTCCGCGTGAGGTGGCGGAGCTCGTCGCCTTCCTCCTCTCCCCGCGCGCCGCGTATCTCACCGGTGCGACCATCAACATCGACGGAGGGACCGACTTCTGAGCACCGACGTCGATGCGACGGCGGGGCGGGCCACGTTGGTCGTGCCGTGAGCCCGCGCATGCGACGCGGCGTATCGAACGGCTGTACGCGAACCGCCCGGCACTGAGATCGATTCGGGCCCCCGTCGACCGGCGGCACCACTGTTAAGTAACTATGAGTTGCATTCAAGGCGGCTCTGGCCGTACAATGCGCCAACAATGTGATTAGTGAGTCACATCTGGCTCCGGAGTATGGAGCCCGGACCCGAGGGCGCGCTGCCAGGAGGCGGGCGATGGAGGCGAGAACAGGGCGATGACGAGACCACCTTCGACCACGTATCTACGCTTGTTCGTGCTGGGTGCCGGCACCGCGGTCGCGCTCGCGGCGTGTGGCGGTGGAGGCACCGCGAGCAACACGTCCGCCGACGTGAACGGCGGGTCGGCGGCCGCCGCGGCTCCGAACACGAATGCGAGCCCGCAGAACCCCGCCGGCGGCGCGGCGCAGAACCCCGCCGCCGCGGCGCCCCAGGGCGCCGCCGCCGCCAATCCGGCGGCCGCTCAGCCCGCACCCGCCAACGCGAAGCCCGGCGCCGCCCTTCCCCAGCCGCCCGGTGCGCCGAACGTTCCCAAGCCGGGCGCTCCCGGCGCACCGGCGCCCGCGTCCGGGGCGAACTTCGCCTCCGACGTCGGCGTCACTGCGACCCAGATCAACATCGGGATCATCAACATGGCGTCGGCGAACCGCAGCCTCGGGCCTCCGATCGCCCTGGCCAGCCAGCGGATGACCGACGCCACCGTCCGGTACATCAACGAGAACGGCGGAGTCGCCGGGCGCAAGCTCAACCTCGTCACCTGCGACGACGGCGGCGACGTGACCCGCGCCCGGGCCTGCTACGAGAAGCTGAAGACCCAGGTCTTCGCCTTCGTGCCCTCGGAGACCTTCGTCACCGACACGATCCACGACACCCTCGCCAAGGACAGGGTGCCGTGGATGAGCTGGGGCTGGTTCAAGAGCGAGTACACCGACCCCTACATGTTCCCCTGCCACGCGAACGGCGAGCGTGAGGCGAGCAACGTCGCGAAGTGGATCTCGGTCAACGCCCACCCGCAGACGGTCGCGATCATGTACCTCAACGTCACCGAGGACATCCACGCCGCCGACATCGCCGCCAACGTCTTCCAGCAGCACGGGATCAAGGTGGTCCAGCGGATCGGCCAGGAGTGGGACTCCCCGGACGAGTCGCAGCACGTGCTCGCGATGCGCGTCGCCAATCCGGACGCCATCGTCTCCTTCTCGTGGCCGGCGCCGGTGGCCAAGTTCTTCCATGACGCCCAGGGCCAGAACTGGACGCCCAAGCTCGGCTTCTTCGCCAACCACCTCACCGGCGACCCCGGCTACGGGACCCTCTTCGGCGACTACATCAAGGGCCACGTCAGCACGATCACCTCGTGGGTGGTGCCCGGCGCCCAGGGACAGAGCCCTGCCGACGAGAGCCTCCCCGGCCTCAAGTTCTGGGAGATGCTGACCAACAAGTACACCGGGTACGACATCGTCGGCATCCACACCAAGTACGCGCTGGGCCATCACATCACCCAGTCCGCCATCGCGTGCACGAGGATCTTCGCCGACGCCGCGAGGTCGCTCGGACCCAACCTCACCCGGGCGCGCTTCATCCAGGCGCTCGAGACGCAGTCCTTCGACACCGGGATGGGTGTGACGCTCAAGTGGCCGCACGGCGACCACGGCCAGGAGCCGTACTCCTTCAACCACGAGTACATGTACCAGTGGACTCAGGGTGATGCGGACGGCGGCTTCGGCCTGAAGCGCATGACCCCCGACCCGGTCAACGCCTAGCCAAGCCTGAGCCCGGGGGCATTCCGCCTCCGACGTGAGTCGCCCCCGGGCTCTATTCCCCCATCGGTGGTCATGTCCATGAGAGATGCACGTCCGGTGCTCGTCGTCGACGACCAGACCCTGCTCCGTGCCGGGGTCCGCACCGTCCTCGAGCGGACGGGCGACCACCGCGTCCTCGCCGAGGCGAGCAGCCTCGGTGAGGCGGAGGTGCGCCTGGGGACGCTCCCGGAGGCGGCGGGAATCCTGATCACCGACATCGAGCTCCGCCGGGAGTGGGCCTTCGACCTCATCCGCTCCGCGCGCCGGCGCGAGCCTCCGCTCGACGTCATCGTGATCACCGCGAATCTCAGCGGGTGGAATCTGCGATGCGCCCTGGAGGCGGGTGCGCGAGGCTTCCTGCCCGAGGATGCCGAGGGCAGCAGCCTGGTGGAGGCGCTGCGCTGGGTTCGCGCGGGCGGCGTGTACCTCCATCCACGGCTGGCCTCCGCCGCGGTCGACGCTCTGCGTTCCCACAGCAGCGTGGACCGTCTCGTGTCCGAGGAGCGGATGCTGACGCTCCTCGCGGGCGGTCTCAGCGACCGCGACATGTCGCGGGTCACCGGACGGCCGCGGGGAGCGATCAACCGGGAGATCTCCCTGCTCCGCCGCCGCCTCGGCGCCTCGAGCCGGGCCGCTGCCGTGACCGTGGCGCTGAGCCGCGGGATGCTCGCCTGAAATGTGACTGAGGGTTGCATTCTGCGGGTGACACCCGGTAGAATGCGCCCAGAAATGTGACTAGTAAGTCGCAACCAGGCTCCGGGAGGACCATGTACCCCGCCGTCCATGCCCAGGCGACGCCCGACCGGCCCGCGGTGATCATGTCGCCGGGCGGTGCGCGGGTCTCGTACGCGGAGCTCGACGAGCGCAGCGCCCGGCTCGCCGCCGTCTTCCGCGGGGCCGGCGCCCGCCGGGGCGACACCGTGGTCCTCGCCCTGCAGAACGACGTGCGCTGGGCGGAGGTGGTCTGGGCCTGTCTGCGCAGCGGGCTCTACATCGCGCCGGTCAACTGGCATCTCACCGCCGCGGAGCTCACCCCGCTGATGCAGGATGCGGCGCCGCGGGTCGTCGTGACCTCCGCTGAGCTCTATGCGACGATGTGCGAGGCGGTGCGGGCCGCGCGGCTCGCGATCGCCCCGCTCTGGCTGGTCGCCGAGGCCGACGAGGTCTGGGGCGGCTCGCGGCCCGCCGGCGTCCTCGACCACGACCTCGCCGTCGCCGGGACGCCGCGCGACGACACGCTCGAGGAGACGCTGGGTGGCCGCCTGCTCTTCAGCTCCGGCACCACCGGCCGGCCCAAGCCCTTCCGCGTCGACCCCGTCGACGTGCATCCCGCGAACGCGCCGATGCGCCTGGGCTCCCTGCTCCCGACGCTCGGCTTCACCACCGGTGACCTGACCTACCTGGCGACGGGTCCGTCGTACCATGCCGGGCCCTTCGCCTTCCTGCAGGCGGTCCATCAGCTCGGCGGGACGGTCGTGATGATGTCCCGGTTCGACGCCGAGGGTGCGCTGACGGCGATCGCGGAGAACCGCGTCACCCACAGCCAGTGGGTGCCGACGATGTTCATCCGGATGCTGCGCCTCCCCGAGACGGCCCGCCGGGCGCACGACCTCTCGTCGCATCGCGTCGCCGTGCACGCCGGCGCGCCGTGCCCGGTCGACGTCAAGCGCGCCATGCTCGACTGGTGGGGCCCGATCATCCACGAGTACTACGGGGCCTCGGAGGGCTTCGGCAGCACCGCGATCGGCCCCGCCGAATGGGTGGAGCATCCCGGCTCGGTCGGACGGCCCGTCGACGGTGACCTGTTCATCGCCGACGCCGGCGGACGGGAGCTGCCCCGCGGCGAGGTCGGCGTCGTCTCCTTCCGGCGGCCGGGAGCCTCGGGCACCGCCGGTGACCTCGGATACGTCGACAGCGAGGGGTATCTCTACCTCACGGGCAGAGTCAGTCAGGTCATCATCAGCGGCGGGGTCAACATCCACCCGCGGGAGATCGAGGATCTCCTCGCGCTGCACCCCGCCGTCGCGGACGTCGCCGTCGTCGGCGCCCCGGACGACGAGTTCGGCGAGCAGGTCAAGGCGATCGTGCAGCCGGCCGAGGGTGCCCGTCCGGGGCCGGAGCTCGCGAGCGAGCTCGTCCGGTACTGCCGCGACCGGCTCGCGCACCACAAGTGCCCGCGGTCGGTCGACTTCGTCGAGCAGATGCCGCGCAACGAGGCCGGCAAGCTGCTCGTCTCCGAGCTTCGAGCCCGCTACTGGCCGGCTTCGCGCTCCGTGGGGACGGTCTGATGGAGCTGCTGCTGATCCGGCACGGACAGCCGCACCGCGTCGGCCAGGCGGACGGGATCGGCGCCGACCCGGGGCTCACCCCCGAGGGCGTTCGCCAGGCGATCCTGCTCAGCGCCTTCCTCGCCGCGCACGAGCGCGGCGACATCTCCGCGATCTACAGCAGCACCCAGCGGCGCGCCGTCCAGACGGCGCGCTACATCGCCGACCGTCTCGAGGTCCCCCATCACCTCGACGAGGCGCTCCTCGAGTTCGACTACGGTGCGACCTTCTACACCCCGGTCGAGGAGATCAGGATGAGCTCGGTCGAGCGGTGGGCGGCAGTGGAGGAGGGGCGCTGGGGCGACCACGTCTTCGACCTGCCCGGGTTCCGTGCCCGGGTGCACGACGCCGTCGAGGGGATCATCGAGCGGCACCCGGCGACCTCGGTCGCCGTGGTCTGCCACGGCGGGGTCATCAACTCCTACCTCGGCGAGGTCCTCGGCGCGCCGAGGCTGATGCTCTTCAGCCCCGCCTACACGTCGGTGACGCGGATCGCCGCCGCCCGCTCGGGTCACCGCCAGGTGCGCGCCGTCAACGAGACGGTGCACCTCAACCCACTGGTCGCCGCGGAGATGGTCCGGCATCTCCCGACGGCACATCGACAGTCGATGCCGGAAACGTTGTCGGGAGACTGCGCCGTGACCCTCGAGACCGCGCGTGACGAGCGCATGCTGACCGTGCTGCACATCCTGCGCCTGGGAGGGTTCGTGCCCGCTCAGACGATCAGCGAGCGCAGCAGCCTCGACGTCCCGGTGGTGGAGGAGGTGCTGGCGAGCGCCTCACAGGACGGCCTGGTCAAGGAGCGCAGCGGCCGCATCGCCGGGTGGTGCCTCACCGCCGAGGGCCGGACCGCGCATCTCGACCTCCTCGCCAGGGAGGTCGAGGCCAGTGGCGCTCAGCCGGCCGTCGAGGGCCTGTACGAGCGCTTCGTCGACCTCAACGAGCCGTTCAAGCAGATCTGCGCGCGGTGGCAGCTGCGCACCGCCGAGGACGGAACACCCCAGCCGAACGATCACAGCGACGCCGTGTACGACAACGCGGTGATCGCCGAGCTCGGCGCGCTCCACGAGCGCACGGTCACCCTGACGCGTGACCTGGCCGCGGAGCTGGGGCGGTTCGGCAGGTACGAGCGTGAGTTCGACGCGGCCTGGCGGCGGCTCGCCGCCGGCGACCGCCGTGCCTTCGCCGCACCGATGTCGGCCAGCTACCACGACCTCTGGATGGAGCTGCACCAGGACCTCATGTGCACGCTCGGCAGGGTTCGCAGCGCGGCCGACGGGCACTGACGTGATCTTCTCCTTCGACCACGATCACGCCGTCGCTCCCCGCGCACTCGCCGATCTCCTCGGCGGCAAGGGGGCCGGCCTGGCGGAGATGACCACGACCCTGGGGCTGCCGGTACCACCCGGGTTCACGATCGCGGTGCCGGTGTGCCGCGAGTACCGCAGCGGTGGCTGGCCCGCGGAACTCGACGCGGAGATCGCCGGGCACGTGCGCGGACTCGAGGAGAGGATGGGGCGTGGCCTCGGCGATCCGCGCGACCCGCTCCTGCTCGCGGTGCGCAGCGGCGCCCCACGGTCGATGCCGGGGATGCTCGACACCGTTCTCAACCTCGGCCTCAACGACGTCACGGTCGAGGGCCTGGCCGCGGCGTCCGGCGATGCGTGGTTCGCCTGGGACAGCTACCGCCGCTTCCTGACGATGTACGCGGGCACGGTGCTCGGTGTCCCGGCGGGAGTGCTTCCCGAGCATCGCGCTGACGAGAGCCGGGACGCCGAGCGGGCGAAGGCGGAGGTGCGGAGCATCCAGGCGGCTCTGGAGTCGGCCGGGCATCCCGTCCCCGCCGACCCCGCCGCCCAGCTCCGGGGCGCCGTCGAGGCGGTCTTCCGCAGCTGGGACAGCGCGCGCGCTCGCGCCTACCGGGCACACGAGGGCATCGACGACCGGATCGGGACGGCGGTGAACGTCCAGGCGATGGTGTTCGGCAATCGCGGCGCCGACTCGGGGACGGGTGTCGTGTTCACCCGCGATCCCTCGACCGGGGCCGACCTCCCCTTCGGCGACTACCTTCCCTGCGCCCAGGGTGAGGACGTCGTCTCCGGGACCGTGCGCACCCTGAAGCTCGAGGCGCTCGCCGGGCTCATGCCCGAGGTCGACCGCGAGCTTCGACGCCAGCTCCGCCGTCTCGAGGTGCACTACCGCGACATCTGCGATGTCGAGTTCACCGTCGAGAACGGGCGGCTGTGGATCCTGCAGACCCGGATCGGGAAGCGGAGTGCGACCGCGGCCGTGCGCGCGGCGGTCGCGATGGTCGCCGACCCGCAGATCGCGCTGAGCAGGTCCGAGGCGTCCGGCAGGGTCCCCACCGAGCTTCGCGACAGGGCCCGTGCCGACGCGCTGACCGAGGCGCGCACCCGCCTCGCGCCGAAGGAGTCGGCCGCCGCCGCGGCGGTTGCCGCCGGACTCGGTGCGTCGCCCGGACGGGTGAGCGGTCGCGTCGTGCTCAGCGCCGACGCCGCCGCCGAGAGCGACGGCGACGTCATCCTCGTGCGGCCGGAGACCAGCCCGGAGGACGTGCACGGCATGTCGGTCTCTGTGGGGCTGCTCACCAGCCGCGGAGGCCTCGCGAGCCACGCCGCCGTGGTGGCGCGCGGCTGGAACATCCCCGCCGTCGTCGGCGCGGACGACCTCGTGATCGGCGACGCGGACGTTCGCAGCACCGGCGGACGCGTGCTCTTCGCCGCGGGGGACGTGATCACCATCGACGGTGCGACAGGACAGGTGTGGCTCGGCGCCACGGAGGAGACACCGTCGGGTGTCGACGCGCGGACCGAGGAGGAACTGCTCGAGCAGGTGCTGCCCGAGCTGCGGACGCTCGAGAGCTGGAGTGCGGAGACGAAGATGGGCGACTGGATGCTCAACGACAGGACGTCGGCGACCTTCCCGCTGTATTCGCGGGCCAACGTCGGCGAGGTGTTCCCCGACCCGATCACGCCGCTGAACGCGACGACCGGTTTCCTGGCGAACCTCGAGCCGGGGTGGCGCGACGCCTTCGTCGCGACCGGCGCATGGGATCACGACCTCTACGACCCCGAGGTCGAGCACAACCCGATCGTCTGCTTCGACGGCTACCTGTACATCAACATGTCGCTGATGCGGCTCTTCGGGGTCCGCGTCCCCGGGTTCTCGCCCGAGGCCGTGGATCTCCAGTACTTCGGCGACATGCCCGGCATCCCGTCCTACGAGAGCGAGAGGCGGGACTTCGACGAGAGCCCCGCGCACAGCGAGCGGGCCGGCGCGTGGCTGATGCAGAACGTGCTCGGCGCCACCGATCTGTCGGAGCTCGACGCCGAGGTCGCCGAGATCCTGCGCGTCCGCCGGAGCCGGCCCGACATGGCCGGGCTCACCGACGAGCAGCTGATCGAGCGCATCACCTCGATGAACGGCTTCGCCCGGCGCATGTTCAAGAGCCACATCGAGACGAGCCTGAAGGCCGGCATCGGCCTCGGCGCCGTCGCCCAGGTGTGCGCGGCGATCGGCCGGCCGGAGCTCTCGCTCGAGCTGCTGGTCGGCATCGGCGACGTCGACTCCGCCGGCGCCTCGATCCGCATCTGGGAGCTCGGCCGCGCCGTGGCGGCGTCGCCCGAGCTCTCCCGACTGTTCGACGAGGGCACCGACGGGCTCCTCGACAGGCTGCGCGCCTCGCGCGATCGCCTCGGCGGCTTCGTCGCCGACCTCGAGTCCTTCCTCGCCGACTGGGACTTCCGCGGCCCCAACGAGTGGGAGTACCGCCGTCCGACCTGGGGGACGAAGCCCGAGCTCGCCCTCGCGGCGATCGACCGCGCCCGGCTCGCGCCGGAGTCGGACGCGCCGTCGCGCAAGGCGGTGGAGAGGACCGCGCAGCGCGAGCGCGCCGAGGCCGAGGTCCGCGCCGCGCTCGCGGGCAACGAGGCGCTGGGGCAGTTCGAGGCCGCGCTCAATGCGGGCAAGCTCTGGCTGCGCGGCCGGGAGCGGACCCGGACCACCGGCGGCATGACCACCCACGAGCAGCGGCTCCCGGCGCTCGAGCTGGGGCGGCGTGCGGTGGCGCGCGGTCATCTCGACCGTCCCGAGCAGATCTTCATGCTCACCATCGACGAGGTCCCGGACTTCCTCGCGAACGGCACGGCCTGGACCGAGCGGCTGCGCGAGCGCGAGCGCCAGTACATGACGCTCTTCGACTACGAGCCGCCCTTCGTCGTCGCGGGCTCTCCGCCCCCGTTCCACGACTGGAAGCGCCGCGACGCCAATCATCACGAGAAGGTCTCGCCGGGTGCGGTCCTGCAGGGCGTCTCCGGCTGCCCCGGCACGGTGACCGGGCGCGCGCGCGTGCTCCTCACCCCCGACGACCCCACCGCGCTCGAGGTCGGGGACATCCTGATCGCGCCGATCACCGACCCGTCCTGGACCCCGCTCTTCATGGCGGCGGGCGGGGTGGTGTGCGACGTCGGCGCGCCCTTCTCGCACGCCGCGATCGTGAGCCGTGAGCTCGGCATCCCGTGCGTCGTCTCGGTCGCCAACGCCACCGCGCGAATCCCCGATGGAGCGCTGATCGAGGTGGACGGCACCGCCGCGACCGTCAGGATCCTCGAGGTCGCATGAGCCCGACCGGGCTGCGCCACCGGCTCAGCGCGCACGACTCGGTGTTCCTGTACTGGGAGCGGCCGGAGCAGCCGATGCACGTCGGCGAGTGCATGGTCTACCGCGGATCCATCACCGCCGCCGACATGGTGAGGATGATCGAGGAGCGACTCCACCTTCTGCCGCGCTACCGGCAGAAGGTGGTGTTCACCCCTCTGAGCCTCGCCCATCCGACGTGGGAGGACGCCCCGGACTTCGACGTCCGCAACCACGTCGACGAGATGACCCTGCCCGCGCCGGGTGACGACGTGGTGCTCTCCGAGGTCGGTGGCCGGCTCTTCAGCGAGCTGCTCGACCGCAGCCGCCCGCTGTGGAAGCTGACCGTCCTGAGCGGGCATGCGAGCGGCGACACCATCGTCTTCCTCAAGCTGCATCATGCGATGGTCGACGGCGTGTCGAGCATCGAGCTGATCGAGGTGCTCCACAGCCCCGTGGGCGGTCAGCGGCCGCCGTCGAGCGAGCCCGCACCGCGTTCCTCGCCCGGGACCGTCGACCTCGTCCGCGACGCCGTGGCCGACAGGTTGGGGGCGGGCCTCGATCGCGCTCGCGGTGCGGTCGATCTGCTGCGGCCGGGCGGTCCGAAGCGGCTGCTCGAGCGGCTCGGCCCGCTCGCCAGGGCCGCGGTCGACACCGGTCCGATGACGGTCGTGCCGCCGCCACGCACCCCCTTCAACCGTCCCATCTCGCCCGCCCGTCAGTTCGCCTGGGTCGAGCTGCCGATCGACGAGGTGGGTGCGGTGCGGCGCAGGCTCGACGCGACGGTGAACGACCTCGTGCTCGCCGTCCTCAGCGGCGGGCTGGGGCGCTACATGCGCCGTCACGGCTACCCGACCGACGGCGTGACGCTGCGGGCGATGTGCCCGGTGAGCGTCCGCCGCTCCGACCAGAGCGGGGCCATGGGCAACCTGGTGTCGATGGTCGTGGTGCCGCTGCACGTCGGCGTCGACGACGCCCGAGAGCGCCTCGACGCCGAACGTGGGGCGATGCGCGAGCTCAAGGGCAGGCGCCAGGCGAACGGGCTCTACGAGATCATCGCCTCCGCCGAGTGGTTTCCCGCGGCGCTCTACCGCCTGCTGTGGCGGATGTGGCCGCAGCGGTACTTCCCGCTCAACATCACCACGACCAACGTCGCGGGACCCCGCACGCCACTCCACCTGGGGGAGCACGAGCTGCTCCACTGGTACCCGGTCGGGGTCAACTGGACGACGTCCGGCCTGTTCCTCTGCACGCTCAGCTACCGCGAGCACCTGACGCTGGGCTTCACCGCCGACCCCACCGTCGTGCCGGACCTGTGGGAGGCCACCGAGGACCTGCGCGCCTCGTACGAGGAGCTTCGTTCGGCGGCCGGGGTGCGCCGCGGCTCGGAGAAGCGCACGGCGTGAGCCCCTTCGACAGCCCAGCGCTGCTGCGCAGTGACCGGCCCGACCTCGAGGTGCGCCGCCTCCTCTGGCAGCTCGCCCTGTGGCCGCGGCGCCGGCGCGGTGCGCACGCGCTCGCCGATGTCCGCCGCGACTGGCAGCTGGCCGTCAAGGCGTTCGGTTCCCGCGAGCCGGTCGAGGCCGTCGACGTGCGGACGATCGACGGGCCAGGTGGCCGCCTCACCCTGCGCATCTACACCCCCGCGACCACGGGCTCACCCCGACCGGTGCTCGCCTGGTTCCACGGCGGCGGGTTCGTCGCCGGCGACCTGTACACCGCCGGTGGCATGTGCCGCGCGCTCGCCAACCGGAGCGGGGCGATCGTCGTCGCCGCCGGCTACCGCCGCGCTCCGGAGCATCCGCTCGAGGCCGCGCGTGAGGACTGCCTCGCGGCGCTCGCCTGGCTCGCCGGGCACGCCGGCGAGATCGGTGGTGACCGGCGCCGCCTCGCCGTCGGCGGGGACTCGGCGGGGGGCGCGCTCGCCGCCGGCGCCGCCCACGAGTGGATGCGTCGCGGTGGTGCGGCGCTGCGTGCACAGCTCCTCGTGTATCCCGCGACCGACCTCGACGGCGACCTGCCGTCGCTGCGCGAGAACGCCCGTGGCTACCTCCTGACCCGCGAGCGCATCGACTGGATCCGCGGCCACCTCTCGCGCGTCTCGGACCTCGGCGCTCCCGCCGCCTCGCCGCTCGACATCCCCGACCTGCGCGGCGTCGCGCCCGCGGTCGTGGTCACCGCGGGCTTCGACCCGCTGCGCGACGAGGGCATCGCCTACGTCCGGCGGCTGCGCGAGGCGGGAGTGCCCGTCGAGCTCCTCCATTACCCCGGGCAGATCCACGGCTTCATGAGCTTCGACCGCGTGCTCGTCGGGGCGCGCGACGCCCTCGACCGCGTCGGGTCGCTGCTCGCCGGCGCGTTTCGCGACGGCCTCCCCGGGTCGGGCGTCGAGGAGATCACCGTCCCGTGGCCGCGTGGATGGGAGGGGATGCCGTGGCTGCATCCCGGGCAGCGGTGGAGGGAGACGAGGGTCGCCTGCATGGTGGCGAGGGACCAGGTCGGTCGGTGGATTAGGAGCTTCGATGTATCCCGGAACGTACGCACGAACTGATCCGAACCGCGTCGCGGTGGTGATGACCGGGACCGGCGAGACCCTCAGCTATGGCGAGCTCGAGGAGCGTTCCGTGCGGCTCGCGCACCGTCTCCGAGACCTGGGCTTCCGGCGCGGCGACGTCATCGCACTGCTCTGCGACAACAGCCCGCGGGTCTTCGAGGTCTACTGGGCGGCCCAGCGCATCGGTCTCTACGTGACGTCGGTCAACCACCGGCTCGGGCCCGACGAGATCCGCTACATCGTCGACGACTGCGAGGCGGGGGCGGTGTTCGCGAGCAGCGCGGTGGGCGGCGCCGCACAGACGCTGAACGGCACCGCAGCGCTGCGATGGCGCGTCGCCATCGGCGGCGAGCTCGAGGGCTTCGAGGGCTACGAGGAGGCGCTCGCGGCGTCGCGCACCTCGCCGCTCGGCGATCAGCCGCGCGGCGGCGACATGCTGTACTCGTCGGGGACGACGGGACGCCCGAAGGGCATCAAGCCGCCGCTGCCCGAGCGCCGGGTCGACGAGCCCGGTGACGCGATGGTCGGCCTGTTCGGCGGTCGCTTCGGGTTCGACGAGCGCACGGTGTACCTGTCGCCGGCGCCCCTCTACCACGCCGCACCGCTGCGGACGTGCGCGACGGTGCAGGCGCTCGGCGGCACCGTCGTCGTGATGGAGCGCTTCGACGCCGAGGCCGCCCTCGCCGCGATCGAGCATCACCGGGTGACCCACAGTCAGTGGGTGCCGACGATGTTCGTCCGCATGCTCAAGCTCGACGGCGCGGTGCGCACGCGGTACGACCTCTCGAGCCAGCGGGTCGCGATCCATGCCGCCGCACCGTGCCCGGTTGCGGTGAAGCAGCGGATGATCGACTGGTGGGGGCCGATCCTCCACGAGTACTACTCCTCGACCGAGGCGAACGGGGCGACGATGATCACACCGCAGGAGTGGTCGGAGCGCCCGGGCTCGGTCGGCAGGGCGGTCCTCGGCACCATCCGCGTCTGCGACGAGGACGGCCACGAGGTGCCGCCGGGGACGATCGGCACCGTCTACTTCGAGCGCGAGGTCCAGCCCTTCTCGTATCACCGTGATCCGGAGAGGACCCGGCTGGCGCAGCACCCCGCGCACCCCACCTGGACCACGGTCGGCGACATCGGCCACCTCGACGGCGAGGGGTTCCTGTACCTGACCGATCGCAAGGCGTTCACGATCATCTCCGGCGGGGTGAACATCTATCCGCAGGAGATCGAGGACGTGCTCGTCCTGCATCCCGCGGTCGCGGACGTCGCGGTCGTCGGCGTGCCCGACGAGGAGATGGGTGAGCAGGTCAAGGCGGTCGTCCAGCTCGTCCCCGGCGTCGAGGGCAGCGACGCCCTCGCCGCCGAGCTCATCGGCCACGTGCGGGCGCGTCTCGCGGGCTACAAGACGCCTCGCAGCGTCGACTTCGTCGACGACCTTCCCCGGACTCCCACGGGAAAGCTCGTGAAGGGGCAGGTCCGTGACCGCTACCGGCGGGTGCCGACGTGAGGCGCCTCGTCTGCCGCTCCTACGGGACGCGCGACGGGATCACCGTCGAGGACGCGCCGATGCCGGCGCCCGGCCCGGGAGAGCTGCTGATCAGGATCACCGCGGCGAACGTCGCCTTCGTCGACCGGCTGATCGTGCGCGGCGGATACCAGGTCCGTCCCCCGCTGCCGTTCACCCCCGGCGCCGTCGGTGCCGGAGAGGTGGTCGAGGTCGGCCCCGGCGTCGGACATCTCCACCCGGGGACACGCGTCGTCGTCCTGAAGAGCGACTACGGCACCTGGGCGACGCACATCGTCGCACCCGCCCGATCCGTGGTGCAGATCCCGTCCGGCCTCGACGACGCGATCGCCGCCGCGTCGATCGAGGCCTATGGCACCGCGAGCTACGCGCTCGAGGACCGCGGCCGCCTCCGCGCCGGGGAGACGGTGCTCGTCCTCGGAGCCGGGGGGGCGGTCGGCCATGCCGCGGTGGAGACCGCCGTCCACCTCGACGCCCGGGTCGTCACCGTCACCTCGGACCCCGAGTTCTGGGCCGCCGCACCGGTGCGGCCGGCGATGGTCCTCGACCGGCGCGTCATCCATCTCCGCGAGGCGATGAAGCAGCGCTTCCCCGCAGGTGTCGACGTCGTCCTCGACCCCGTCGGCGGCGACATGGCGGAGGCGGCGCTGCGCTCACTCGGCTTCGGCGGCCGCTACCTCGTCGTCGGATTCGCGAGCGGCCACATCCCCCGGCTGCCGGCGAACCACGTGCTGCTGCGCAATCGCTCGGTCGTCGGCGTCGAGTGGGCCAGCTGGATCACGGAGAATCCCGACAACCTCGCGCGCACCATCGAGGTGGTGCTGAACCGTCTGGCGCGGGGGATGCTCCATCCACCCCGGCCGCACCTGGTGGCGCTCGACCATCTTCCCGACGTCCTGCTCGCGGCGCCGCCCGAATCGGGACTGGTCCGCACGGTCGTGATCCCGGCGGGATCGGTGCACTCCGGCGCCGCCGCAGGCGACACCGTGGAGCGGAGCTCTACGCCGCCGGTGCGCGTGGCGGCAGGGACCTGAACCAGACGTCCGCCACGGTCCGCGCGAGCTCCTGGATCTCCTCCTGTCGCGGCGCCTGCTCGGGCAACCCGATGTGCACGTAGCAGGTCTGCTCGACGGTCGATCCGAGCACGTCGGCGAGGATGGGGAAGTTCCCCGCACCGATGTGGCCGGCTGCATGGAGGCGCTCCATCCACCGCTGGGTGCGTCCGATGAACCGCTGCCGCTGCAGCTGCCAGCGCTCGTAGAACTCCTCGTCGATGACGGCGGCCTCGCGGAGCAGGCGCAGCAGCAGGCGGTTTCGCGCATACGAGGTGAAGTAGGCGCTCGTCACCTGCATCATCGCGTCGAGCGACGGAGCCCCTCCGCCGCCGCCCCCGGCGCCGCTGGTGACGGTGAGCAGCTCCTCCAGGCACGGCTCGAGAGCCTCGAGGAGGAGCTCGCTCTTGGTCGTGAAGTGACGGTAGAAGCTGCCCTGCGAGACCCCGGCCTGAAAGACGATGTCCTGGATCCGGGTGCGCCGGTAGCCGTAGTCGCTGAAGCAGCGGATCGCCGCGTCGATCAGCTTCTGCTTGGTCCGCCGCCCGCGCGCGTTCTTGACGCGCCCCGCGACAGCGGCGTGCCGATCGAGCACCGCCACGCCGGCGTCGGCGACGACGTCGTCCTCGGGCACCGCCGCGGTCGCCGGCTTCGGTCGAGCAGCCATCGTCATCGCACCGCGAGCCCGGCCTGCGCGCGCGCCGCCGCCGCCCGCGCCGCGAGGAGGCCGCCGTCCACCCACAGGTCGATCCCGTTCACCCAGGAGGCCGCCGGTGAGAGCAGGAAGGCGACCGCGGCGGCCACCTCCTCCGGCCGGCCATGCCGCTCGACGAGCGCCGTCGCACGGTCGACGCCGTCCATCGTCGCCCGGAAGTCGCCGAGGATCGGAGTCTCCACCGGACCCGGGCTGACGCTGCAGCTCCGGACGTGGCGCGGGAGCAGACGCGCGGCGAGCGCGGAGGCATAGCGGATGACGAGCTGCTTCGACAGCCGGTATGCCGCCGGGCCGTCGAGGCCATGCGCCTCGAGCCAGCCGAGGATCTCCTCGTCACTCGCGGCGAGGAGCCTGGCGGCCTCCTCCTCGGAGGTGCCGCCGCCGAGGCCGGCGAGCGAGGCGAGGTGGACGATCGAGCCCCCGTCGGACATCCGGTCGAGCAGTGCCTCGGTCAGCGCGCGCAGCCCGAGCACGTTGACGGCGATCACGGTGCGCGCCGGTGCGGTGCCCGGGACGCCGGCGATGTTGGCGAGGCCGTCGATGGGGCCGCCGATCTCGGCTGCCGCGCGCCGCACCGCCGCGGGGTCGGCGAGGTCGCAGGCGACCGGAACGACGCCCTCGGGGACATCGGGCCGGCGGTCGACCCCGAGGACCTCGCACCCCTGGGCGACGAGCCCGGTCGCCAGCGCGGCCCCGATGCCGGACGCCGCCCCCGTGACAACGATCCGTCGCATGCCGGCCCTCCGCTCGCCACGTCCGTGGGCTCTGAGAAGTGAACACAGACTATCATACCGAGCGTGGTTGTGCCTCAACTAGCCGTAGGATGTATACTCCAAGTCACAAACTGCGGACCGGTTCCCCCTCGCCTGGAGAGCGCCATGTCCACCACGGAGTCGCCGTCCCCGCCGCGCCTGGGAGGCATCGACCTGCTCGAGACCGGTCCGTTCGCGGCGATGCGCGACGGCGATCTCTTCCGGGTGCTGCGCGACGAGGCGCCGCTCTTCTGGAACGCCGAGCCGGGTGACGAGCCCGGGTTCTGGTCGCTGACCCGGTACGCCGATGTCGAGGCGGTCGCCAAGGACCCGGACCGGTTCTGCAACAGCCAGGGGACCCAGATCCTCAGCCGCCGCCGGGGCGAGGGTGAGGGCGCGCCTCCCCAGATCCACAACATGGACGAGCCGCGGCACAACCTGATGCGGCGGCCGCTGATCAGCACCTTCGCGCCGCGCGGCGTCGAGGTGATGGCCGAGCGGGTGCGCGAGGTGACCACCCAGCTGCTCGACGAGGCCCTCGAGCTCGGTGAGTTCGACTTCGTCAAGGTGATCGCGTCCCGGCTGCCGCTGCTCGTCTTCGCGCCGATGCTCGGAGTGCCGGTCGAGGACGCGCACCTGCTGCTGCGCTGGACCAACCAGATCAGCAGCGAGGACCCCGAGTACTCCGCCGGCCCCCAGACAGCTGCCACGGCGCGCTCCGAGCTCTTCGAGTACTACCACCGGCTGACCGCAGAGCGCCGCGCCGGGCCCCGCGACGACGTGGTGAGCACGCTCGTGGGCGCCGAGGTGGAGGGATGCCCGCTCCAGCAGGGCGAGCTCGACTCCTACTACGTCCTGCTGACGGTCGCCGGGAACGAGACCACGCGCAACCTGCTGTCGGGATCGGTGCACGCGCTCAGCGCGCACGGGGTGTGGGACGAGCTGCGCGAGAACCCGGGCCTGCTGCGCAGCGGTCTCGAGGAGATGGTGCGCTGGGTGACCCCGGTGATCCACATGCGCCGGACCGCGACCCGGGACGTCGAGATGCACGGCGCGACGATCCGGGAGGGCGACAAGGTCGTGCTCTGGTTCGCCTCGGCCAACCGCGACGAGCGCGTCTTCGACGACCCCGACCGCTTCATCCTCCACCGCAAGCCGAACAAGCACCTCGGTTTCGGCGCGGGTCCCCATTTCTGCCTCGGGGCCCACCTCGCCCGCCTCGAGGTGCGTGTCTTCTACGAGGAGGTCCTCGGCCGCGACCTCCGCATCGAGGTGCTCGACGAGCCCGACCGGCTGGTGTCGAACTGGTTCCGCGGCGTCAAGCGCATGCCGGTGCGGGTCACGCAGGGTTCTCGGGGGTGACGTCGACGGCGCACGCCCTCCCTGCGTCGGTGCGCGACCGCCCCGAGCACCTGATCGGCGGGGAGTGGGTCGGGTCCAGCGGCACCGACCGGATCTCCGTCGTCAGCCCGAGCACCGAGCTGCCCGTCGCCGAGGTGCTCGAGGGGACGGCGGTCGACGTGGACCGTGCGGTGCGTGCGGCCCACGAGGCCTGGGCATCCTGGGCCGCACGCCCGGTCGAGGAGCGCATCGCGATCGTCCGCGCGCTCGGCGCCGAGCTGCGGCGCAGGGCCGGCGAGCTCGGCGCGGTGATCGCCACCGAGGTCGGCATGCCGCGACACATCGCCGTGGCCGCGCAGGTGCTCCTCCCCGCGGCGGTGATCGACCGGGTCGCCGACGTCGCCACCGGTCATCCCTGGGAGGAGCGGGTCGGCGCCGCCACCGTGGTGCGCGAGCCCGCGGGGGTCGTCGCGGCGATCACGCCCTGGAACATGCCGCTGCACCAGATCGCGGCGAAGGTGGCCCCGGCGCTCATCGCGGGATGCACGATCGTCCTCAAGCCGAGCGAGGTCGCGCCGCTCAACGCCTTCGTGTTCGCCGAGTGCACCCAGGCCGCGGGCGTCCCCGCCGGGGTGTTCAACCTCGTGTGCGGCAGCGGTCCGGAGGTCGGCGAGGCGCTCGTCACCCATCCGCTCGTCGCGGTGGTGTCCCTCACCGGAAGCGTGCGATCCGGCGCCCGCGTCGCCGAGCTCGCCGCAGGAGGGATCAGGCGCGTCTGCCTCGAGCTCGGCGGCAAGTCGCCGAACCTCGTCCTCGACGACGCCGACCTCGGGGTGGTGATCCCCAGCGCGATCGAGCAGGCCTTCTTCAACAGCGGGCAGGCGTGCAACGCGCTGTCGCGACTGCTCGTCCCCCGTCAGCGGCTCGACGAGGTGGAGGACCGCCTCGTGGCCGGCGCCCGCGCGTTGCGTGTCGGAGACCCGTTCGACGACGGCGTCCATCTCGGACCGCTCATCAGCGCGCGCCAGCGCGACAGCGTTCGCGGCCACATCGCGGCGGCGATCGACGACGGTGCCCGGCTCCTGACCGGTGGTCCCGAGGCGCCCGCCGGACTGACCCGCGGGTACTACCAGGTGCCCACCGTCTTCTCGGACGTCACCCCGTCGATGCGGCTCGGACAGGAGGAGGTGTTCGGACCGGTGCTCGCGGTGCAGCCGTACACCGACGAGGACGGCGCCGTCGCGATCGCGAACAGCACCCCGTACGGGCTCTCCGGTGGGGTGTGGTCGGCCGACCCCGAGCGGGCCCGCGCGGTCGCGCGGCGCATCCGGTCCGGACAGGTGAAGGTCAACGGCGCGCGGACCCGCGAGTACCTCGACACCCCGTTCGGGGGGTACGGGCTGTCCGGTCTCGGTCGTGAGCTCGGGTCGTTCGGGCTGGACGAGTTCGTGGAGATCAAGGCGATCCTCGGCTGACGCGGTCCGCCCGGCGCCCTATGCGGCGTGCAACCGGGCGGCGAAGTCGAGCGCCTCGTCCCAGCCGGCGCGCTTCGCGATCAGCGCCCGGTACTTCATCACGCTGGCCTGGTGGTTGAGCGCGAGCACTCCGACGAGGCGATCGCCGTCACGGTAGAGGCCGACGAAGCGACCGCTCTCGGCGGAGCCCGCGACCACCGTGCTCTCCGTCGAGGACGGGATCCCCAGGAACTGGATGCGGCTGTCGTACCAGTCGGACCAGAAGTACGGCACCGCGGCGTACGGCCGCGCGGCGTCGGGGTCGAGCGCGTTGCGGGCGGCGAGGGCGCCCTGCTCGGCGGCGTTGGTCCAGTGCTCGATGCGCATCCGGCGCTCGAAGAGGGGATTCACCCACTCGGCGACGTCGCCGGCCGCGTAGACGCCGGGCACCGACGCCGCGAGCGTCTCGTCGCAGAGGACCCCGCTCGCGAGCTCCACACCGGATCCCTCGAGCCATCCGACGGCCGGCGTCGCCCCGATCCCCACGACGACGAGGTCGGTCTCCACCACCGAGCCGTCCGACAGGGTCAGCCGTTCGACCCGTCCGTTCCCCTCGACGGTCCGCACACCGGTCGCACAGCGCAGGGTCGCACCGCCTCTCTCGTGCAGCAGCGAGGTGGCCCAGCCCAGCTCTGCGCCGAGCGAGCGCCCCAGGGGGGTGGGGAGGGCCTCGAGGATCGTGACGGCGAGCCCGCGTGACCGCGCCGCCGAGGCGATCTCCGAGCCGATGAAGCCGGCGCCGACGATGGCCACGTGCCGCGGTCGCGCGTCGAGCGCGGCGCGCAGGGCGAGGGCGTCGTCGAGGGTGCGCAGCGTGTGCACCCCGGCGAGGTGCTCGGCGCCGCGCAGCGAGCGGGCCGACGACCCGGTCGCGATGACGAGCGCGTCGTATCCGACGGTGCCGTCCGCGAGCCGGACCTCACGGCGCACGACGTCGAGGCCGGTCGCCTTCGAGCCGAGCCGCAGCTCGACACCGAGCTCGCCCGACAGGACGTCATGCGAGCGGAACGTCGTCCGCTCCGCGGGATCGGTGTCCACGTCGAGGAACTTCTTGGAGAGCGGGGGACGGTCGTAGGGGAGGTGGTCCTCGGCGCCGATCAGCGTCACCGACCCGGTGAAGCCGCTGCGCCGCGCGCTCTCCACCGCGCGAAGCCCGGCGAGCGATGCCCCGACGACGACGAGGCGGCGACCATCGGTCACGGTGCGTCCTCCTCGCCGGTCAGGGTGCGAGGCTGAGCGCCTCGGTCGGGCAGCCGTCGCACGCCTCCCGAAGCTCCTCGAGGCGGTCGTCGGTGACGAACTCCTCCCTCAGCACCATGATGCCGTCCTGCCCGATCTCGAAGAAGTCGGGCGAGACGGACTCGCAGATGCCGAGCCCGCTGCACTTGTCGCGGTCGACGATGATCCTCATCAGCGCCTCTCCAGCTGAGATGTGACCGACTCGAGGCTGGAAGTCCCAGGATCCTCGTCGGCGGCTCGGGTGATCATAGCAGAAAGCGACTGGTAAGTCACATCCTGTGAGCGGGCTCGCGGCGGGCCCGGTGGACGGACCGCTCGCCGTGAGCTACGGTTGGGCCCGGGCGTGGAGGCAGGGACCAGGGCATCCCCGGACTGCCTGGATGGACGACGGGTTGGACGAGTCGGGCGAGGCCGGCCACGGCATCACCGAACGCGCCGCGCGCCCACCGACGACCCTCGGGCACGGCGGCGTCCTCGGCATCCTCCTCGCACTCCCGCTCGCGGCGCTGACCCTCGTGGGCCTCGGTCGCTCCCTGGGCCCTCACCCCGTGCCACGCACACCCCCGGTCACCGCGACCCTGGTCGACGCCGCCACGGAGTGGTGCTTCCGCACCCCGCCGGCGGGCATCCCCGACCGCCTCTCGCACGGCTACCGCTTCCTGTGGTTCTTCAGCGGCTCGTACGGCGACCACGGGCAGGAGACCACCTGGGTCTACAACCGCTCCTGCGCCGACCCGGACGCGAACTACCCGGTGCTCGTGATCAGGATCACCGACGGCGACGGTCAGCGCGACCCGCGGCGAGGACGGCAGGTCGACCTCGACTGGTCGCACGCGACCGGGACGTACTACCAGAGGTGGATGCCTCGGGTTCTCCACACCCTGCTCTGCACCGGCGGGTACTGGTTCCCCGACGAGAAGGTGCGATGCCGGTGGGACGCCGCCACCGTCAACCTCCTCATGGTGAACGCGCCGAAGGAGACCTACGCGATCATCGGGGGACGGGTGGACGGGATCGGCCAGGACGAGCTCGTGGCGATCGCGAACCGGCTGTCGGGAGCGCCCGCGTCCGGCTGACCCGCGGCCGCTCCCGGTCGGCCAACTCACCGCCGCCGGCATCGGGGGCGGGTCTGCTAGCTTGGATCACATGTCGGCCACGGTCCTGTCGAGGCGGGTCCTCACCGCCTGGGCGCGTGCGGTGTCGCTCCTGGCCACCCTGGTCATGTACGCCGCCCTCGCCGTGGCGGCCGTGCTCGCCCTGCACATCGTGCTGGTCGCCCTCGACGCCAACCACGCGAACGCCATCGTCACCACGGTGCGGCGGATGGCGAACTGGCTGGTCGGCCCGTTTCAGGAGCTGTTCACGCCGCCGGACATGAAGCAGCGGGTGGCGATCAATGACGGGCTCGCCGCCGCGGTGTACCTGGCCGCCGGAGCGGCCGTCTCGCGCGGGATCAGGATGCTCGGCGGCCGGCTCGCCCGCTGACTGCAGGGACGTCACCCGGTCGCAACCCGCGTGGCGGAAGCTGGACGGCGATCCAGCAGCGCTCGAACGGGAGATCCCCGACATGGCCGACCACGACCCGGTCACCGTCGCCCGCCGCTACGCCGAGGCGTACGCCGCGTTCGACGAGCCACGGCTGCTCGATGTCCTTGCCTCCGAGCTGGAGTTCCGCCAGGTGAATCCGGGTGGTTACATGCACCTCGGCAGCGCGAGCGCCTACCTGGATACGACCCGAGAGTTCCTCGACACGTTCGACCGCTGGGAGGCGGTGTCGGCGTCGGCCGAACCGCTCGGTGACCGGGTGGCCACGACGTCGCGGCTGCGGCTCGTGGTCGACGACCTGGCCTACGTGATGCAGCACTCGGAGATCGTCAGGGTCATCAACGGTCGCGTGGTGTCGATCGACAGCGCCTGCTCTGGAGCCCGACCCGAGGGAGGCTGAGTCAGGCGGCGACGTCCCGCCGCCGAAGATCGACGCCCCCGACGACGACCAGACCGACGGCCCATGCCAGCGCCACGACCAGCGCGCCGCGGTAGCCGACGTCGATGGTGCCACCGTGCCCGATGGCGTCGAGCTGACTCGCGAAGAGGACGCTCGTCAGCGACGGGAAGGAGTTCGTGAGCAGGCCCTCGATCGCGAACACGTACGCGAGCCCCGCCACGATCGCCGGAGCGGGGGAGCGAAGGACGAGACCGAGCACCGCGCCGAGGATCGTGTATCCCAGCGTGGAGAGGACGAGGTCGAGACCGCCGCCGAACAGGGAGCGGACGCCCGCCGACGTGGTCCACAGCGCCGTCGAGACGCCGTAGTGCGGCGCGGTGACGAGCGCCACAGGGTACGAGGCGAAGTAGGCGATGAGCACGAACGCGGTGACGAGCGCTGCGACCACGACGCTCTTGCCCGCGAAGAGGGTGAGGCGGCGTGGCTGGCGGACGAGGAGGTTCCGCAGCGTCCCGCTCGAGAACTCGGTCGAGAACGCGAACGCCGCGAAGCCGAGGCCGACGATGGCGAGGAAGTCGGTGGAGTGCGCGAGGATCGCCTGGAAGCCGTCGACCTGCGAGTACAGGCCGATGTTCGCCTTCCTCCGCGGCCGGTCCAGCTCGTGGAGGCCCACGATCACCGCCGAGACCGACAGGGCGACGGTGATCGCAGCGGTCGACCCGAGGATGCTCGCACGCCGCACCTTGAGCCACTCGGCGACGATGGCGCGCCTCATCGCTCGCCTCCGTCGGTGATCGCCAGGAAGGTCTCCTCGAGGTTCGAGCGGACCTGGCTGATCTCGTCGAGGACGATCCCTCCCTCCATCGCCAGGCGGTTCACGGCGGCCGCCCGGCCCTGGAGGCCCTCGAGGCGCACGTGCCCGTTGTGCCGGCTGGCGTCGTACCCGGCGCTGGTGAGGAGGCCCACCAACGGGTCGAGGAGCTCGGGCCGCTCGGGGACGAGCATCCACGTCGTGCGCCGGCGTACGAGGAGGTCGGCCATGGTTCCGTGGAAGAGGAGACGGCCCTCCTTGAGGACGAGGATCCAGTCGGCGATCTGCTCCAGCTCGCTGAGGATGTGGCTGCTGATGAAGATCGTCACCCCCCGGTCCCGCAGCCGCGCCAGGAGACGTCGCATGTCCTGGATGCCCGACGGGTCGAGCCCGTTGGCGGGCTCGTCGAGGATGAGCAGGTCCGGTGCGGGGAGCAGCGCGGCGGCGATGCCCAGCCGCTGCTTCATCCCCAGCGAGTACCCGAGCACCCGGTCCTCGGCGCGCTCCCCGAGCTCGACGATCGCCAGGACCTCCTCGACCCGTGCGGCCGACACCCCCCCGAGGGCGGCGAGGATCTCGAGGTTGCGCCGTCCGCTCAGCCACCAGTAGAAGGCGGGACCCTCGATGAGCGCTCCGACCCGCGGCAGGTAGTCACCCGGGCGGTCGACCGGCACCCCGAGGACCTCGGCCGTGCCCGCGGTCGGCGCGACGAAGGAGAGCAGCATGCGGATGGTCGTGGTCTTCCCCGAGCCGTTCGGTCCGACGAAGCCCGCGATCACCCCCGTCGGGATGTCGAGGTCGATGCCGTCCACGGCCGTCCGCGAGCCGTATCGCTTGGTCAGGCCGCGGGCACGGATGGCCACGCCATCCGCGGGTGCGACGGGCGAGGGCATCCGCGTCTCCCAGCAGAGGTCGGTGATCGATCCCGCCGGGACTCATCGTACGACCACCTCGGCGAGCATGTGCGTGTGGATCGTGCATCGGTAGAAATACGTGCCCGGACGGTCGAAACGGCGATCGAGGACTCCGGACACCTGGGTGGGGCTCGCGAAGTCGTCGCCGGTGACGTTGTGCGGGTTCTGCCCGGACCAGCGCCACTCCACCGACTCGCCGGCCGTGATCGTCGCCACCTCGGGCGCGAAGACGTTGTCGCGCACCGTGACCGTGGCACCCACGCGCGGCGAGGGCGTCGGGGGCGCGGTCGGGGCCGGAGCCGCTCCGCCGCAGGCGGCGACCGCCAGCGCGCTCAGCGCGATCCAGGCGGCGGCGTGCGCGCGGCGGAGACCCTCCTCAGGCGTCGCCGTACTTCGTCCAGGTCCTGCCGCCGTCGGTGGAGCGCCAGACGTGCACGCCCCACTGGAAGGCGAGGAGGTCGCCGCTCGGAAGCGCGAAGGCGTAGTCGATCCGCGGTTGATCGAGCACCCGGGTCCAGCTGGCGCCGCCGTCGGTCGACTCCCAGATCCCCTTGTTCTTGTCGGACGTGGCGGCAACCATGCCGAAGAGCGCGTCCTTCGTCGGGGTGAAGGAGAGGATGTCGTCGAAGCTGTACGGCACCTTCAGCTGCTGCCAGGTCTGTCCCGAATCACGGCTGGTCGCGACCCCGCCTGACCCGGTGGTCGCGACCAGGCAGGTGTCGCACGCCGACCATGGCGCGAGCGTGTTGAGGGAGAGCGCGGCGGTCGGCGTCGCCGGCACGGTGGGCGTCGCGTCGGGGGTGATGTCGAGGCCGTCCTGGGTCGAGAACAGGAGCGAGGTGCCGGTGTCGTACATCGTCGTGATCAGGGCCTGGGTCGGGAGCGCGATCTTCCAGGTCTGGGCGCCGTCGGTACTCTGATAGACGCCCTGGCCGTTGATCGACGCCCACGCCACCTTGCCGTCGGGGGAGGCGACGAGGTTCGTGACCGTCGCACCGGGGGCGAGGCCCTGGACCGGCATCCAGCTCCTCCCGTCGCTCGAGACCTTCACGTCGGCGGGTCCGCTCATCGCCATCGACCCCATGCCGCCCATCGACCCGCCTGCGCTCGACGAGCTCGACGAGCTCATCCCGTGCATCCCGCTCATGCCGTTCATGCCGCCGCCGGACGAGGTCGAGGTCGACATCGCCATCGACCCGGAGCTCGTGGTGCCGCTCATCGAGGACATCTGCATGAAGGAGCCGACATATCCGCCGGGGAGCTTGGCGAGCGCGGCGACCATGCTGTCGCCCGCCGTGGCAACCGGCGTCCAGGTGTGGCCGCCGTCCTCACTGCGCCGCAGCCCGTAGTGGGTCGCGATGATGACCTCGTTCGCGGCCGCGCCGATCACCGCACCATGGACGTGGTTGAGGACGGCGCCGGACGAGGACGATGTGCTGCTCATCGTCATCGTCGTCTGCGAGGCGGCCTGGGGCGACGACCCGCCGCCGCACCCTGCGGCGAGGAGCGCGCAGAGCGCGGCCGCCGCCATCGCTCCGCGGAGGCCGAGACCGGGCCGTCCGCCACACACCGATGCATCGTCGATCATCGCGAACTCCCCCACCCGTGGCTCATTCGCGCCAATCATGGGGCATTGGACCGCGAGTCCGCGAGTTGTTGCTGCCGGTCGCGAAAACGGCATGCGCACTGCGAAAGCGGCGAAGCCGAGGGCGTCAGGATTGCTTAGACAATTGCGCGATCGGCGACGTTCGACCGGTCGTCGCCACTTTCGTTCGCCGGTGCGTCGGCGTACCATCGAGCGTCCGCCGGGACATCGGCCTGGCGCGACCTGGAGGTTGAAGTCATGGCAACGGTCGTCAAGGGGACCGCGCTCACCTGCGGGCACGAGGGGTGTGGTTGCCAGATTCGCATCGACGAGGTCTGCAACTGTCCGGGCGGAGGTGACCAGTACACGTGCCGATGTGGGGCGGCGTTGACGGAGAAGCCGGGGGCGTCGGACACCGGCGGCGGCACCCTGCTCACCTGCGGCCACGAGGGCTGCAACTGCGCCGTCCGCATCGAGGTCGCGTGCAACTGCTCCGGCGGCGGCGCCGACTACACCTGCATCTGCGGCTCGCGCCTCGTCGAGAAGGTCGCCGCCTGACGCCTTCGATTGCCACTTTCGATCCCACTGCCCTCCAGGGGTATCCGCCCGCGGCCGCCTCTCCTGAGTTGATCCGTGGAGTGCCTTGACGCCCATGCCCCCCAGGGGTATAGTGCGCAGGCAGGCTGGGGCCCTCGCTCCGGCGCGATTCGTCCACACCACTGGGGGAGCGACACATGAACCCCACCAACGCGTCCGACGGCTGCGGCTGCTCGGCCGGCTGCACGTGCGGCGCCGACTGCAAGTGCACCGCCGACGACAAGTGCAGCCCCGACTGCACCTGCGCCAGCAAGTAGTGGCGACGAGCCGGGGGACGACCCGAACGCCGCGGTCCGTCCCCCGGCCCGAATCTGCGGCTGACGGCCTTCCGCCGTTGCGCTAAGCTGCGATCGTGAGCGTCTCGATGAGACAGCGCCGCACTGGGGGGCTGCTGCTGCTCGCGCTCCTCGGGGCCTGGCTGAGTCACACGGCGGTCTACGTCGATCTGCGGGGTCCTGCCGGCCTCCAGGCGGACCTGCTGGCGTCGCCGCACCGCTACATGCTCCCGGCGGCGGCGCTGATCCTCACCGCGACGGCACTGGTCGTCCGCCCTGTATGGCGGCTCTGGTGTGATCTCGGGCTGCGCCTGCAGGTGGTGCGGACGGCGGTCGATCGCGTACGGCGTGGGTTGTTGCCGGCTTCGCCACTTTCGCGCCGGTGCGTCCACGGAACGGCGCGGCCCGCGCGGCTCGTCGCTCTCTGGGCCGCCGTCGCGCCGCTGCAGCTGACCCTGTA
>DATKEY010000042.1:0-15920 GCA_035544475.1 Candidatus Dormiibacterota bacterium | reverse complement strand
ATGCGGCCGTCGTGTCCCGTGGTCAGGGCCACGCCCGGGGTCGTGACGGCGAGCGAGGGCACCACCGTCCACGTGTTGGTGGTGGGGTCGTACACCTCGGCCGAGTTGTCGGTGCTGACGAACTGCCCGGCGCCGAGGACGTAGAGCCGGCCGTCGGCACCCGTGGTGATGGCGGCACCGTTGCGCGCCAGCGGCGGGGTCGCCAACTGGGTCCAGCGGTTGGCGTGAACGTCGTAGGCGAGCAGCACCGGGCTGAGCGGGCCCTTGACCTGGTGCCCCGGGAAGCTGGCGCAGCCCTTGCCGGTACAACCGTCGAAGACGTAGATGCGCCCGTCGGCGCCGGTGGTCGCGCTGGCGAAGCTCATCGCGACCGGCAGCGGCTTCACCTTCGTCCAGGTGTTGGTGCCGGGGGTGTAGGCGTCGACCTCGGTCGAGGCCTTCATCGTCGGCGGCTTCTTGCCGTAGAGCTTGCCTTTGACCACCGAGCCCCCGATGGCGTAGATGCGCCCGTCCGGAGCGGTGGCCGCGCCGAGCCCGGTCCGCGCGGTGGGCAGAGACGCACGTTCTGTCCAGGTGTCGGTGACCGTGTTGTAGGCGTAGACCTCGCTGGCCACCTGGAAGGCGTAGTCCTCGCCGCCGATGGCGTAGAGCAGGCCGTCGGGACCCGTGGTCACCCCGAGGTCGTGGCGGGAGACGGGCAGCTGGGAATCGCGTGTCCAGCGGTTGCTGGTGGGATCGTATTCGTCGACCTCCCAGAGAGACCAGCCCTGCTCGAAGCCTCCGACGGTGTAGATGTGGCCGTCCGGGGCGGTGGTGACCCCAGGACCGGAACGGGCCACGGGGAGCGGCGCGATCGCGGTGAAGCCGGGGCCCGCGGCGTGACTGGAGACCACCGGGAGGAGGGCCGCGATGACAGCGACTGCGGCGGCGATCAGTGGACGCGGTGATCCCCGTCCGCCCGCGGTGAGTGCTCGAGTCCCTGGCATCGTCCCTTCCCCCCAGCTCCGGATGGACCGCATCCGGGCTCGGGGGTGTCAACGATGGCAGCGCCGCGATCTTGCGCCGGGAGGCAAGAAGCCGAGGCCCGAGGACTGACCCCGCTCCTCAGCGCCTCGAACTTGTCCGCCTGAGCCCGCAGCTCGACGATGACCGTGACGCCCATCGCGACACCTCCTCGTGCAGGGGTGGCGGGGACGGCGGTCATCGTCCGCGCGAGAGCGCAGGCGGGCCCCGGCGGAGCGACCGGAGCTGCATCTCACGCCGCGGAGGGTCATCTCCGGCGCGAAACGGCGGCGTGAACAAGCGGTTGCGCCGGGCTCGTGGCGCGGTGACGTCGGGTACGGTCCGCTGGCCGCAACGGGCACGACTGGGGAACACCGTGGACATCGCTCGCGCCTCCGACCGCACGGCGCCGCGCCGCCATCGCCGCGCCGCCGCCGTCCTCTCCGGGCTCCTCCTCGCGGGTGCCATGGTCCTCCAGGGGACGCCGCCGCTGCGCGCCACCGCGGCCGCCTCGGACGAGGCGACGTCGTACCGCATCGACGCGGCGCACAGCGGCGCCCAGCCCGGTGACACCCTCGCCACGCCCCTGGCGCAGCGCTGGTCGGTCAACCTCGGGGGCAGCGTGTCCTACCCGCTCATCGCGGGCGGCCGGGTCTTCGTCTCCGTCGCCGACTCGCCGAACTACGGCTCGAGGCTCTATGCGCTCGACGCCACCACCGGAGCGACGCTCTGGGGGCCGGTCGAGCTCGGTGGCACCTACTGGTTCGCCGACTCGGCGTACGACAACGGCCGCGTCTTCACGATCGACTTCGACGGCCTGCTCCGCGCCTTCGACGCCGGCGCCGGGACCCTGGACTGGAGCGTCAAGCTCCCCAACCAGTACGCCTTCAGCTCGGCGCCGACGGCGGTGAACGGGATCGTGTACGTCGGCGGAGCGGGAAGCGGCGGCACCCTGTACGCGGTGAGTGAGACCACGGGGGCGCTGCTGTGGTCCCAGCCGGTGATGAACGGCGACGACAGCGCCCCCGCGGTGACCTCGAGCGGCGTGTACGTGACCTACGCGTGCCAGCAGGACTACGCCTTCGACCCCGTCCAGGGCACCCAGCTCTGGCATCACAGCACCGGCTGCGAGGGCGGAGGCGGCCAGACGCCGTCGCTCTCCGGAGGGCGCGTGTACGACCTGAACACCGCGTTCAACAGCACCACCGGCGTCACCGCACCGCCGGTCGTGCTCGACGCCACGACCGGAACCGAGGTCGGCTCCTTCAGCGCGACCCGGCTCCCCGCGTTCGACAACGGGCTCGGCTTCTTCCTCAACAGCGGCACCCTGCGCGGGATCACGCTGTCCACCGGCACCGTCGACTGGAGCTTCGCGGGCGACGGCACCCTGGACACCGCCCCGGTCGTCGCGGGCGGGAAGGTCTACATCGCCGGCACCTCCGGCATCCTCGACGCGGTCGACGAGAGCACCGGCGCGCTCACCTGGTCGCAGCCGCTCAAGGGCTCGCCGGCGTGCACCAGCGCCTGCGAGGACTCCGGGTTCGCGATCGGCGAGGGCATGCTCCTGACCCCGGTGGGCTCGACGCTCTCCGCGTACACGACGATGACCGCGCCCGTGGTCACCGGGGTGAGCCCCGGCGCCGGCCCGGTGGCCGGTGGCGCGACGGTCACGGTGAGCGGCAGCGGGTTCTCCCAGGGTGTGAGCGCGGTCCGCTTCGGCGGGACCGCGGCGGCGTCGTTCACCGTCCTCTCCGACACCCGGCTCACCGCCGTCAGCCCGGCGCTCGCGGCGGGGGCGGTCGACGTGTCCGTCGCCGACGCCGCCGGGAGCAGCGCGCTGTCGACCGCCGACCGCTACACCGCGGTCGCGCCCCCGACGGTCACGTCGCTGTGCCCGGCCAGCGGGACCACGAAGGGCGGCACCGCCGTGACCCTCACCGGCGCCAACCTCTCCGGCGTCACCGCGGTGCGCTTCGGCAGCGTCGCCGCGACCGGCGTCACCTCGCTCTCCTCCACGAGCGTGAGGGTGACGACCCCGGCAGAGCCTGCGGGCACCGTTGCGGTGTCGGTGACCACCTCGGCCGGCGGCACCGGATCGGGGCCGGCGACGTACACCTTCACCGGCGCGAAGAAGCCCGGCGGCTGCTGATCGCGGGACGCCGCGGACGCCGGTGGGCCCCATAATCCGCCGCATGCGCACGACCGGACGCCGGGCGCACCGCGGTGGCTGAGGGCGCCTGCCCGATCTGCGGCGCTCCCCGGGCCGCGGCCGAGCCGTGCCCCTACTGCAAGACCGGCAGCCCGGTCTTCTCGCTCGGCGGCCTCGCCGGGATCGCGCGGCGCGACGCGTCGACCCTCGACGCGCTCCTGCCCACCCTCGCCGTCGCCCTCGACGAGGCCCTTCCCGGGCAGGTCGAGGTCGAGCGCGGCGGCGGACCGTTCCGGCGCGACGGGTCGGTGCGCCGCATCCGGGCGCAGGTCGGCGACATGCTCTTCAGCCTCGAGCGGTCCGGCCGGCGCACCGAGACCTCGATCCTGCTCAAGGTCCGCGGCGTCGAGCTGAAGCACGAGCACCCGCCGGTCACCGTCTGGCTCGACCGCCTCGCAGAGAGCCTCGCCCGCTACTCCGCCACGAGCGTCGACGTCGCCCCCGGCCTGCAGCGCCTCATCCGCCACCAGGGAGACACCGCATGACCACGATGCCACCGCCTCCGCCGGTCTCTCTCCCCGAGGCGGCGCAGCGCCGTCTCGACGACCTCCGCCGCCGCGCCTCCGCCGGCCGCGCGCTCGCCACCACCGATCTCTCGGTCGACGAGCTGATGCTCGTCCACGAGGCGGGGTTCGACCCGGTCGGGATGGTGATGGGGAGCAGCGTCTATCACCTCGGCTTCCAGTGGAGCAGCATCAGCCAGAGCCAGGAGATGCAGGTGCTCACCGCGGCGATGTACAACGCGCGGGAGCTGGCGATGTCGCGGATGGAGGCGGAGGCGGCCGCGCTCGAGGCCGACGGCGTGGTCGGGGTGAATCTGGACATCCGCTTCATGAACTGGGGCGATGCCGTCGGCGAGTTCACCGCGGTGGGCACCGCGGTCCGCAGCCGCAACGGCGGCACCTGGCGCCAGCCGAACGGGCTCCCGTTCACGAGCGACCTGTCCGGTCAGGCGTTCTGGAAGCTGGTGCGCACCGGATACCGGCCACTGGGTCTGGTGCTCGGCAACTGCGTGTACCACGTCGGCCGCCAGAAGATGGGCATGTTCGGCGGCTGGAAGAACAAGGAGATGGACGTCTACACGCAGTGCCTCTACGAGGCGCGCGAGCTGGCGATGAGCCGCATGCAGGCCGAGGCGGAGCAGCTCGGCGCCCAGGTGGTCGTGGAGAGTCGCATCACCCACCACCAGCACATCTGGGAATCGCACGTGATGGAGTTCTTCGCCATCGGCACCGCAGCGACGTCGCTCTCGGACACCCACGAATATCCGCAGCCCCAGGTGGTCGTCAGCGTCGACAACCGGATGTAGCCGCGCGGCTCAGCCGGCGGCGGACCCGGTCGCCTGGCGCAGGGCGGCGAGCACCTCCGCGGTCGGCGGATGGTCGCCGCTGTGCCTGCTCAGGAAACGATAGCCGACCCGGTCGCCCGGGCCGACGACGAGAACCGCTCCCTGCACCCAGGGATTGCCCTTCGTCGCCCCCTGCCGGAACCCCTGACGCGCCGCCCGCAGCCCGGCGCGGACGGCGGTGGGACCGAGCGTCGAGGCGATCCCGCGTGTCGCTCCGAGCGCACGGTAGGTCGCGGTCGACGGATCGCTGTAGATGGGGACGCCGGGGCAGCGCTCCGACGCGAAGTCCGCCGCCTGCCGGGGCGAGCCGCTGCCGATGAAGAGCAGCCGAGCGCCCTGCGATTCGATCTCCGCCCGCTCACCGCACAACTGTGCGGCCTGCTCGCGGCAGAAGATTCAGCCGAAGTGGCGCAGCCAGACGGCGACGGTGGGCCGTTCGGCCCACAGGTCCCCGGTGCGCACCTCCCGCCCGTCTGCATCGAGAACACGGGTTGCGGCGAGCGCGGCGATGTCCATGGGCGCGAGTGTATCCCCATGAACGTTTTCGCCGTCTTCGTACACAACATCTGTGTCATGTACTGACCGCTCAACTTGCGCCGAAGCGGCCCCCGCGGTACGCTGTGCGGCCGCCGCTCGCCGCAACCTAGGGGGCAGGGACCAAGGCCGGCGGGCCAGGAAGGGATCGTCCATGCCGAGGACGAGCGGGGAGGGCGACGAGCGCGTTCCGGACCGCATCACGGCCGGCGCCGGAGCGGGCGGGTTCCGCCTCGGACGCTGGGGCGGCCGGCTCACGATCTGCGCGTTCATGGTGAGCGCGGGGGTCGTCGCGGGGGTCGCGGTCCACAGCTGGGGTCCGGAGTTCGCGCGCTCGCCCTACTACAGCCTCCCCTACAGCTCCGCCACCGCGCCGCCGGTCGTCGACGTCCGGCCGCTCCCCGACGTGGTCCCCGTACCGCTCGCGCAGCAGCCGAGCCCTGAGCCCGCCCCGTCGAACGACACGACCCCCGCGCAGCCGCCCTCCACGGCGGCGTCGGCGAACGGAGGCAGCGGCGCCCGACACGCCGGGCAGGCCGCTCCGGTCAACCGTCCCGCTCAGCTGATCGGGCTCAGCCCGGGCTCGGTCGCCTTCGATCCCCAGCCGGTCGGGACCTCCGCGGCGGCGAGGACCGTCACCGTCGCCAACACCGGGAGCGTGCCGCTCCGGGTCCGGCAGGTCGGGCTCAGCGGCGGCGACGTCACCGCCTTCGCCGTCGTCGCCGACCACTGCTCCGGGGTGACCCTGAACCCCGGCTCCCCCTGCCCGGTGTCGGTGAGCTTCACCCCCGACGCCGACGGCAACCGCAGCGCCACCCTGACCATCGCCGGCGACGGCGCCCCGCCGGCGACCTCGACGCTGAAGGGGACGGCCACCGACGCCCCGCTCACCGCCACCGGGCTGCCGGTCGACTGCGGGCAGTCGACCGCGACGGGCTGCGTCGTCGCGGCCATCTACCAGCACCTCCTCGCCCGGCCCGTCGACCAGGCGGCGCTCCAGTCGTACTCGTCCCAGCTCGACGCCGGGCAGACGACCCGGCAGCAGGTGGCGACCGCCGTCGAGAGCAGCGACGAGTGGCGCACCCGGCTGGTCGGCATCCTCTTCAAGCAGCTCCTCGGCCGGCCGGCCGACCCCGGCAGCCTCCAGTACTACGCGCCGCAGCTGCGATCGGGCGCGGTCGAGGACGTGACCGCCGCAATCGCGGCATCGCAGGAGTACTTCGCCCGGGCCGGGGGCAGCAACGACACCTTCGTCTCCGCCCTCTACCACGACTTCCTTCGCCACCCGCCGGACCCGGCGGGGAAGGCGGGGTGGGTCGACCAGCTCAACCGAGGGGCGAGCCGCACCGCGGTGGCGTCGAGCATCCGCCGCTCGGCCGAGGCCCAGTCGGTGGTGGCCGACGCCGCCTACCGCCTGCTGCTCGGGCGCCAGGCCACCTCGGCGGAGCGGACCAACCTCGGCAACGCCATGGTCCACGGCCTCAGCTTCCAGGCGATGCAGGCGTCGCTCATCCAGACCGACGAGTACTTCTCGCAGGCGGCGCCGCTCACCCTGACCGACGCCGCGGTGGCGACCTTCGTCGACGGCGATCCCAAGGGCAACCCGTCCCAGTTCACCGCCACCGTCGACTGGGGAGACGGCACCCCGCCGGACGCGGCGAAGGTGACGAAGGGGAAGAACGGCTTCGTGGTCGTGGGGTCGCACACCTACGGCGCCCACCGCTCCTGGACCGCGACGATCCACGTCACCGACGTCGGCGGGTCGCAGGCGCAGACGACGACCACCATCGTCGTCTGAGAGTCCCGCCGCCCCGCCCCACAGGCGCCCCGGCCGCGGTGATCGGGCCGCGACCGGCGGGCGCCCGTGCTGGGCGGGGAATCGCCTTGGGTGCCCCGGCGATCGAGGCGGTGACCGTCTTACTCGTCCATACGTTCGGGCGGCGGGGAAACCTCCGCCGATCCGCGGCGGAGCGCCTCGAGCCGGGCGCGCACGTCGGGGTCGAGCGCGTCCTCGAGGCGGCGGGCGACGCGGGCCTGGTGACGGGTCCGCTCGGCGTCGCGGCCGAGCTCGGTGAGCGCACCCTTCACCTCCTGCTCGAGGCTGC
This sequence comes from Candidatus Dormiibacterota bacterium, assembly GCA_035544475.1. GTDB lineage: Bacteria > Chloroflexota > Dormibacteria > Aeolococcales > Aeolococcaceae > CF-96. The sequence goes on along the minus strand of DATKEY010000042.1, from coordinate 8,722 downwards.
GGGCGTCGATCGTCGGCACCCCCATCGCCCGCACCATGTCGCGCTGGAGGCGGTCGGAGGTCGCGACCACGACGTCGCCGGCGCGGCCGGCCTGGGAGGCCTGGTAGGCGAGCCGCTCGATGACGTGGTCGGCGCTCCCCGAGGCACCGCCGAAGCGCACCGTCACCCCGTCGACGACCTCGGCGGGGCTCGCGGTCGAGGTCCGGGGCCCGTCGAACACGACCGTCACCGCCACTCCGCGCACCGCGGCGTACTCGGCGAGGGCGGCGGTCAGCAGCCGCCGCGACTCCTCGAGGCCGCCGCGGTCGAGCGCCGAGCGCAGCTCGGGCCAGGCGTGGATGACGTTGTAGCCGTCGACGATGAGGGCGCGCATCGCCCCCTCATCGTGCGCCGAAGTCGCGCTGCCGTGCCGCCTCGTAGAGGAGGATCGCGCCCGCGGCGGCCGCGTTGAGGGAGGCGACATGGCCGAGCATCGGCACGGAGACGAGGGCGTCGCAGCGCCGGCGGGTCAGCGGGCGCAGCCCCTCGCCCTCGGCGCCGACGACGAGGGCGACCGGCGACGTGTAGTCGAAGCGGTCGTAGCGCAGCTCCGCCGCGGCGTCGAGCCCGACGCACCAGAGGCCCACGGCGCGCATCCGGACCAGCGCCGCGGCGAGGTTGGGGACCACGGCGATCGGGACGTGCTCGATCGCCCCGGCCGACGCCTTCGCGGCCGCCGCGGTGACCCCGGTGGCGCGGTCGCGTACGAGCACCATCCCGTCGGCGCCGGCGGCGTCGCAGGAGCGCGCCAGTGCGCCGAGGTTCTGGGGATCCTGGATGCCGTCGAGCACGAGGAGCAGGCCGGGAGCGCGCATCCGCTCGAGGAGCGCGTCGAGGCTCAGCGGCGGGCGGGAGTGGAAGTAGCCGGCGATGCCCTGGTGGTGCTCGGTGTGGGCGATGTCGTCGAGGCGGCGCCGCGACGTCTCCTCGACGGGGATGCCGCGTTCGGCGGCGTCGTCGAGGATCTCCCGCAGCCGTGGCTCGTCGCGGACCCCCGCGGCGAGGACGAGCTTGCGCGCCGGCCGGCCGGCGCGGAGCGCCTCGAGCACCGGGTTCTTGCCGTAGAGGATCTCCACCGCCGAGCGCTCAGAGCCGCCGCCAGCGCTGTCCCTGGGGGGTGTCCTCGACCCCGATGCCGAGCTCGGCGAGCCTGTCGCGGAGCGCGTCCGACGTCGTGAAGTCCCGGGCGGCGCGGGCCTGGGCACGCTCCTCGAGGAGTGCGCGCACCTCTGGGGTCAGCGCCGCCTCGCGCTCGCGGTCGACGAGCGGGAGCACCCCGAGGATGTCGTCGACGTGCGCGACCAGCGCGAGGAGCGCGTCGCGTCCCGCCGAGTCGACCGCGCCGGCGTCGAGCATGGCGTTCGCGTCGCGGAGCGCGGAGAAGAGGGCGCCCATCCCCTCGGGGAGGTTGAGGTCGTCGTCGAGCGCCTCGTCGAACTCCCGAGTCGCACGGTCGGCGAGGAGGACGACGGGGCCACCGTCACCCTTGCCCGCCTCGAGGTCGAGCAGACGGTCGCGGAACCCTGCGAAGCGGTCGACCGCCTCGGTGCTCGAGTGCAGATTGTCGGCGCTGTAGTTGAGCTTCTTGCGGTAGTGGACGGTCGCGCCGAGCAGATAGCGCACCGCCGACGGACGCGCACCCTGGTCGACGAGGTCACGCAGCGTGTAGAAGTTCCCCAGCGACTTCGCCATCTTCTCGCTGTCGACTCGGAGGTGCTCGTTGTGGCACCACAGCCGCACGAAGGGAACCCCGGTCGCCGCCTCGGACTGGGCGATCTCGTTCTCGTGGTGGGGGAAGATGTTGTCGACGCCGCCGCAGTGGATGTCGAAGCTCTCGCCGAGCAGCGACATGCTCATCGCCGAGCACTCGATGTGCCATCCGGGACGGCCCCGACCGAGCCGCGTGTCCCAGCCGATCTCGTCGGGACCGACGTTCTTCCACAGCGCGAAGTCGCGCGCGTCCTCCTTCGCGTACTCGTCGGCGTCGACGCGTCCGCTCGCACCCGCCACCAGTCCCTCGGCGCGCACCCCGCTGAGCCGGCCGTACCCGGGGAAGGAGGCGATCGAGAAGTAGACGCCGCCGTCGCTGCGGTAGGTGGCGCCACGCTCCTCGAGCCGCTCGATGAGGTCGACCATCTCGTCGATGTACCCGGTCGCCCGCGGGTAGTGGTGGGCGCGGCGGATGCCGAGGGCGTCGAGGTCCTCGAAGAACGCGTCGATCCACGGCTTCGTCTCGTCGTCGAGCGAGGCGTGGTGAGCGACCGCGTTTCGGATGATCTTGTCCTCGACGTCGGTGAGGTTCATGACGTGGGTGACCCGCGCGAAGCGCTGCTCGAGCACGCGGCGGAGCACGTCCTCGAAGAGATAGGCGCGGAAGTTGCCGATGTGGGCGCGGGCGTAGACGGTCGGTCCGCAGGTGTAGATGCGGACGTGGCCCTCCTCGAGGGGCTCGACCGGCTGCAGCCGGCGGGTCATGGTGTCGTGGAGGCGGAGCACGGCGCGTCAGCTTAGCGGTGTCAGGAGCACGACCGCGCTCGCCGCGATGCCCTCTCCCCGGCCGGTGAAGCCCATCCCGTCCGTGCTCGTCGCCGACACCGCGACGCAGGCGGGGTCGACCCCGAGCGCCGCGGCGATCGCCGCCGCCATCGCCGCGCTGTGCGGGGAGAGCCGTGGCGCCTGGGCGATGACGACGGCGTGGGCCGAGGCCACGGTGAAGCCCGCCTCGCGGGCGAGCTCGGCGCAGCGGCGCAGCAGGTCGGCACCGGCGATCCCCCGCCACCGCTCGTCGGAGGAGGGGAAGTGGCGGCCGAGGTCGCCGAGGCCGCCCGCGCCGAGGACGGCGTCCCCGAGCGCGTGGCAGACGACGTCCCCGTCGGAGTGGCCCTCGAGGCCGCGGTCGTGGGGGACGGCGACCCCGCCGAGCATGAGCGGCCGGCCCGGCACCAGCCGGTGGGCGTCGACGCCGTGGCCGATCCTCATCTCAGCCCTCCTCCCCGGTGAGCGCGGCGCGGAGGACGGCGAGGTCCGCCGGCCGGGTGACCTTGAGGTTGCGGGGGTCCCCCTCGACGACGGCGACGGGGACGCCGAGGTGCTCGACGAGGGCGCAGTCGTCGTCGGCGACCACGCCGTCGCGCAGCGCCGCCTCATGGGCGCGGCGGAGCAGCGCGGTGTCGAACGCCTGCGGCGTCTGGACCGCGACGAGGTCGGCGCGCTCGACGGTCTCGGCGACGGTCCGCAGCGCGCCCTCCCGGCGCACCCGCTTCACCGAGTCGACGACCGGGATCGCGGCGGTCGCCGCCCCGACGCGACGGGCGGCGTCGACGACGGCGGCGAAGAGCGGCGGCGGGCAGAGCGGCCGCACCGCGTCGTGGACGCAGACGAGGGTCGCCCCACCGACGAGCTCGAGGCCGGCGCGCACCGAGTCCTGGCGGCGCTCCCCGCCCTCGACGAGGCGGAGGTCGGCGACGCCGGCCGCGGCGGCGAGGTCGCGCACCGCATCCCACGCCGGTCGGGGGACGACCACGGTCACGCTGTCGAAGAGCCCGGCGGCGGCGATGGCGTGGAGGGTGTGCTGGAGGAGGGGCACGCCTCCGACGTCGAGCCAGATCTTGTCGCGCCCCATGCGCGTCCCACGGCCGGCGGCGGGGAGGAGGGCGGCGACGCTCAGCGCTCGGCGGCCCGTGGGCTGGAGTTGGCGGCGCGCTGCTGGCGGCGGGGGGCCGGGGCCTCCGCCGGGGCCGGGGGCATGGTGGCGAAGATCATCCGCCCCGACGGGGTCTGGAGCACGCTCGTCACCGTCGCCCGCACCACCTCCTCGAGGTGGGTGCGGGCGTTCTCGACGACGACCATGGTGCCGTCGTCGAGGTAGCCGACGCCCTGGTGGGGCTCGCGCCCCTCCTTGACGATCGTCACCTCCATCGTCTCGCCGGCGGCGAGGATGGGACGCATCGCCAGGGCGAGGTCGTTGAGGTTGAGCACCCGGATCCCCTCGATCCGGGCGACGCTCGTGAGGTTGTGGTCGGTGGTCATCACCGAGGCCTCGAGCGCCCGGGCGAGGCGGACGAGGCGGGCGTCGACCTCGGGTGTGCCGGGGAAGTCCCGGTCGACGACCTCGCAGCTGACGTCGGTCGAGGCGCGCAGGCCCTCGACGACGCGCAGCCCACGGCGGCCCTTGGCGCGGCGCACGGGGTCGCCGGCGTCGGCGATCCGCTGCAGCTCCTCGAGGACGAATCCGGGGATGAGCAGCCGCGCGGGGAGGAAGCCGGAGCGGGCGAGGTCGGAGATGCGGCCGTCGATGAGCACGCTGGTGTCGAGCAGCGCCGGGGCGCCGGCGAGCGGCGCGGGACCGTCGACCGCGTCGGCGTCGATGCCGGCGGGTGCGGAGGCGGCGAGGACGGGGGCTGAGCGGCGGCTGAGCCAGGCGGCGAGGTCGCCGCGGCGGCGCATCCCGGCGCCCACCCCGACGTAGACGAGCACCCCGGCGAGGCCGACCGAGATCATCAGCCCGAGGCCGCCGGGGAGGCCTCCGAGGATGACGGCGACGAGCGCGGAGACCGAGAGCGCGACGAGCAGGCCGACGACGCCGCCGGCGAGCTCACCCGCGGAGACGGTGTCGACCGTGCGCTCGAGCCAGAGGAAGGGGTCGACCGTCAGCAGCGGTCCCGCGAGAAAGCCGGACACGAGCCCGACGCCCCCGGAGCCGAGCAGGGCGACGACGGCGAGGATGGTCTGGTGGTTGAAGGCGCCCTGGGAGCGCGGGATCACGAAGGACGCATACAGGACGCCGACCACGAGGCCGGCGAGCCCGCCCACCAGTCGTGCGATGCGGCGAGCCCGACGTATCGAGCCAGGGGGGTGGCTGCCCATCGCGGCGATTGAACCACAGCTCTGTGACGCATCCCGCCACAGCCCCGTCGCAAGCCGCTTCCTATGACGCGCGCGCGGGCCTCGGCTGGAGCGAGGGCTCGTCGAGCAGGGCGAGCGCCTCGCCGAGGTGCCCGACGGGGAGGCAGCGCATCCCCGCGGCGAGCCCGCAGCCGGCCTGGCGGGCGGGGATGATCGCGGTCCGGAATCCGAGCTGGCGCGCCTCGAGAAGCCGCTGCTCGAGCCGCCGGACCTGACGCACCTCGCCGCCGAGCCCGAGCTCGCCGATCACCACCGAGCCCGGTGGCGGGCAGAGCTCCTGGGCGGCCGCCGCGACCGCGAGCGCCACCGCGAGGTCGGCGGCCGGTTCGGCGAGACGCACGCCGCCGACCGCGTTGACGAACACGTCGGCCTGGCCGAGGAGGATTCGGGCCCGCTTCTCGAGGACGGCGGCGAGGAGGTGGAGCCGGGAGAGCTCGAATCCGGAGGCGCTGTGCCGGGGGAGCCCGAAGCGCGTCGGCGCGACGAGCGCCTGCACCTCGACGGCGAGCGGGCGGGAGCCCTCGCAGGTGACGGTGAGCACGTTCCCGGGCACCGCGAGGGTGGTCTCGTCGAGGAACGCCCGCCCCGGCGCCGTCTCCTCGCGCATCCCGTCGTCGTCGAGCACGAACACCCCGAGCTCGTCGGTGGCGCCGAAGCGGTTCTTGATGCCGCGGAGGAGGCGGTGGTCGCCGTGGCGCTCACCCTCGAGGTAGAGGACGACGTCGACCATGTGCTCGAGGGTGCGCGGCCCGGCGATCGCCCCGTCCTTGGTGACGTGGCCGATGATGAGGATCGGCACCCCGGTCTGCTTCGCACAGACGAGCAGCCGGTGGACCGCCCCGCGCACCTGGGCGATGCTCCCGGGCATCCCCGGCTGGCCGGTGTCGTGGAGGGTCTGGACGGAGTCGACGACCGCGAGCGGGGGGCGCAGCCCCTCGATCGTGGCGAGGACCGCGTCGAGGTCGGTCTCGGCGACGACCGCCACCTCGCGGCCGACGCACCCCAGGCGGCGGGCCCGCATCGCCACCTGGGCCGCGGACTCCTCCCCCGCGCAGTAGAGGGCGGGCCCGGCCTCGCTCCCGCAGCGGCCGGCGAGCTGGAGGGCGAGGGTCGACTTGCCGATCCCGGGGTCACCGCCGAGGAGGACGAGGCAGCCGGGGACGAAGCCGCCCCCGAGGACGCGGTCGCACTCCCCCATCCCGGTCGGCTGCCACACCAGGGACGCCGAGGGCACCTCGCCGACGAGCACCGGGGTCGGTGCCGGCCCCGCTGCCCTGCGCGCGGGTCGGAGCTCACGCTCCTCGACGAGGCTGTTCCACCGGCCGCAGGTCGGGCAGCGCCCCTGCCACTTCGGCGCGACGGCGCCGCACTCGGCGCAGACGTGGCGGACCTTGGCGGTGCGGGCGGCGGAGGGCGGGGAGGCGGTCATGGAGGCAGCGTAGCGAACATCCGTGCGCGACGTCAAGGTGGTTTTGTCGACACAATATACCCCGAACCGCCGCGCTAGGCTGACCAAGCGGTAGGACGATCCAGACAGCACTAGGTGTACGATCCATCTACTGTGTCCATCAACTTCCCCTGCGGCAAGTGCGGCGGCTTCCATGGCGTCCACGAATGCAGCACCGAGGCCGCGCTCACCTACCTCTCCGGGATGCTCACGCTCCCCGGCTTCACCGACAAGGCGACCGAGACCGAGGACGAGCAGATCCGCCGTTACCTCGGCCGAAAGGATCGCCGGACCGGCTAGCCGCTAGGGGCCCTGGCGCCGGCGTGGGCGCGTTCGCGCCCTCTGACCCCCGGACCTCCTGCCGTTCCCGGACGGAGGGGCTGCCGCGTCGGGGCCGTCGTCGATGCGCCGGCGCAGGTCGACCAGCCGGTCGCGCAGCTCGGCCGCGGTCTCGAACTCGAGGTCACGCGCGGCGCGCTTCATCTCCCGCTCGACGTCGCGGGCGAGGCGGAGCAGCTCGTCGGGCGGCAGGCCCGCCGACTCCTGGAACGCCGCGGCGCGGCTCGCCTGCTCCTCGCGCCCGCGCTCGAGCTGGTAGACGGCCTTGACGATCGTCTGCGGGGTGATCCCGTTCTCGAGGTTGTGCGCCACCTGGATACGGCGGCGGCGATCGGTCTCGTCGAGGGCCTGGCGCATCGCGTCGGAGGTGGTGTCCGCATACATGATCACCTGGCCGTTGACGTTGCGCGCCGCGCGCCCGATCGTCTGGATGAGCGAGCGATAGCCGCGCAGGTAGCCCTCCTTGTCGGCGTCGAGGATGGCGATGAACGACACCTCGGGGAGGTCGAGCCCCTCGCGGAGCAGGTTGATCCCGACGAGGACGTCGAAGACCCCGAGCCGCAGGTCGCGGATGATCTCCACCCGCTCGAGGGTGTCGATGTCGCTGTGCAGGTAGCGCACCTTGATCCCGGTCTCGCGCAGGTAGTCGGTGAGGTCCTCGGCCATCTTCTTGGTGAGAGTGGTGACCAGGGTGCGCTCCCCGCGCTCGGTGCGGACGCGGATCTCGCCGATGAGGTCGTCGATCTGCCCCTGGCTGGGACGCACCTCCACGACGGGATCGATGAGGCCGGTCGGGCGGATGATCTGCTCGGCGGTGCGCTCCGACCGATCCAGCTCGTACGGGCCGGGGGTGGCACTCACGTAGACGATCTGGCCCACCATCGAGTCCCATTCCTCGAAGGTGAGCGGCCGGTTGTCGAGCGCCGACGGCAGCCGGAACCCGTACTCCACCAGGGGGATCTTGCGCGACCGGTCGCCGCCGAACATCCCGCCGATCTGGGGGACGGCGACGTGGGACTCGTCGACGATCACGAGCGCGTCGTCGGGGAGGTAGTCGAGCAGGCAGTGGGGACGCTCGCCCTCCGCGCGACCGCTGAGGTGCCGGCTGTAGTTCTCGACCCCCGCGCAGCTGCCGGTCTCGCGGAGCATCTCGAGGTCGAAGTTGGTGCGCTGGCGCAGCCGCTGCGCCTCGAGCAGCCGGCCACGCGCCTCGAGCTCGCCGCCTCGCTCCTCGAGCTCGGCCTCGATGCGGTGGATCGCGAGCTCGAGCTGCTGGCGCGGGGTGACGTAATGGGTCGCGGGGAAGACGGTGAGCTCGTCACGCACCCGCAGGATCTCGCCGGTCAGCGGGTCGAGGTCGCGGATCGCCTCGACCTCGTCGCCGAAGAACTCGATGCGGGTCGCCACCTCCTCGTACGCCGGCTGCACGTCGACGACGTCGCCGCGCACCCGGAAGCGCGAGCGCCCGAAGTCGAGGTCGTTGCGGGTGTACTGCAGGTCGGTGAGCTTGCGCAGCACGATGTCGCGGCGCATCGAGTCGCCGACCTTCATGCTCAGCGACTCGCCGAGGTAGTTCTCCGGTGAGCCGATGCCGTAGATGCACGAGATCGAGGCGACGACGATCACGTCGCGGCGGGTGAGCAGCGCGCGGGTCGCGCTGTTGCGCAGCCGGTCGATCTCCTCGTTGCGCGACGAGTCCTTCTCGATGTACGTGTCGGTGCGCGCGATGTACGCCTCGGGCTGGTAGTAGTCGTAGTAGGAGACGAAGTACTCGACGGAGTTGCGGGGGAAGAACTCGCGGAACTCCGCCCACAGCTGCGCCGCCAGCGTCTTGTTCGGTGAGAGCACCAGCGTGGGCCGCTGCACCTGCTCGATGACGTGGGCGCAGGTGAAGGTCTTGCCCGAGCCGGTGACGCCGAGCAGGGTCTGCTCGCGCAGCCCGTCGCGGACGCCCCCGGTGAGCTGCGTGATCGCGCCCGGCTGGTCGCCGGC
>DATKEY010000041.1:0-2860 GCA_035544475.1 Candidatus Dormiibacterota bacterium | reverse complement strand
CGCCGCGATGGCGAGGGGCAGCCCGAAGCGGCCGGCGAGGCCGGGCACGTCCACCGGCGAGGCGCCGCCGGGGAGCGGCAGGAGGTGGGTGCGGCAGGCCACCGGCGGCCGACCCAGGACCCGCAGGATCACGTCGACGGTGTCCTCGGCCATCTTCCGGAACATCGACATCTTGCCTCCGACGATGCTCACCAGGCCGGCGGCGCCCTCGCCTCGGTGGTCGAGGACCCGGTAGTCGCGGGTGAGGTCGTCCTCGTAGCGGCGCCACTCGTGGAGGGTGGGACGCACGGCGGCGTTGGCGTGGGCGATTCGGTGGGCGCGGATCGACGGCAGCACTCGCTCGGTGGCCTGGAGGATGTACTCGACCTCGTCCTCGGTCACCTCCAGCTGCTCGGGGTCGCCGTAGTAGTCGTCGTCGGTGGTGCCGAGGATCGTGGCGTTGGCGTGCGGCACCAGGAGCAGGCCGCGCCCGTCGACCGCCTCGAGGGCGAGGGCGACGTTGCTGATGCGGCGGTCGTAGATCAGGTGGACTCCCTTGGCCGGCCGCAGCCGCAGCCGCACCCCCGCCATCGCGCAGAGCTCCGGCGCCCAGGGGCCGGTGGCGTTGCACACCGCGTGGGTGGCGACGGTCTCCTCGGCGCCCCCGAGCCGCGAGCGGAGCCGCACCGTGCGCACCGCCCCGCCCTCGCGTCCCAGCCCCACCACCTCGGTCCAGGTGCGCAGCTCGGCGCCGGCCTCGCGGGCGGCGAGGGCGTTGAGGGCGACCAGCCGGGCCGCGTCGACCCCCCACTCGTCCATGGTCAGCGCGCCGACGATGGCGGGGTTGAGCCCGGGCTCGATGCGCAGCGCGGCGGCGCGGTCGAGGCGCACGTGGGGACGCCCGGCCTTGAAGGGCTGGTAGCGGTCGTACGCCTCCAGCCCCACCTCGGTCGTCTCCATCCCCCGCTTCGCCCCGGGGAGGATGGGGATGAGGAAGACGACCGGGAAGAGCAGGTTCGGGGCGATGCGCTGGATGTGGCCGCCGTCGAGGCAGGAGATCCGGGTCGTCTCCCAGTCCCGCTCGAGGTAGCGGATCCCGCCGTGGATCATCCCGCTGCTTCCCCACGTCGTCCCCGACGCGAGGTCGCGCTGCTCGACGAGGAGCACCCGCAGCCCGCGGAGGGCGGCGTCCCGAGCCACCCCGGCGCCGGTGATGCCGCCCCCGACGACGACGACGTCGTAGGGCTGAGTGCCGGGCATGGGCGCATTGTGCCCGCTTCGCGGGGTTGTACCGGGGAGCAACGCTCGAGCGTTGCTCAGAACCCCACTACATGCACTCGAGGAGATCGCGCACGGTGGCCGACAGGCCGGCCAGGTCCAGGGGCTTGCTGAGGACCGCCGCGGCGCCGAGCTGCTGCGCCCGCTCCTGACTGATCACGTCCTCCCGGTCGGCGAGCATCACGATCCCACCGCGGGGCGCCTGAGGAGAGAAGCGGAGCGCCTGGAGGAGCTCGAGCCCGTCGGTCTCGAGGCTGACGTCGAGCAGCAGCAGGTCACAGGGTCGCTCGCTCAGCTCGGCGCGCACGTCGCGGGCGGTGCGCACCCAGTGCACCTCGTGCCCGTCGGAGCCCAGCCGGCTGGTCACGACCTGGGCGACGCGGTTCTCGTCCTCGGCCACCACGATGACGCCCCGCACGCTGTCCACCGGCGCAATCCTAGCGTCAGGCTCCGAACGCCGACGCTCTCGAGGCTCAGAAGCTGCGCAGAAGCACGAACGCCACGCTCGTCGCCGCCCAGAAGGCGATCAGCCCGCCGAGATAGAGCGGCACCGGCCCGGGCTCGGTGAACCAGCCCTTCACCCGAGGGCCGGTCATCGCGTAGACGGCGGCCACGTCCACCAGGCAGAAGATCGCGGCGCCGAACAGGGGGGTGGTGTCGAGGCCGCTGCGGGCGGCGATCTCGTAGACGAGCACCGAGCCCCAGATCATCGCGATGTCCATGAGCATCACCACGATCTGGGCGCGCCGCACCCAGGCGGCGTGACGGGGGAGGAGGGTGCCGACGACGAAGAGCGCCCCGGCGAGGGACGCGGCGGCGAGGGCGGTGAGGATCTGGGTGACGGTGGAGACGTGGACGATCCGGTTGCCGATGCTCACGTCGCCGAAGGCGGCCACCGCGCCGAACAGGGCGAGGATGGCGCGGAGCAGGTCCCAGGTGTAGACGAGCAGGACGGCGGTGGGACGCCGCTCCTCGTCGCTCTCCGTGGGCGTGGGCGCGGGCATCATGCGGGTGCGCAGCATACCTGCGCGGGCGCACGCGGCCTCGCTAGGCTGCGCGGCATGCCGACCATCGCTGTCCTCGACGGTGACCAGACCGGGCAGGAGCTGCTCGAACAGGCGCTGCGCGTCATCGATCCCGCGGTCATCCGCGTCGACCTGGAGCTGCAGCACTTCGACCTCTCCCTGGAGAACCGCCGCCGCACCGGCAACGCGGTGATCGGCGTCGCCGCCGAGGCGATGCGCGCCTGCGGGCTGGGCCTCAAGGCGGCGACCGTCACCCCGGAAGGGCAGGGCGACGTGGGCAGCCCCAACGCCTCGCTGCGCGAGCTGGTCGGCGGCAAGGTGATCGTGCGCACCGGCCGGCGCATCCCCGGCGTGCCCCCGGTCGCCGGCGTCAACGCGCCGATCAGCGTGGTGCGCATGGCCGTCGACGACGCCTACGGCGCCAGGGAGTGGCGCGAGACGTCGGACGGCGACGAGCTCGCCTTCCGCACCGAGAAGGTGTCGCGCGCCACCTGCCGCGCCGTCGCCCAGTTCGCTTTCGTGCAGGCGCAAAGGATGCGCGCCCACGTCTTCGGCGGACCCAAGTTCACCGTCTCACC
>DATKEY010000040.1:0-10946 GCA_035544475.1 Candidatus Dormiibacterota bacterium | reverse complement strand
CCGACGATGGCGCAGCGGCTGGTCCGCGCCAAGCGGAAGATCCGCGAGGCGGGGATCCCGCTGCGAGTGCCGCCGCTCGAGGACATGCCGGCGCGGCTCGCGGCGGTGCTCCGGGTCGTCTACCTCGTCTTCACCGAGGGTCATCGCCCCGTCGCGGGCGACCAGCCGGTGCGCGCCGACCTGTGCGAGGAGGCGATCCGGCTCGCCCGGGTGCTCGCCGAGCTGCTCCCGGCGGAGCCCGAGGTGACCGGCCTGCTCGCGCTCCTGCTGCTCACCGACTCCCGCCGCCCCGCGCGGGTCGACGATCGGGGCGGGCTGGTGCTCCTCGCCGACCAGGACCGCACCCTCTGGGATCGCGCCGCGATCGCCGAGGGCACGGGTCTCGTCGAGGCCGCGCTGCGGACGGGACGGACGGGCCCGTACCAGCTCCAGGCGGCGATCGCCGCCTGCCATGCGGCCGCCGCCCGCGCCGAGGACACCGACTGGCGGCAGATCGCGGCGCTCTACGGGGAGCTGATGCGCCACGAGCCGACCGCGGTGATCGAGGCCAACCGTGCGGTCGCGGTCGCCATGGCCGAGGGCCCCCACGCCGGCCTGGTCATCCTCGACGCGCTCGGCGCCGACGCCCGGATGGCGCGATGGCCGCTTCTCCACTCCGCCCGCGCCGACCTGCTCGCCCGTGCAGGCAGGGACGCCGACGCGGTCCTCGCCTACCGGCGGGCGCTCGAGCTCGAGCCTCCGGCGGCGGAGCGCGAGTTCATCGCACGGCGGATCCGCCAGCTCGAGCGCTGACCTGTCGATCCCGGCCCGGACGGTTCGACCACACGTCGACAGCGTCCACGTTGACGAGGAGCAGGGATGACTCAGCTGCGGGTGACCCGTCCGGCGGTGGAGGTCGACGGGCTGACCAAGACGTATCCGGGCGGTGTCCACGCCGTCCGTGGCGTCTCCTTCACGGTCGACACCGCCGAGGTCTTCGGGCTGCTCGGGCCCAACGGCGCCGGCAAGTCGACGACGATCGGGATGCTCACCACCACGGTCGCGCCGACCGCCGGGACCGCCCGGGTCGGCGGCTTCGACGTCGTCTCCCAGCCGCTTGCCGCCCGTGCGGTGAGCGCCACCGTGTTCCAGGAGCAGGTGGTCGACCAGGGGCTCAGCGGGCGGCGCAACCTCGAGATCCACGCCCGGCTGTGGGGCGTCGACGGACGCGCGGCGAGGCGGCGGATCGACGGCCTCGTCGAGCGCTTCGGCCTCGGCGACGTCGTCGACCGGGCCGTGCGCACGATGAGCGGTGGCCAGCGGCGGCGCCTCGAGATCGCCCGCGCCCTCGTCTCCGAGCCGCGGGTGCTCTTCCTCGACGAGCCCACCGTGGGGCTCGATCCGCTCATCCGCCACGAGCTGCTCGACGTCATCGCCGGCCTGCGCGCGCGGACGGAGACGACGATCATGCTCACCACCCACTACCTCGACGAGGCCGAGCGCCTCTGCGACCGGGTGGCGGTCGTCCACCGGGGCCGGATCGTCGCCCTCGACACCCCCGCGGCGCTGCTCGCCGGGCTCGGCGCCGAGATCGTCGAGCTGCGCGTCCACGGCGACGGGAACGCCGCGCTCGCCTCGCTGCGCGCGCGCGGCATCGCCGCGGACGGCGCGTTCACGGTCGGGTCGACGGTGACCCTGCCGGTGCGCGACGGCGCCGGCGCCGGCTCGATCACCGCCATCCGCGACCTCGGCCTCGCCACCGTGTCGATCAGCACCCGCCGGCCGACTCTCGACGACGTCTACCTGCGCCTCACCGGCGACCGCATCGCCGCCTGAAGGAGATCGCACCCCCATGACCGCCGTCACCACGACCCACTCCACCGCTGCCGCAGCAGCGCCGCCCACGCCCCGCGGCCTGTGGCTGCGCGCCTTTATCACCCTCTCCCGCCGCCGCCTCGCGCTGAGCGCGGCGACGCCGCGTGAGGTGCTCGTGCCGCTTCTCACCCCCATCCTCTTCGCCCTGGTGATCGCACCCGCGATCGCGAAGACGAGCGGGGTTGGGACGGCCGGACTGGACTACAAGACGTTTGTCGCCGTCGGCACCGTGGGCCTGCTGGTGCCGCTGAGCTGCACGTTCGCGGGCATCGGCGTCATCGTCGACCGCGAGAGCGGCGCCCGGCGCGACCTCATCGCCGCGCCGGTGCCGCGAGCGCTGCTCGTGCTCGGCAACCTCACGGTGGCGCTCCTGGTGAGCGGCCTCCAGGTCGCGGCGCTGCTGCTCGCGACGGTGCTCAGCGGAGCCCACTTCGACGCGACCGGCACCGGCGTCGTATGGTTCGTGGCCGCCACCATCCTCTTCGCAGCCGGGAGCTACGGAATGGCCGAGTCGCTGGCCCACCGGATCCGCACCCAGGAGGAGTACGTCGGTGCCACCCCCGCGGTGGCCCTGCTCCCCTGGTTCTTCGCCGGGTCGCTCTACCCGATCTCCGCCCTCCCCGGCGGGCTGACGGTGATCGCCAAGGTCTTCCCGCTCACCCACGCGCTCGCGGTGATGCGCTACGGCCTGCTCGACCACAGCGGCGCCGGGCTGCACGACATCTGGGGGATGAGCGACCCCGGCGTCGAGGCGCTGCTCAGCCTCGCGGTCGTGGCGGTGTTCGCGGTCGCGCTCACCGCGCTCAGCATCCGCGTCTTCGCGCGCGCGGCGGTGCGCTGAGATGGCGGAGAACGTCGACCTCGCGCCCGTGCGCGCGCTCGTCACCGGTGAGCGCGGCCTCGCGGTCGCGTCGACCGTGCGCGCCGACGGGACCGTGCACAGCTCGGTGATCAACGCGGGGGTGACCACCCACCCGCTGACCGGCGAGGAGGTCGTGGGCTACGTCGCCATCGGCGGGGTGCTGAAGCTCGGCCATCTCCGCGCCCGGCCGCGACTCACCCTGACCTTCAGGGTGGGCTTCCGCTGGCGGAGCGTCGAGGGCCCGGTCACCCTGATCGGCCCCGACGATCCGCTGGAGGGCTTCGACCCGGCAGGCCTGCCCCAGCTGCTCCGCGAGGTCTTCCTCTCCACGGGCTCCACCCACGACGACTGGCCGACCTACGACCGGGTCATGGCCGAGGAGCGCCGCTGCGTCGTGCTGGTCAGCCCCGAGCGCGTCTACGGCCGGGGCTGATCGGACGCGCGTCCGAGGGCCGGGCCAAACCGACGTGCGGTCCGATTCGTTCGTGGCGTCCGATGACGGTTCCTCGGACGTGTGACATGCTGGCGCCATGACCGAAGCCATCTTCGCCCTCGGCAGCGTCTCCGGCGAGCGCGCCCGCGACACCGCGCGGTTGTACGAGCTCCTCGCGGCGCTGCGACGCCTCGCCGTCGATCAGCCCCTGCTCGAGCTCCGCCTCGGCGAGCTCTCGTCCCTCCTCGACGACATGCTGGGGTAGGAGCCCCGCCGGCTACCGGCGGCTCGACCGCCGGCGGCGGCCCATCACGCACAGCGCGGCGCACGCGGCAAGCGAGAGCGCGACCTCGAGGCCGATCGGCACGTCCGGACCGGGGAACCGGTAGGGGTGGCTGCCGCGCCGCCCCTCGCGCTGCCAGTGCGAGGGGAAGAGCAGGAGCCGGGTCGGCCGTCCGCGCAGGTTCATGACCGCGATCTCCGCGTCGGGCAGGATGCCGGCGAGCGCGGCGGTCGTCACCGCGGACCCGGGTCCCCAGCTCAGGGCCAGCGCCGCGGCGCCCGCCGCGACGAGCGCCGCCTGGCCGCGAAAGCCGATCGACACGTCGTCGTGGCCGATGCCGTCGAGCAGCGCGTGGGACACGACCCCCTTGAGGGCGCCGGCGCGGCGGTCGTCGTCGAGCATCCCCAGGGCGGCACCGGCGACGAGATGGGTGAGTGCGAGCACGGGGCCATTCTCAGGGCGGTCCTCTCGACCCCCCGGACGGGTTACCGAGCCGTCACCGGGGAGGCACCGCGCGATGCCCCGGGCGGATCAGCGCGCGATGAAGTCGACCACGACCGCGGCGAGGTGCTCGCCCCGGTCCTCCTGGAGGAAGTGGCCTGCGCCCTCGATCACGGTGTGCGGCTGACCCTCTGCGCCGGGGATGAGCTTGCGAAACACACGATCGCCGCCGCGGGTGATCGGGTCCTGGTCGCTGAAGGCACACAGGAACGGCCGCGTCCAGCGCTGCAGCTCCTCCCATGCCGCGCGGTTGGGCCCGGCCGCCGGGTCGTCGGGCGTGACCGGGACGAGCATCGGGAACTGCCGCGCGCCGGCCATGTACGAGTCGTCGGGGAACGGCGCATCGTAGGCGGCGATCACCTCGGGACTCAGATCGCCCACGCAGCCGCCCTTGACGATGCCGCCGACATGGAAGCGCGGCGTCTCCTGCGAGTACGTCCTCCACGCGTGGAACGCGGGGCCGGGGTCGTGGTCGCCGGTCGGCAGGAACGTGTTCGCCGCCACGACCCTGGCGAAGCGGTCGGACATCTCGGCGACGAGCCGCAGACCGATGAGGCCGCCCCAGTCCTGGCACACGAGGGTGATGCCCCGCAGGTCGAGCGCCTCGACGGTGGCGCGCATCCAGTCGACATGGCGCTGGTAGGTGTAGTCCTCGCGCCGTGAGGGCTTGTCACTGCGCCCGAAGCCGACGAGGTCGGGTGCGATGGCGCGGTGCCCGGCGGCGGTGAGCACCGGGACCATCTTCCGGTAGAGGAAGGACCAGGACGGTTCGCCGTGGAGCATCAGCACCGGCGCCGCGTCACGCGGACCCTCGTCGACGGTGTGGACGCGCAGCCCGTCGACGTCCACGTAGTGCGGCTCGAACGCGTACGCGGGCAGACCGGCGAACCGCTCGTCCGGGGTGCGCAGGACGGCGTCGGCCGTCAACAGCCGGTGCCCCCGCCGAGCACGATCGGCTGCGAGCTCGCCCGCGCCGGGCTGGTGGTGACCGCGAGCAGCTGCGGCGAGCGCCAGGCCGGCACGTCGACCTGGTTGGTCGACATCACGTAGCGATACGAGGCGGGGGCGGGGATGCCGGTGACCGAGGTCTCGGAGTGCTGTCCGGTGCAGCGGTCGACGACGACGAGTGTCCAGGCGACGAGGCTGTCGGGGTGGGGATCGAGGTCGACCCGCACGGTGACGGTGCACGCACCGCCCGCGGTGCACGCACCGGCCGGGGTGAGCGTGACCCCGGCGACCCCGCCGGCCGCCGCCGGCTCCGACCGCTCGGTGCGCGGCGCCGTCGAGCGCCCGGGGAGCCCGCCGCTCGCCGGCGGCTGCTGGACCGGCGCCCCGCCGGTCACCGGGACGTGACCGCCGCCGCTGGAGATGAGCTCGACGGCGGAGACCATGCCCCCACCGACGGCGCCGAGGAGGGAGGCCGCGATGACCACCCTCCGCCATGCCCACGACGGCGCCGGAGGCATCCCGGGGCGGGCCTGCCGGGCGGACCGGGCGGCCGCCCGGGATCGCCGCTCGTAGGCCGTCGCGGACCCCTGCCTCGGCGCAGCGGAGCTCGCGAGCGCCGCGGACACCGGTGGGGCCGGTGTGCGCGGCTCCCACGCCGGGACCGGCGCCGCGGGCGGCTCCGGAGTCGCCGGCGGCTCCGCGGGAGGGGGCGCGACCTGCGGGGTGAGCGGCGGCGGCGGCGCGGGCGCCCCCGCCGCCGGGACCGGCGGCAGCGGCTCGATCGGCGGGATGGTGCGGCCGGCCGGCGAGGGCAGGTCCGGCGGGCGCGGGACGCGGGCGGCGGGCAGGGCGGGTCTCGCCTCCCACGAGTACCGGCGCGCCGCCGGCGGCTGCGGAGCCGGCGCGCTCGGCCGCCGCCTCGGTGGCAGGCTCGGCACCGGGAAGGTCGGAGCCGGCGGCTGCGAGCGCGGCGTCTCCCAGGGGAGGATCGGCTGGCCGGCGAACACGGCGTTGGACGCGCGGGTGTGCAGACACAGGATGACGACCCCGCCGAGCAGGACCCCGAGGAGTCCCAGGACGCTCGACCCCATGAGGATGGCGAGCAGGCCGACGGCGATGGTCACCCCCTCGACGACGTCGAGGAGCAGCCGCGCCCACGCCGCACCCTCGGCGAGCCGTCGCGCCGCGACGACCACGGCGACCGCGACGGCCAGCACGTCGCCGGCGAGAAAGAGGAGCGCGAGGGCCACGAACGCACCGTTGCGCAGCCCGCCGGCGGCGAGGACCGCGACGCCGAGCATCACGAAAACGCCGAGACCCGCCGCCCAACCCTGGAAGAGGGCGATGGCCCGGGCCATCCGCAGCGACGTCGGCAACGTCATCGGGCGCAACACCTCCCTCTCACCACCCAGTTCCCGCCAGTGAGACCAAGTAGGGTAGCGCGATGGGACCGCGATCGGGCGGGGCCTCGGCCCCGCCCGACCGACTCAGCGACGCTGCGCGGCGCCCAGCTCGATGGCGGGCAGCTTGCCGTCGGCGTACATCGCACGCAGAACCTTCTTGTCGTACTTGCCGACGCTGGTCTTCGGGATCTCGTCGACGACCGCCCACCGCTCCGGAACCCAGAACTTCGCGACCTGGCCGGCGATGAAGTCCCGCAGGTCCTCCGGCGAGGTGGTGCTTCCCGGCTTCAGCACGACCGATGCGAGCGGGCGCTCGTCCCACCGCTGGTCGGGCACCCCGATCACCGCCGCATCGACCACGTCCGGGTGTCCGATGAGGAGAGTCTCGAGCGCCACCGAGGAGATCCACTCCCCGCCCGACTTGATCACATCCTTCGAACGGTCGGTGATCTGGATGAACCCCAACGAGTCGACGGTGCCGACGTCGCCGGTGCGCAGCCAGCCGTCGTGGAACTTGTCGGGCGCGGGATCCTTGAAGTACGAGCCGGTGATCCATGGCCCGCGCACCTCGATCTCACCGACCGACTGCCCGTCCCAGGGCAGCTCGTTCCCGGCGTCGTCGACGATGCGCAGCCGCACACCGGCGACGACGCGGCCGGTCTTGGTGCGCCAGTCCATCTCCTCGTCGGCGGGCACTCCGCGCGGCGGGATGGCGACCGCGCCGATGGGACTCGTCTCGGTCATCCCCCACGCCTGGATGATGCGCAGGCCGTGCCTCTCGAATCCCTCCATCAGCGAGCGCGGCACCGCGGCGCCACCGCAGATGATCGTCTTCATGCTCGAGAGATCCGCAGGATGCTCCTCGATCTGCCGGAGAACGCCCTGCCAGATCGTGGGAACCCCGGCGGCGAACGTCGGCCGCTCCGACTGGATGAACCGGCACAGCGGCTCGGGCTGCAGGAAGCGGTCGGGCATCAGCATGTCGGCGCCGAGCATGAACGCGGTGTAGGGGATCCCCCACGCGTTGACGTGGAACATCGGCACGATGACCAGCGCGCGATCGGACTCCTTCAGCGAGAACGCACCCCACTCGGCGAGACAGTGCAGGCTGATGGAACGGTGGCTGTACACGACGCCCTTGGGAGCCCCGGTGGTCCCCGTCGTGTAGCACATCGCCGCCGCGCTCTTCTCGGACAGCTCCGGCCACGGGTAGTCGGGCGACTCCGCCGCGAGCAGCTCCTCGTAGTCGAGCACCTCGCCGAGAGCCGCGGTGTCGCCCTTCCCGATGACGACGATGCGCTCGACGGTGGCCAGGTGTGACCGGATCGCCGCGAGCAGCGGGACCAGTGACGCGTCGACCAGGACGACACGGTCCTCGGCGTGGTTGATGACGTACGCGAGCTGCTCGGGGTCGAGGCGGAGGTTGAGGGTGTGGAGCACCGCGCCCATGGAGGGGACGGCGAGGTATGCCTCGACGTGCTCCTGGTTGTTCCAGCAGAGAGTGCCGACGCGATCGCCGGGCTGGATGCCCAACCGCCGAAGCGCTCCCGCGAGCCGCCCCGCGCGCTCGGCGACCTCGGCGAAGCTGCCCCGGGTGCTGGTGTCGCCCTTGAAGCTGACCACCAGGCTCTCCGGGTAGACCCGCGCCCCGCGCCGGAGGATGTCGGTGATGATCAGGTCGCCATCCTGCATCGTGCTCTGCATCGACCCTCGCCTCCAGTTCTCAGCCCCGCTCCGCAGGACGTGTATACCCGAGCCGGGGTGTGGAGCGCCGACTTGCGTTTGCAGGCCGCCCGAGGATGTATCGAACAGGGGTTCGCGAGCCGCCTGTCGCCTGCGGCCTACGCCCCGAGGTCGCGCTCGTCCATCACCAGCAGCGGCTCGCGGAGGAGCTCGATCTGGATGCCGTCGGGGTCCTTCACGTAGATCGAGTTCGTGAGGCCGCGGTCCGGCCCGATGAACGGCAGCCCCAGGTCCTCGATCCGCTCCTTGAGGAGGTCGAAGCTCTCGGGGTCGACCGAGATGGCGATGTGCTGCACGCCACCGATCGCCTCCACCCCCTGCTCGAGGCCGAGGCCGGGGAAGTCGAAGAACGCGAGCAGGTTGCCGTGGCCGATGTCGTGGAAGAAGTGCGTCGACCCGCGGTAGTCGCGGTTCTCCATCACCTCGATGAGGGGGAAGCCGAGCACGTCCTGATAGAAGCGGATCGTCCGCTCGGGGTCGCGGCAGATGAGCGCCATGTGGTGGACACCCCGCGCCGTCGAGCGCGGACGCTCCGCCCGGGGACGGAGATGGTCACGGCGGAGCTGCTCGCGCTTCGCCTCGGTGTCGCGAACGTCGACGCCCACTCAGGTGGTCGTCTCGGACAGAGGACGCGGCTGAGGGGTGGTCCCGAGCTGGGAGGCGAGCTTCTTGGCCGCCTTGTCCTTGGACTTGGCGCTCGGCTTCTTCATCTGTTTCTTCGGGGCGCCGCGGTGCTTCTCGCCGGCCATGGATGTCTCCTCCGTCTCAGGCGGCCCGGCGGTGGATGGGGGCCGGAGTCCATCCTCTGAATACCACAGCGAGACACACCACGTGGCCCGCAGGCGGGAGGAGACGGCTGGGAGCCGGCCGCTAGACCGCCTCGCCGAGGACGTCGACGCTGAACTGACGGTTGCGGATCGCCGCCTCGCGGAACTCGACCGGCACACCCGGACGGGCGAGGATGAGGTCGTTGACGCGCACCGCCTCGCGGTGGCGGCCGAGCCAGTAGCAGCAGATCCCGTACTCGAGCGGCAGCTCGTACTCGTAGACCCCACGCTCGACGAAGAGCGCGTCGGTCGGGAACGCGGCGTCGACGGAGGGGCGCGAGAAGAGGTGCCCGAGGGCGTGCTCCCCCTGCTCGCGGTAGTGGCGGGCGACGTGGAGCAGCGGCTCGAGCCGCGAGGGGCGGAACTGGTGGGCGGTGAGGTGGGCGGCGAGCACCTCGTCCCAGGGCTCCCCGAGCAGGTGGCGCATGCGCGCGGCCTGGTAGAGGGCGAAGAAGACCTCCTGGTCCCAGCCGCCCATGTCGGCCCGCCGGAGATAGGCGGCGAGCGCCTGCTCGCGCATCCCGGCATCGCGGTAGCTCTGTGCCAGGTAGAGGACGTGGCGCGGGTTGTCGGGCTCGCGCGCAGCCTCCTCCTCGAGGATGCGCGCGTCGCGCACGAACTTCTGCGGATCGCGCGACCGCGCCCCGTTCCCGCCGTACCGGATGTGGCAGCCGCGGAGCACCGCCGCGGTGTGCGGCCCGGGGATCTCGAGCACCTCGTGCACGGCGCCGGTGTAGCGGCACGCGAGCCCGCGGTGGACGAGCTGGACGCGGCTGTAGTGGGTGCCGGCGTGGGCGACCTCGACCCAGTAGCACTGCTCGGTGAGCCGGGCGAAGGGATCGCCGCCCTCGTCGCAGACGAGCTGATCGTCGGCGTCGATCGTGAAGACGTACTCCGCCCGGTCGCGGGCGAGCTCGAGCGCGGCGTTGCGGTTGTGGGCGAAGTTCACCCACGGATGCTCGTGGAGCTCGCCGGGGATGCCGCGCAGCGCCTCGCGGACGGCGTCCGCCGTGCCGTCGGTCGAGCCGGTGTCGCAGATCACCCAGTGGGTGATGTGGTCGCGCACCGACGCGAGGCAGTCGGCGATGCAGTGGGCCTCGTCCCGGACGATCATCGCGAGGCAGACGGTGGGGCGCTCGGGCAGCGCCCGAACCCGGCTCTCCATGACGTCCATGGTGGGGCGTGCTCTACGCCGGCCCCGTGAAGCGGCGGTGGCGCCCGGGTGACGATCCTGTCGGCGGCGCCTCGACCCGGGAAAGGCGACGTGCCGGTCAGCGGTCAACCCTCCACATTCGCTGTCACTTCTGCGCCTGGACCCGGTATCGTCTGTCTGCCACTTCCCACTCCCCCTCCACCCCACTGCCGACCCCCCGCGGAGGACCTCCATGCCCACCCCTGCGGCCTCCGAGACACTCGACGTCCGGGCTCTGCTCTCCGTCCTCGCCGCCTTCCGCCGCGGCGACTTCTCCGCCCGGCTCCCCCTCGACTGGAACGGCAACGCCGGCAAGGTCGCGGACCACCTCAACGCGGTGCTGGAGATGAACCAGCGCATGGGCGAGGAGCTGGAGAGGGTGGGGCGGGTCGTCGGCAAGGAGGGGAAGATCGGCGAGCGGATCTCGCTCGGCGACGCCCGGGGGGGATGGGCGCGCTGGGTGAACTCCGTGAACGGCACCCTGGAGGACCTGATCCGTCCGACCAACGAGATGGCGCGGGTGATCGGGGCGGTGGCCACCGGGGACCTCTCCCAGACCATGGCGGTGGAGATCGACGGACGCAAGCTCGAGGGGCAGTTCCTGCGCACCGCGCGCACGGTGAACACGATGGTGTCGCAGCTCAACGGCTTCGCCGGCGAGGTGACCCGCGTGGCCCGCGAGGTGGGCACCGAGGGCAAGCTCGGCGGACAGGCGCAGGTCAAGGAGGTCGGCGGCGTCTGGAAGGACCTCACCGAGAGCGTGAACATGATGGCCGGCAACCTCACCGGCCAGGTGCGCAACATCGCCGAGGTCACCACCGCGGTCGCCAACGGCGACCTCTCCAAGAAGATCACCGTCGACGTCCGCGGCGAGATCCTCGAGCTGAAGAACACGATCAA
>DATKEY010000039.1:0-10451 GCA_035544475.1 Candidatus Dormiibacterota bacterium | reverse complement strand
CGTCGAGCATCGCCGGCATGCCGCCGCCGCTGATCCAGCTCTCTGCGTTCCCCGGCGAGCCGTGGAGGAAGTAGAGGACGCCGAAACGCGTGGTCGGGAGCGCCGCGTAGGCGCCGGGCACGTAGACGATCACGCTGTGGCCGGCGAGGGTCGTGGTCACCACGTGTCCGGGGAGCGGCGTCGGCGGGGGAGGAGGAGGGGTCGGCGTCGGGGTGGGCGCCGGGGTCGGCGTCGGGGTGGGCGTCGGAGCGGGCGTCGGGACGGGTGTGGGGGTGGCTGTGGCCGTCGGGGCCGGCGACGGCGTCGGAGCCGGCGTCGCCTTCGGGCGCGCGACCGGCGTGCCCGCACCGTGAGCACGGCTCGCGATCACCATCGACGTGGTCCCCGTCGCAGCCACCGCCGCCACCGCGACGGCGAGACCCGCCAGCCGTCCCCGACCCCTCATCACCGCGCCACTCCTCGGTTGTCCGATGCGTGCGCGGATGCTGCGTTTGGCTACCTTTCACGACCCTTACACTCCGGGAGCGTCGGGCGATCGCGTCGCCGCGGTCACCGCTCCGTCACGGGTGACGGCTACTGCGGCGTCGTCTTCGGCGAGGGCGACGGGCTGGGGGAGGGAGACGGTCTGGGGGAGGGAGACGGCGACGTGTCCGGCGTCGGCGAAGGGCGCTGGTGGCTGTGCGACGGCGACGGCGAGGGCGACGGGGACGGGGAGGGGCTCGGCGACGGGGAGGGGGTCGGCGTCGGAGCCGGGGTCGGCCGCGGTGTCGGTGCGGGCGTCGGGGTCGGAGTCGGCTTGGGGGTGCGTGTCGGCGACGGCGAGGGCGAGGGCGACGGCGATGGCGGCGGTGGCGGTGGCGGCGCGGCCAGGGGCGGGAGCGGAGGCGCCGACTGCATCGCGGCGAGGTCGGTGCCCCAGAGCGAGCCGAGCCAGCGCAGGCTGTGCACGATCTCGAGCCGCCACGCCTCCCAGCCGTGGCCGCCGGGGACGGTGTCCGAGCGCGAATCCGGCCAGCCGAGGCCGGTCAGCTCGGTGACGAAGTGGTGGTTGTCGGCGCCGAACTCGGTGTCCTTGTCGCCGATCCCCACGTAGACCGGCATCCGCGCGACCGGGTCGAAGCGCCCGGCGGAGAGCGCGGGGGTGTTCGCGGCGGCGGCGGCGCCGAAGACGTCGCGCCGCCCGGTGAAGAAGCCGGAGTAGCTCGCCGCCCAGCGGAAGAGGTCGGGGTGGTGAAGCGCGAGGTTCACCGCCCCGAAGCCGCCGGCGCTGAGGCCGGAGATGCCGCGGTAACGCGCCCCGAGGGTGCGGTAGCGACCGTCGACGGCGGGGATCACGGAGCCGGTCAGCCAGCCCTCGACGTGGTCCCCGCGCGCGGTGTCGCCCCACTCCGCGTCGCTGACCGCGGTCCCGTTGCCGTCGGGCATGACGACGAGCACCGGTGGGATCGATCCACCGTCGACGAGCTGGTCGAGGACCTGGGGGAGCTGGGCGCCGGAGCCGAGCCACTGATCCGGGTTCCCCGGGTAGCCGTGGAGGAAGTAGAGGACCGGGTAGTGACGGCTGCTGTCCTGTGCGTAGACGCCGGGGACATAGACGAGGGCGGTGCGCCCGTCCACGGTCATGCTCTCGATCGATCCGGAGTGCCCACCCGCCGCCGCCGTCGACGCGGAGGCGGAGGCGACGCTCGCCGACGCGCCCGCGGATCGCCGGCCCGGGCTGGCCGCGGTGGGGGAGTCAGACGGCCCGCCGGTCCCCGCGAGCACCGCCGCGGAGCCGGGACGGTGCGCCTCCGTGAGGGGCGCATCGCCTGCCACGTCGTGCGCGGACGTCACCGGGGCCGCGCTGTAGTCGTAGAGGTCGCTGATCGGCCCGTCCTGGACCGCGGTCATCGCCGGTGCGGCGGCGAGCGCGGCCAGCCCGGCACCGACCGCGACCGCCACCCAGGCGACGCGGCGTCGGCGAACGAGGCGGACCAGGGCGGTGACGTCGCTGCGCAGCAGCAGCCCGGCCGCGGCGCCGAGGCTCACGACGAGGAGCGCGAGCAGGACCATGCCGAGCGGCTGCATCACGAAGCCGCGCACGTCGACCCGTGCGGCGAGCCCGTCGGTCGGGTGGGTCCGGCTTCCGCGGACGAGGAAGGGTCCCACCTGGACGGCGACGACGGCGAGCACGCCGCCGACCCGCGCTCCGCGTCCGGCCCCGGTGCTCGCGGCGACGATCCCGGCGGAGATCGCGGCGACGATGAGCGAGGCCATGAGCGCGCCGCGCTCGTCGTCCATCCCCAGGCCGACCGCCCAGCCGATCAGGCCGGTTCCGGCGATGCGCCAGAGTGCGAGCGCGAGCAGCAGCGTCGCGGCGCCGGGCAGCGCGTCCGGCCATCGCGCCGCGAGGGCACGCGCACCGCGGGGGTCAGGCGCCGGTGCGTCGGTGGGAGCCGCCTCCTCGGGGTTCTCGGGCGAGGTCTCGAAGACCCGGTCGACGAGCCGGCGCATGAGCGCCATCCCCGACTCGTTTCCCACCCGCCTCTGCGATTCCACGAATCCTTCCCGTGTGCAGGCGTCCGAGGTGCACGTCCATCATCCTCGCCACGCCCGCACCATGCCACCACGTTCGGTGGCCCCAGCGCAACTCCCGGTTCGCGGGGGCGCCACACCCGTGGCGCCCCCTCTGCATCAGCCGGCCGCGTCAAATTCCTGCTTTCAGCGGGATTTCCTGATTCTCGAGTGCGACGCCGCCGGCCTCGAGCCGCTTCTTCAGGCGGCGGAGGTGGCCCTTGAAGCGCCGCCGTCCGACCCCGGTGAGGATCGGCTCGCCGAGCTTGAAGAAGCTGCTCGCGCCCGGCTGTGCCTCGAGCACGACGGAGAACACGGTTCCGCCGTCCGCCGCCTCGAGCTCGAAGGTGGCCTGCACCGCGAACGGCCTCTCCGTCCGGAGGACCATCCTGCGGCCGGGCTCGCGCTCGACGACCTCCAGGGTGTTCTGGAAGTTGCGGCCGAGCAGGTGGACGCGGTTGTCGACGCGTGTGCCCACAGGCCACGCGCCGGCCTACGCTGCGCGGCGTGCCGACGCGCCCGCCGATCGCGCCGCCGGCGGACGCCCGCCGGTTCGTCGACTCCGCGCTCGCCGACCTGAGGGCGTCCCGCTGGTCCGCCGGGGGGTGGGGGAGGTTCCTCGTCACCAGCCTCCACCGCTCCTGGGAGGACGCAGGCCACCACCGCTGCTCGCTGCTCGAGGTCTCGGCCGTCCACCTCGCCGTCGCCGCCCGAAGGCCGGGTCCGTGGGCGGCAGGGTCGTGGGCGATGGCCGTGACCCATCTCGGCCTGCTCGGCGATGCGCCGCGCTGCCTCGGCTGGCCGAACCGCCTCACCCTGGTGCGGGCGAATCTTCCCGCGCTCGCCCCCGAGGCGCCCGCATGGACCGGCGTCGTCGCCCTCGCCACCGACCTCCTCGACGGCGTCGTGGCGCGGCGCAGTGGGGACGCGACGGCGTTCGGAGGCTACGCCGACGCTCTCGCCGACATCGCCTTCTGGAGCTGGTTCGCGCTCCGGCGTGAGGACGACGCCGCGCTGCGCGCCCTCTGCGTCGGTGTCTGGGCGGCGCCGGCGGTCGCGGTGACCGCCGCCTACGTCGCCCTCGGCCGGGCCGTCGACTACCCGCGGCCGGCTGCGCTGCGCACGCTCTCGGTCGCACTCCAGGTCGTGGTCACGGCGCGTGCCCTCAGCCGTGCAGGCTCTGCGAGGCGGCGACCGCGAGGCCCCAGGGCACGCTCGATGCGAGGAGTGTGCCGAACCAGCGCGGCCCCGTCCTGACCGCCCGCCGCGCCGGGCTCGGATCGGAGGTGAGGGCGAACCAGGCGGCGGTCCGCGAGGCGTTGAGGCGCAGCGCGATCCAGGGCGCGAAGGTCAGCTCGATGAGGAGCGAGAACACCGCACGGTGCGGGAGCCCGTGGCCGGAGGCGACCGAGAGCACCCGCGCGACGCCGGAGACGGTCACGAGCAGGGCGATCGCGATCGTGGCCCACCGTGCCCACCGGATGCCCTGGCGGAGCGACTCCCCGATGACGAAGAGCAGCGCCGCGGGCAGCAGCCGCGCGAGCAGGCCTCCCACCCCGTGGTGGAGCCCGAGCCCCCCGAACAGCCCGGCGATCCCCTGGGCGGTCAGCTGGGTGGCGAGGGCCCAGAGGAAGACGATGGCCACCCCGAGGCCGGCGGGGGTGACGACGGGGAGGTCGCCGCCGGCGGGAGTGGACGCGGAGACGAGGTGGGTCGGCGGGGCCATCTCCCAATGGTGGAGCCACGTTCAGGGTTCCGTCAGGATATACATGCAAGAGTTCGGCGGGTGGCGGCGCGCCGCCACCGGTGTTTGTGGCGACACCACCGTCGCATGTCAGGAGGGGGAGATGACCAGCAGCGCTCTGCGACTCGCCGTCGCGGTGTCGGCTGTCGCCGCCGTCGCCGGGTGTGGAGGCCCGACCGCCCAGGTCGCGCCCCTCGCGACAGCGCCGCCCAGTCTCGGCACCGCCGCACAGGCGGAGGTGGCCCCCGTCTCTGCTCCCGCGCCCCCGGTGATCGCCGCGACCGCGGCGCCGACGTCGGCTCCGGCAGCGCC
This sequence comes from Candidatus Dormiibacterota bacterium, assembly GCA_035544475.1. Taxonomy (GTDB): domain Bacteria; phylum Chloroflexota; class Dormibacteria; order Aeolococcales; family Aeolococcaceae; genus CF-96. The sequence goes on along the minus strand of DATKEY010000039.1, from coordinate 5,842 downwards.
GCCGAGCGTCGCCCCGGCGCCGTCCGCCCGGCCACCGGTCGCACACGCGCCGATCACGAGCTCCCCCGCCCGCGCCACCGTGGCAGCGCCGCCCGCTCCAGCGGCGCCGCACATCATGGTCATCGTCATGGAGAACCGCGAGGCGAGCTCGGTGCTCGGCCAGCCGGACGCGCCGTACATCAACTCGCTCGCCGCGACCTACGGGACCGCCACACAGTGGTACGGCGTCGGCCATCCGAGCCTTCCCAACTACCTCGCGATGATCTCCGGGAGCGACCAGGGGGTGCGCGACGACGGCACCGGCTACGCGTTCGCGGGTCCGACGCTCGTGGACGAGCTCGCCGCCCGCGGCATCGGGTGGCGGGCGTACATGGAGGACATGCCGTCGCCGTGCTTCGGCGGCGCGTCGAGCGGCGGGTACGCGAAGAAGCACGACCCGTTCATGTACTTCACCTCGATCACCGGCAATCCCGCCCAGTGCGCGCGGGTCGTGCCCCACACCCAGCTGGGCACCGATCTCCAGTCGGGGACGGCGCCGCCGTTCCTGTTCGTCACCCCGAACCTGTGCGACGACGGCCACGACTGCGGGAACGCGAGCGCCGACTCCTGGCTGCGGAGCGAGATGCAGATGGTCATGGCCTCGGGCTGGTTCCAGCGGCGCGGCTCGGTCGTGATCACCTGGGACGAGGGCGGGAGCAGCAGCGGCTGCTGCGGTGACGCCGCCGGTGGTCAGATCCCCACGATCGTGGTCACGGGGGGCGGCCGTCGTCGGCTCGACACGCCCGGCGACCACTACGGGATGCTGCGCGCCATCGAGGAGGCCTACGGTGTCGGGCTCCTCGGCGAGTCGGCGAACCCCGGGGACGGCGACCTGCGAACGCTTCTCGCGTAGCGCGAGACGGCGACGAGGCGGGCAGGGACGGCACGGGGGTTGCGCATGCACCGCAGCGGCAGGCCCTCGAGCCAGAGGATGTGGCCGGCGCCGAACCGGCGGGTGTAGCCGCGCACGCACTCGAGCACGATCTCCCCGTCGGCGACGACGACGATCGCGTCGAGCCAGTCGGCCTCGTCGTAGACGAGCACACCGCCGGGCTCGATCGTCACGACCCGGCGCACGAAGGCGCAGGCCGGGTCGCTCATCCCGGAGCGGGGACGCCGAAGGCGGCGACGAGCCGTGGGTCCAGGAAGACGTCGATCTCCGCGATCAGCCCGTCCTCGATACGCAGGACCTCCACGCCGAGCGGCCTCGGCGCCCCGGCTCCCGGCTCCCGGAGGAAGACGGCGAACGCCGGCTGCCGGTTGGCGCGGGTCGGCACGTGGATGTGGTGTCCGAAACCGGGTGCGAGCGGATACCGGGAGAGGAAGGCGCCGATGGCATCGCGTCCGAGGAACCAGGCGGGGAGCGGCGGCATGACGAAGCGCGCGTCCTCCTTGAGCAGCGCCACGATCCCGTCGACGTCGGTCCGGTGCCAGGCTCCCATGTACCGGTCGAGCAGCCGCCGCTCGTCGGCCTCGGCTGCCGGGTTCCGCGGCCATTCGAGCCGGCGCTCGGGGAGCTGCTGCCGGAGGGTCGCGCGGGCCCGCTGCAGGGCGCTGTTCGCCGCCACCGTGCTCATCCCCACGGCGTCGGCGCTCTCCCGTGCGCTCCAGCCGAGCACGTCACGAAGGATGAGCACCGCCCGCTGGCGGGGCGGCAGGTGCTGGATGGAGGCGAGGAAGACGAGCTCGATCGTCTCGTCGGCTGCGATCCGCTCCGAGGGACCGGCGTCGGTGTCGACGATCTCGTCGAGGAGGCGGTCCGGAATCGGCCCGAGCCAGGGGATCTCCGCCGGAGGGCTGAGCTCGGCGAGCGGGTCCGCGGGCGGCGCGACCGCGGTCGGCATGACGCGCCGTGAGCGGCGCTCGAGCGCGTCCAGGCAGCAGTTGGTCGCGATCCGGTACAGCCAGGCACGCAGCGTCGATCGGCCCTCGAAGAGCTCCTGGCGGCGCCACGCTCGAAGCAGTGTCTCCTGGACCGCGTCCTCGGCGTCCTCGAGCGAGCCGAGCATGCGGTAGCAGTGCACCGTGAGCTCGGCGCGGTGGCGCTCGGCCGCGGTGATGAACGCGTCCCGGTCGGTCGCGGAGGGGCTCATCGCCGGACCACCGTACGTCACGGGCGGAGGGGGAGGGTTCCTCATGCCGCGACCTCCGTGCCGTGGGCGGCGGTGGCGGGTGCGACCTCCGTGCGGCGGATCAGGAGGAAGCTCACGGGGACGGCCGTGAGACCGACGGCGCCGCAGACCCACAGCGCCCGCTGGAAGCCGCCGGTGAGGGCCGCCGGGGTGGACGCTCCGGCGCGCACCAGGCTCTCGAGCCGGCTCGCGGCCACGCTCGACGCGACCGCGACACCGATCGCGCCACCGATCTGCTGAGAGGCGTTGAGGAGCCCCGATGCGATGCCGGCGTCGCGCTCGCCGACCCCCGCGAGCGCGGCGACCGAGATCGGGATGAAGGCGAACGCCGTCCCCGCGCCGGTGACGAAGAGCGGCCCGGCGAGGTCGCCCCAGAAGTGCCCCTGCACCGGCACCCGGGTGGCCCAGAGGATGCCGCCGCCGATCAGCCCCATCCCCAGCGCCATCACCAGCCGCGCGGAGACGCGGGTGACGAGCGCCTGGGACAGGCCGGCGAGCGCGACCGACGTCACCGAGGTCGCGAGCCACGCGAGGCCGGTCTGGAGCGCGTCCCAGCCGAGGACCTGCTGCATGTAGAGAGTGCCGATGAAGATGAAGGCGAAGAAGCTCCCCCCGAGCAGGAGGCCGACGGCGTTCGCCCCGGCGAGGGTCGACAGGCGGAAGAGCCGCAGCGGCATCAGCGGGGCCTCGACCCGGGCCTCGATGAGGAGGAAGAGGAGCACGAGGGCCCCCGAGGTGGCGAGGAGGGAGATGGTCTTCGCGGTGGCCCAGCCGTCCTGCGGAGCCATCGACAGCGCGTACACGAGGAGGAGCAGGCCCGCGGTGATCGAGACCGCTCCGAACGCGTCGTAGCGTCGCCGGCCGCCCGCGCGGCTCTCGGGAACGATGCGCGGGGCGAGGAGCAACGCGCCGGTCCCGATCGGGACGTTGAGGAAGAAGATGTAGCGCCAGTTGAGATACCGGAGCAGGAGGCCGCCGGTGATCAGGCCGACGGTCGCTCCGCTGGCGGCGATGGCGCCCCAGACGCCGAGCGCGCGGTTGCGGTCGGCGCCCTCCTCGAACATGTTCATCACGATCGACAGCGCCGAGGGCAGGACGATCGCCGCGCCGAGGCCCTGGACGCCGCGCATCACGATGAGCAGGAGATCCGTGTTCGCGAGCGCGCAGGCCAGCGAGCCGGCCGTGAACAGGACGAGGCCGAGCATGAAGATGCGCCTGCGCCCGAGCAGGTCGGCGGCGCGGCCGCCGAGGAGCAGCAGCCCGCCGAAGGTGAGGCCGTACGCCGTGACCACCCACTGCAGGTTCGACTCCGCGAAGTGGAGGTCGCGGCCGATGGTCGGCAGCGCCACGTTGGTGATCGTCAGATCGACGATCGTCATGAAGTAGGAGACGGCGAGCACGGCGTAGGCCCGCCAGCGGCGATCCGTGGTCACGGGTGACCTCCTCGATCACATGGGCGTTGTCATCCGTGTGACGCCCCGTGGCCGGGAAAGTCATCGGTGGGGGTCAGCCCTCCTGCGCCCAGGTCACCGGGAAGACCAGTTGGGAGTCGGCGATCCCCTTGAACCGCACCCGCCGCGGCTGGCGGCCTCGTCGCCGTCGAGGCACTCGGCCATGGCCGCGGAGAGGAGGATCTCCCCGCCGCGCGCCTGCTGCGCCACGCGCGCGGCGATGGCGACGTTGAGCCCGAGGAGATCGTCGTCGCGCCGCACCACCTCGCCGCAGTGCAGTCCCATCCGCACCCGGATCGCGCCCGCGCGCCGGCCGCCGGCGCCGACCTCCCAGCGCCGGGCGGCGATCGCACGCTGGGTTGCGACCGCGCAGGCGAGGCCGTCGCCCGGGCGCGCGAAGGCGAGCATGAAGCCGTCGCCCTGGGCCTTCACCTCGTCGCCCCGGTGGCGCCGCAGCTGCCCGCGGACGATCCGGTTGTGCTCCTCGAGGACGTCGAGCCAGCCGCGATCGCCGAGCCGCTCGTTGATCGCGGTCGAGCCCTCGATGTCGGAGAACATCAGGGTGAGCGACCCGTCGGGAGACGCCGCCCGCCGCACCCGGGGTGCGTCGCTCAGGGCTCCCGATGCGAGAGCCGCGATCGAGCTGCGCACCGCCGAGGCGACCCCCTCGTCACGCAGCTGCTCGATGCCGCGCGCGACCACCTCCAGCCGGTCGGGGAGCGCGACGCGGGCGAGGTTGGCGACCGCGGTATGGAGCTCGCCACGCCGGCGCTCGATCTCCAGACGCCGCGCCCTCCGGCGCAGCGCGCCGACCCCGAGGACCCCCGCGGTGACGGATGACCCGACCACGACCAGGACGACGAGCGCCAGGACGAGGACGACGAGGTGCCGGCTCACGCCGGAAGCGTGACGGATCCGCGCGAGCGGACGTGCAGCGCGTACGCTGGCGCGGTGACGGCGAGCCCGTTCGGTCTGTCGATCGGCTCCGATCCGTGGACGGTCTCGTTCGGGGTGCTCGAGCAGGCGGCGCCGGCGGGCTTCGTGTGCGAACCCCGCAGCGGGGTCGGGTCGTCACGCGTCGAGGTCGCGGATCCTCCGGCCGCCGACCGGTACCGGGTGACGCGGACGCGTTCCGAGAGTCGAACGGCTCAGGGGTTGTCCGCGGTGCTCGCGACCGACCATCCCGACGGGCTGACCGCGCACGTGGACATCCGTCTCGGCGACGACGAGACCATCGCCGTCAGGGTCGATGTGGACGGTGCGGCGGTCGTGAGCCAGAGCTTCGTCGCGCGTGACGGAGAGCGATTCCTCGGCTTCGGCGAGCGATCCCATGCGGTCGGGCTCGACCGCGGGGTCGTGGAGAACTACGTCGGCGAGGGGCCGTACCAGCCTCACGAGTACCCGTTCCTCACCGACACGGTGCCGGCATGGGCGATCCGCAACCGGCCGGACGCGACCTACTTCCCGCTCCCCTGGGTGCTCTCGACGCGTGGATTCGGGCTGTCGATCGACCAGGACGACCTGAGCTACGTGCGCCTGCGCGTCGACCATCCCGACCGGTGGAGCATCGAGGCCGAGGCCGGCCGGCTCTCGTACACCGTGTACGCGGGGCCGGCGCCGCTCGACGCCCTGCGCCGCTACACCGCCGCCACCGGGCGGCAGCCCGCCCCCGCGCGCTGGTTCTTCGGACCCTGGTACCAGAGCGGGCACGCCAACCACGTTCCCGCGGAGGAGGAGAGATGGCAGCTCGACGCGCTGCGCGGTGCGCCCGCGTCGGCCGTCGAGACCCACTGCCGGTACCTTCCGCTCGGTGAGGACCGCGGCCACGAGGAGGAGGAGCGCGCCCGCACCGCCTTCTTCCACTCCCGTGGACTCGCCGTCCTCAGCTACATCAATCCGCTGGTCGGCGCGGAGTACGCGGAGGCGTTCGAACCGGCGGCACGCGCCGGCGCGCTGCAGCGTGACGGCTCCGGACGGCCCTACCTCTTCCGCGCCTACGCCGGCGGCCGCGTTCCCCCGCACACCGACGAGACCCAGTACGACTTCACCGCCGCGGAGGCGATCCCGTGCTGGGGCGAGGTCGCCGGGCGGATCCTCGCGGCGGGCTACGACGGATGGATGGAGGACTTCGGCGAGTACACCCCGCTCGACGCCGTCGCATCCGACGGTGCGACCGGGACGGCGCTGCACAACCGGTATCCCACCGACTATCACCGCGCC